>NZ_JBFOLH020000087.1:0-210 GCF_040829825.2 Leadbetterella sp. DM7 | reverse complement strand
TCTTCACAAGATCAATGGATGGCGCCGCAGTAAACGGTACGTCTTCCTCGTCGGTATCTTTCACGTCATCTCCTGTAGGCGGCGTACCTTTAGCCGTGGCTGTATTGTGTACTTTGCCGTTGTTCACGTCTGCCTGCGTTACCGTATAGGTTGCCGTAAACGTTGTCTCTGCTCCCGGTTCAAGGCTCGCTGCTGAGGCTGGAGTTATTG
>NZ_JBFOLH020000086.1:0-233 GCF_040829825.2 Leadbetterella sp. DM7 | reverse complement strand
TGATCTTGTGAAGACAGCTTCGGCTGGCCCTCACGCGGTGGGAAGTGTGATTACCTATAGCTTCAAAGTGAAGAACACGGGTAATGTAACACTGAGCAATGTAACGGTAAGTGACCCACTACCAGGCTTAGGAACAATAACTCCTGCCTCAGTAGCCAGCCTTGAACCGGGTGCAGAAACAACGTTTACGGCAACTTATACGGTAACGCAGGCAGATGTGAACAACGGCAAGG
>NZ_JBFOLH020000085.1:0-255 GCF_040829825.2 Leadbetterella sp. DM7 | reverse complement strand
ACAACTCTTGTAGTTCTGTTCCACATGCATTTTGCGCATCAGAATCCGGTTAATCAGCTCACAGAACTCATCTCCATAGGCTTTGGCTCTGTTTCGGTAATAGTCCGGGCTACGATCTTTGTAATCGCGGTATCGGGAGGGCAGATGCTCCTCTACAGTGGTATAGGCGTGTTTCTTACGGGTTCTTAGGTGAGTAGCCAGCAGTTTGGATTTATGGTAGATACTTACCCGGTTATGCGTATAGACCACTTCTAC
>NZ_JBFOLH020000084.1:0-255 GCF_040829825.2 Leadbetterella sp. DM7 | reverse complement strand
ACAAGATCAATGGATGGCGTGCTGGTAAACGGTACGTCTTCCTCGTCGGTATCTTTCACATCCGGACCACTTGGAGGCGTACCTTTCGTGGTTGCCGTATTGTGGATCTTACCGTTGTTTACATCCGACTGCGTTACCGTATAGGTTGCCGTAAACGTTGTCTCTGCTCCCGGTTCAAGGCTCGCTACTGAGGCTGGAGTTATTGTTCCTAAGCCTGGTAGTGGGTCAGTCACTGTTACATTGTTCAGCGTTACA
>NZ_JBFOLH020000083.1:0-255 GCF_040829825.2 Leadbetterella sp. DM7 | reverse complement strand
AAGCCCAAACCGGATATGTTACGGCATACCCGGGGTTGTAGGACTGCTGGAATCGAGTTATTTTAAGCTGAATGATCTGGGAAGGTCATCCGGAGAGTGTGAGAGACACGTAAGCGTAAAGAAGTAATGAGAGAGCAGGATCCTGAGTAGGGGGGGACCGGTGAAATCCCCTTTGAAACCGGCGGCACCATCCGCCAAGGCTAAATACTCCTGAGACACCGATAGTGAACTAGTACTGTGAAGGAAAGGTGAAAA
>NZ_JBFOLH020000082.1:0-270 GCF_040829825.2 Leadbetterella sp. DM7 | reverse complement strand
AACCCCGGGTATGCCGTAACATATCCGGTTTGGGCTTCTCCGCGTTCGCTCGCCACTACTTGCGGAATCACTTTTGTTTTCTCCTCCTATGGGTAATTAGATGTTTCAGTTCCCCACGTTCGCTTCTCATGACCTTTGTCATGGATTTTCTGGCTTCACCAGAAAGGGTTGCCCCATTCGGAAATCCGCGGATCAATAGATGTGTGCTCTTCCCCGCAGCTTATCGCAGCTTATCACGTCCTTCTTCGCCTCTGAGACCCTAGGCATCCC
>NZ_JBFOLH020000081.1:0-270 GCF_040829825.2 Leadbetterella sp. DM7 | reverse complement strand
GCAGGCTTAATACATGCAAGTCGAGGGGGCAGCAATGTCACCGGCGAACGGGTGCGTAACGCGTATGCAACCTGGCCATATCAGGGGGATAGCCCTAGGAAACTGGGATTAATACCGCATAACACATGAACTGGCATCGGTTTATGTTAAAAGATTTATCGGATATGGATGGGCGTGCGTAGGATTAGTTAGTTGGTGAGGTAACGGCTCACCAAGGCGATGATCCTTAGGGGCTCTGAGAGGAGTATCCCCCACACTGGCACTGAGATA
>NZ_JBFOLH020000080.1:0-278 GCF_040829825.2 Leadbetterella sp. DM7 | reverse complement strand
CGCGAACGGCGGGTTCGCCACCACCCGCGCGCGGGCCGGCAGCCGGGCGCGGCGCAGGTCGGCCTCGACCACGCGGACCCGCGGCTGGTCGGCGAACCGGCGGCGGAGCACGGCGGCGAAGCGCGGATCGCGCTCGATCGCCAGCACCGACGCACCGCGGGCGGCCAGCGCCGCGGTGATCGTGCCGGGACCGGCGCCGAGGTCGACGACCAGCGATCCCGGCGCCGTGCCGGCGACCAGCTGGCGAAGGACGGTGGGGGAGTGCAGGAGATGAACCC
>NZ_JBFOLH020000079.1:0-278 GCF_040829825.2 Leadbetterella sp. DM7 | reverse complement strand
AGGCGGCCGTTAAAGGCCTCGGGCCCGCGGGCGGCGCGAGCACGCAGTGAGAAGAGCCCGCACGATAGGTGCGGGGAATGCCAAGCAGGGAAAGAACAAAGGGGGAACAGGCGCGGTGAAACGATCAATCTTCGTGGCGATGGCCTTCGTCGGCCTCCTGGTCGGCGCCGGCTTTGCGACCGGCGCCGAGGTCATCCAGTACTTCATCTCGTTCGGCTGGGTCGGCATCGTCGGCGCGGTCATCGCGGGCATCATTATGGGGCTCGCGGGCGCGGTGA
>NZ_JBFOLH020000078.1:0-278 GCF_040829825.2 Leadbetterella sp. DM7 | reverse complement strand
ATCGCTGTCCAGCGTTAGGCCCGAAATCACGCCCAGCGCGTTGGGATCGGCCAGAGGCGAGCGATTGCCGTGGAAATCGGGCAGCACATGCAGCCGGTCGGCCAGTGCAACGCCTTCGGCTTCGCGCAACCCCATGATGCGAGCGACGATGGCAGCATGCAGCTCGGGCGTCGGCTCGCCGCCGGCGCCATGCCACTGCACGATGTGGTCGAGCAGTGCGCCCGAAGCCGACTGACCGCCTTCGAGCTGCCAGAAGTTTTCGAGAATGGTGCCCAGAT
>NZ_JBFOLH020000077.1:0-278 GCF_040829825.2 Leadbetterella sp. DM7 | reverse complement strand
GGAAAGAGGATGAAAAGCTGAAAGGGGGGAGGGATAGCTCAGTGGTTTGAACATTGGCCTGCTAAACAGAGGGTTGTGAGCTCAATCCTTGAGGGGGCCACCTAGAGATCTGGGGCAAAAATCAGTACTTGGTCCCGCTAGTGAAGGCGGGGGGAAGGAAGGTCCCTTCCAGTTCTAGGAGATAAAACATCTCTATTAATTTATTTTATTTAACAAGTGGCCAATGAAGACTGGCATGATGGGCCAGTTGGAGGCAGGAGTCAATGGCTCAATAGTGA
>NZ_JBFOLH020000076.1:0-278 GCF_040829825.2 Leadbetterella sp. DM7 | reverse complement strand
ATCCCCGCCGCCGAGGCGGAAGACGACCGGTCGCGCGAGTCGCTCGTACAGCACGGCCACATCGTGGCATCCGCGGCTGTCGGCCGTCCGGCCGCCGGCGCCGGGCGCGCGCGGTCGGGCGGCGCAACTTCGCGCCCAGTCGCGCGACCCGTTCGGCGGCGGCCCGGGTCGGCGAGCCGTGCCGCGGGGCCGGCGCGGACGATCTCCCGCCGGGGCGCCTGCGTGCGCCGTAGGCACGGGCTGCTCCGGAGATCTGCTCGGCGCGGGCGCCCGTGGCG
>NZ_JBFOLH020000075.1:0-278 GCF_040829825.2 Leadbetterella sp. DM7 | reverse complement strand
ACCAGCTCGACAGCGTCCACCGCGGGGCCCGGCTCACGCTGCGGCCCCGGACGGGGCTCCAGGACATGACGATCGACCTCGACCCGGGTGACCCCCGCGCGCCGGAGATCGACACCGACCAGATCGTTCCCGCCGCGCAGACGGTCTCGCAGGTCCAGATCGACGAGGTCCTGCAGTCGCTCGACGCCGACACGCGGGCCTACTTCCAGGGCGCGCTGCAGGCCACCGCCAAGGGCCTCGGGTCCCGCCCCGACACGCTCCGGCGGGCCCTGCGGGTC
>NZ_JBFOLH020000074.1:0-279 GCF_040829825.2 Leadbetterella sp. DM7 | reverse complement strand
ACAGGGCGTCCCTTTTTCCAGCGCATTAGTCTCCTGGCCGCAGGTATTTCCGCCGCTCTACCAGACGATGATCCGCACCGGAGAACTGACCGGCAAACTGGCCGAATGCTGCTTTGAACTGGCCCGTCAGCAAAAAGCGCAACGGCAGATTACGGTTAGCGTGAAAAAGGCGCTGCGCTATCCCGCCATTATTCTAACAATGGCCGCCCTGGTCGTTTTCGCCATGCTGCACTTTGTCCTGCCGGAATTTGCCGCCATTTACCGTAGCTTCAATACCCC
>NZ_JBFOLH020000073.1:0-279 GCF_040829825.2 Leadbetterella sp. DM7 | reverse complement strand
CGACGACAACTCGATCGCACCGAGGCGCAACACCCGCCTGCCCCGTACTTTCCCGCCATCCCAAGTCACCGTTGTGTCGCTCGTCAGCATCGCCTCACCGGACTCCAAAGCAGCCGACTCCGAGAGCGGGACAGCGGCCCGGATGAGGGCGCCACTAGTAATGCGCGAGGTACGTGCCACCGCCAGCCACGGTTGCCCGAGCAGCCCTGGAGGGCAGTTGCGAGGAAGGTCAACCCCCGTGCCACAGGCCAGTAGATACGACGCGGAACCCTCCCCTCG
>NZ_JBFOLH020000072.1:0-279 GCF_040829825.2 Leadbetterella sp. DM7 | reverse complement strand
TGTACGGCCCGACGACCGGCGACCGCCTGCGCCTGGCCGACACCGCGCTGACCGTGCGGGTCGAGCGCGATCTCACCGTCCCCGGGGAGGAGGCCGTCTTCGGCGGCGGCAAGACGCTGCGCGAGGGCATGGGCCAGGGCACGGCGACGAACGCGCAGGGCGCCGTCGACACGGTGATCACGAACGCGCTGATCGTCGACCACTGGGGGATCGTCAAGGCGGACGTCGGGATCGTCGGCGGGCGGATCGCCGGGATCGGCAAGGCCGGCAACCCGGACA
>NZ_JBFOLH020000071.1:0-279 GCF_040829825.2 Leadbetterella sp. DM7 | reverse complement strand
GAACTGCCCGCAAGCCATCGAACGGCTTATCACCCTGGCCAAACCCCTCGCGTCCAATGCCTACGATGTTGTGGCTGAAGGCATTCAGGCCGTGATCTGCCAGGAACTGGTAAGCGATGGCGCAGCTCGACGACTGCATGCGGAACCGTTGCTATTCACCGGGGTGGACTCCGTCGCCATGCGCGACAAGATTCGCCGGCAGCAGATTCACCTGCTTGAGGACGACGTGAATCGCCAGGCTCGCAGAAGCCTGTGGGAGCCAACCTATGAATAACACCA
>NZ_JBFOLH020000070.1:0-279 GCF_040829825.2 Leadbetterella sp. DM7 | reverse complement strand
GCCGGCTATGTAGCGCGCCAGCAGGATGAGGTGACGCGACAGGCAGCCCTGGAAGAGCAGGGTATTCCAGAGGATCTGGATTATGACGATATCAAAGGCTTGTCGATCGAAGTTCGCCAACGGTTGAAGGCGGCTAAGCCATTGACGATTGGACAGGCCGGACGGGTTCAAGGTGTGACTCCCGCCGCGGTTTCATTATTGTTGGTACACCTGAAACGCAAGCAGAAAAGCAAGCAATCGGCATGAGTGATATGTATTCAAAACGTCTGAATCAGGCCC
>NZ_JBFOLH020000069.1:0-279 GCF_040829825.2 Leadbetterella sp. DM7 | reverse complement strand
TACCACCGTAAAATAACGCCAAGCCTGGAATTGTCATCAACAGAACCAAAGCTGTTGAAATTAAAATCCAAGATGTATCACCGGTATCGAGTTTTGCAGTCGGTGTCGGAGCGGCCGGAGTTTCCTCAGCTGCTGGTGCCGCTGCAATTGTTGCAGGAGCTTCAGACGTTGATGTTGCTGTAACCTCAGATGTTGGTGTTGTTACAGTCTCTTCTGCCCAAGCGGCAGTACCACCCAAAAGTGCGCCAGTTAAACTCAGCGCCATAAGCATTTTTTTCA
>NZ_JBFOLH020000068.1:0-279 GCF_040829825.2 Leadbetterella sp. DM7 | reverse complement strand
CGTGAGCGACGGCTCGTCCATCCACTGGACGTCGTCGAGCGCGAGCAGGACGCCGCCTTCGCGCTCGGCGACCGACGCGAGCAGCGCGACGACCCCGGCGGCGACCGCGACCGCGGACGGCGGGACGCCCGTCGCGCGACCGAGGGCGACGGCCAGCGCCGTGCGCGCGGGGTCCGGGAGCCGGCCCAGGGCCGTCGCCTCCTCGTCGCGCAGCAGATGACCGAGGGCGGCGAAGGGGACGCGGTCCTCCTCCGGCACCGAGCGCGAGCGCAGGACCAC
>NZ_JBFOLH020000067.1:0-279 GCF_040829825.2 Leadbetterella sp. DM7 | reverse complement strand
ACGTGGTTGTTGAAGAAGGCCCAGGCTTTGTCCCAATTCCATTCGCCGCCGCCCATTTCCTCGGGGGCCTCGAACTGGCAGTGCAGGCCGATGTCGAGTACGACGCGGGCGGCGCGCATGGACTGCCCGTCGAGCAAGCCCATGAAGTGGCCGGGATCGTCCATGTACCCCAAATCGGCCATCAGCCACTCGGCATAGAGGGCCCAGCCTTCCCCATAACCCGACGTCCAGTAGTTGCGGCGCCAGGAATTGAGTTCCTCGCGGGCCGCGATGGCCGAC
>NZ_JBFOLH020000066.1:0-279 GCF_040829825.2 Leadbetterella sp. DM7 | reverse complement strand
CTTTGGGAACATAGTTTCCTCCGGATGTGAGCGCGTGGCTTAAAGGGCGGCGACCTGGCTGAAGAATTGTGCGCGCACGCGGGCGCCGGCGCCAGTGGGTTCGCTGGCCATGGCCTGGAACAGGCTGATCATGGTGCCGCACAGGGCCGGATTGGTGGGGTCCTGCTGGGCCAGGCCGGCGAGAGCCTCTTTGCTCATGCCAAGGGCGATCATGTGGTCGATCAGCGTCTGCCAATCGGCGTCGCTGGCGTCCTGCCGGGCCGTGGGGGCGGTGATGCC
>NZ_JBFOLH020000065.1:0-279 GCF_040829825.2 Leadbetterella sp. DM7 | reverse complement strand
AAAACGAACACTTGCGAATAACGCTAGAGCTTTACAGGCTGAGATTAAGAATAACGAGAAGCTGCTCGCTGAACGCCGTGAAATGGCTTATAAGGCCGCACAGATTCAGAAACGTGCGGAAGTTAATTTAGCAGTACAGCAAAAACTTTATAACGGCACATTCTTCGGCAAGAACAAGAATTCCACTTCTGAAAAAGCAGTGGAAATGCGCGCAAATATTGAATTGTGGCGTAAAGAGGCAGATGCGGCCAAGCTTGTTAAGGAGCAAATCAAGTCTGT
>NZ_JBFOLH020000064.1:0-279 GCF_040829825.2 Leadbetterella sp. DM7 | reverse complement strand
CCCAGTGCATGTTCGACTCGTCGCTGGCCCTGGAGCGCGAGCTGGGCCTCGACCTGTGGCCGGAGGAGACGCCCCAGATCCGGGGCATCCGCTACAGCGTCGGCGAGCCCGACGGCGGCCTGGCGCTGCAGTTCGGCGGCCGGCTGGCGGCGCCCGCGCAGTCGGTCGACCAGCGGCGCAAGATGGCCGCCTGGCTGGAGCTGCTGGAGGAGCGCGGCGGCCGGGTCCTGATCGAGTCGCTGGAGCCGGAGGACCTCGACGGCCTGGCCGAGGAGCACG
>NZ_JBFOLH020000063.1:0-279 GCF_040829825.2 Leadbetterella sp. DM7 | reverse complement strand
AGGTATGAGCCAATCTATGATGGATGATGAATAAGTCTTAAGATTTATTCAGACATAAAAAAAGCCGTAGTTGAAGGACTACGGCTTTTTTACTGGGCGCAAGTTATTGCGGCAGTTCTTTTACAGGTGAACCGCCTAATGCCTGCATAAGGGTAACATAAGCGTTGTATTGGCTTTGTTTGGTTTCAACAAGACTCAAGCGCGCAGTACGTGTAGTTTGCTGTGCATCAAGAAGTGTTTTTAACGCAACAGCGCCATAACGGTAGCGGACTTCAGTTA
>NZ_JBFOLH020000062.1:0-279 GCF_040829825.2 Leadbetterella sp. DM7 | reverse complement strand
AGGGTTTTAATTATTAATAACCAGATAACAAGAACTTCACTCAGTCCTTAGGACTACACAGAAGAATACTGTAGGAGCCTAAATCAGATTTGCTCGCAAATTAAGAATAAGAAAAGCAGAAAAGTTCACATGCAAAAATAGTAACTGCATATTTCACACGTGTAATTTTGACACCCATTTTTTAAAATTTACCCATTAATGTAGATTATTAAAACAGCTGACTGCATGAGGTGGCTGACTTCATTGTCAGCAAGTATGTCTAATGTGCATGAACAGAAC
>NZ_JBFOLH020000061.1:0-279 GCF_040829825.2 Leadbetterella sp. DM7 | reverse complement strand
CTCGCCGACGCCCATCGAGTCGGGCTCGATCTCCATGCTGTCGGCCAGCAGCGGGTAGAGCAGCTCCAGCTGCTCGATCACCAGCGACTTGAGGCCGCCCATCGCCGCCAGCGTGGCCAGGATCGGCCAGCCGTCGGTGCCCTTGGCCGCGCCGGCGCCGCCGCCGTTGTTGAAGAACATCGCCGCCCACGGCTCGCCGGTGCGCTCGTCGATCCCGGCCCAGTTGGGCATGTTCGCCGCCCGCGCGCCGCCGGCCACGACCTTGTCCGGCACCGCCGC
>NZ_JBFOLH020000060.1:0-288 GCF_040829825.2 Leadbetterella sp. DM7 | reverse complement strand
TGTTCTTCACTTTGAAGCTATAGGTAATCACACTTCCCACCGCGTGAGGGCCAGCCGAAGCTGTCTTCACAAGATCAATGGATGGCGTGCTGGTAAACGGTACGTCTTCCTCGTCGGTATCTTTCACGTCATCTCCTGTAGGCGGTGTACCTTTAGCCGTGGCCGTATTGTGTACTTTGCCGTTGTTCACATCCGACTGCGTTACCGTATAGGTTGCCGTAAACGTTGTCTCTGCTCCCGGTTCAAGACTCGCTACTGAGGCTGGAGCAATAGCGCTCAGGCCTGGTA
>NZ_JBFOLH020000059.1:0-293 GCF_040829825.2 Leadbetterella sp. DM7 | reverse complement strand
CAAATTAACTTTAAACAGGAATTTCCTATGGAAGTACACCAGCGTGGCTTGATTACCGGTATTTTAATGGCTGCTTTAGCAATTTCTCCGCTTGCTGAAGCTAAACGTGCAGGTGGTGGTAAAAGCCACGGTATGGCACGTTCTACTACTTCAAGCCAGTCTTATCAACAACCTCGTCAAGTGACTCCAGTTCAACAACCTGCTACAGCACCTCAGAGATCTGGTCCAGGTGTTGGTTCAATGGTTGCCGCTGGTGTGGCTGGTGCTGCCGTAGGTGCTGTTGCAGCAAATGC
>NZ_JBFOLH020000058.1:0-297 GCF_040829825.2 Leadbetterella sp. DM7 | reverse complement strand
GGATCAAGAAAGCCGGTTATATCGGCATTGGGCAGCAAATTCCGGTTTAATTCAGCTTCCTGCGTATAGTTTTGTAAAAAATCAAAATATTGCCGGAATGTGAGTGTTTCCCTTAGCCAATGTTCATAGCCGGCAGAAACCGGGTGAGAGACTATATAGCGTTCCAAAAAGTCAAAACGCTTTTTGTATAGCCGGGTTACCGCATTGAATAAGGAATCTATATTTTTTCTTTTGTATGGAATGTAAGACATAAAGCCTTCAAAATTACCTGTTTCCTTCTGCATATCTACAAAGAAG
>NZ_JBFOLH020000057.1:0-301 GCF_040829825.2 Leadbetterella sp. DM7 | reverse complement strand
CCGACGAGGAAGACGTACCGTTTACTGCGGCGCCATCCATTGATCTTGTGAAGACAGCATCGGCTGGCCCTCACGCGGTGGGAAGTGTGATCACCTATAGCTTCAAAGTGAAGAACACGGGTAATGTGACCCTAACCAATGTAACGGTAAGTGACCCGCTACCAGGTTTAGGAACAATAACTCCAGCCTCAGCAGCGAGCCTTGAACCGGGAGCAGAGACAACGTTTACGGCAACCTATACGGTAACGCAGGCAGACGTGAACAACGGCAAAGTACACAATACAGCCACGGCTAAAGGTAC
>NZ_JBFOLH020000056.1:0-304 GCF_040829825.2 Leadbetterella sp. DM7 | reverse complement strand
ATAAGCAGCGACAAGAGGCGGCTAATGCGACGGTAGCTAGAAACATACCTCAAATGACGCAAACAGCTAAGTCGGTCAGGGGCGTGACTCTTAGCATGCAAAACCTTGGTTATCAGATCCAAGATATTGCGGTTATGGCTCAGTACGGCGCAAGCCCGTTCCTTATCTTCTCTACTCAAATCTCACAGCTACTAGGTGGCCCTGTCGGTGCGATGCTTGGTGCATTCGCTGCAATCGCTGGTGGTATTGCATTAGCGGCAAGCGCTGCAGATGATGCCCAAGAATCAATTGAGGAAATGATCGA
>NZ_JBFOLH020000055.1:0-335 GCF_040829825.2 Leadbetterella sp. DM7 | reverse complement strand
CAGTGTCGCTTTGGCGGGCGACAAAGGCGTGCTGCCTTCCATGTAGTACACGTCCCATACACTTTCACCGCCCGCATTGGCAGGCCGCTTGACAAAGTACTGAGAGATTTCGTGACTGTTGCCCAGAGAGTCGTAAACGGAGTAGCTAAACGATTCGCTGTAGGTGGTGCTGTCTTTGGGGTCAAAGATATTGATGGGATTGCCATTGGCATCCTGGGCTGGAATTGCTTCGGCACCACCGGGCAGGTTGGGCTTGAAATCCAGGGACGTCGTGGCTTTGGGCGGCACGTTTGCCGATGGCACCTGCAAGCGCTCAAGCTGGCTGCTGCCCACGC
>NZ_JBFOLH020000054.1:0-340 GCF_040829825.2 Leadbetterella sp. DM7 | reverse complement strand
TATAAAATCTATGTGGTTAATAAATCTATTTAGTAACTCATGTTACGAACTATTTCCACACCACAATAGATACATAGATTTGATCTTATTTATAAAATCTATGTGGTTAATAAATCTATTTAGTAACTCATGTTACGAACTATTTCCAAACCACAATAGATACATAGATTTGATCTTCTTTATAAAATCTATATGGTTAATAAATCTATTTATTAACGCATGTTACGAACTATTTCCACACCACAATAGATACATAGATTTGATCTTCTTTATAAAATCTATGTGGTTAATAAATCTATTTAGTAACTCATGTTACGAACTATTTCCACACCACAATAGA
>NZ_JBFOLH020000053.1:0-340 GCF_040829825.2 Leadbetterella sp. DM7 | reverse complement strand
CTCTGAGACCCTAGGCATCCCCCGTACGCCCTTCTCTTGCTCTTTCTTCTTTCTCTTTACTTCTCAGTCTTTCCAATTATGTCAATGTACGTTCTGCAACAGGCTTGCCTGCTACTTTGTCGATCTTTTTCGGTGTCTGTGGGCCTGCCTGGACTCCCCTCGACTTCGCTCGGGGTAAACTTCTCGTCCATTCAACCTCATCTGTAAGTTTTAGTGGGCCTGCCTGGACTCGAACCAGGGACCTTTACATTATCAGTGTAACGCTCTAACCACCTGAGCTACAAGCCCCTTTTCTCCCGAGCCTTCCGGCTCACTACACCTTTTCGATCTTTCAATAACC
>NZ_JBFOLH020000052.1:0-355 GCF_040829825.2 Leadbetterella sp. DM7 | reverse complement strand
GGTCTCCTCCTAAAGAGTAACGGAGGAGTACGAAGGTGCGCTCAGCGTGGTCGGAAATCACGCGTAGAGTATAAAGGCAAAAGCGCGCTTAACTGCGAGACCCACAAGTCGAGCAGGTACGAAAGTAGGTCTTAGTGATCCGGTGGTTCTGTATGGAAGGGCCATCGCTCAACGGATAAAAGGTACTCTGGGGATAACAGGCTGATACCGCCCAAGAGTTCATATCGACGGCGGTGTTTGGCACCTCGATGTCGGCTCATCTCATCCTGGGGCTGTAGCCGGTCCCAAGGGTATGGCTGTTCGCCATTTAAAGAGGTACGTGAGCTGGGTTTAAAACGTCGTGAGACAGTTTGGT
>NZ_JBFOLH020000051.1:0-390 GCF_040829825.2 Leadbetterella sp. DM7 | reverse complement strand
CAGCTCGGCCTATGGAAAGCGTACGGATAGCTCCCAAGCGAGAAACCCCGGCGGCCATTGCTCCGCCTACTCCAAACTCAGCAGCTCCGATTGCCGCTATGGGTGCAGCAATCATCCCTGCTGCCATATTCCCCCCTTCTCTGAATGATTGTTTAACCTTAATGTATGATTCATCTTGGCTATGATATTCTAAGTACCTGTAATAGGCATCAAAGCCCATGGCCTCGTTAAACCGATCTCTTTTACCTATTATCACTACTTCGTCAAAAGGCTCCGTCTCTATATAAGTATCCACCTCCCCTTTAGCCTTTTTTCTCTTCATTCCGAATAAGTCAACGTATTTTAAAGGATTATTGCCTACGTAAGAATAGGAGGAAAGATGTAAATCCA
>NZ_JBFOLH020000050.1:0-435 GCF_040829825.2 Leadbetterella sp. DM7 | reverse complement strand
GTAAGTGACCCACTACCAGGCTTAGGAACAATAACTCCTGCCTCAGTAGCCAGCCTTGAACCGGGTGCAGAAACAACGTTTACGGCAACTTATACGGTAACGCAGGCAGATGTGAACAACGGCAAGGTACACAATACGGCTACGGCTAAGGGTACACCGCCTTCAGGAGGGGACGTTAAGGATGACGACGAGGAAGATGTACCGTTCACCAGTACGCCGGGTATTGAGCTGACTAAAACAGCTTCGGCCGGTCCTCATGCAGTAGGCTCTGTGATCACGTACAGCTTTAAAGTGAAGAACACGGGTAATGTAACGCTGAACAATGTAACAGTGACTGACCCACTACCAGGCTTAGGAACAATAACTCCAGCCTCAGTAGCGAGCCTTGAACCGGGAGCAGAGACAACGTTTACGGCAACCTATACGGTAACGCAG
>NZ_JBFOLH020000049.1:0-439 GCF_040829825.2 Leadbetterella sp. DM7 | reverse complement strand
TTGCAGACAATACACTTCCTGCGTTAACTGATGGTCCACACACCATTACCGTGACTGCAACAGATGCAGCAGGTAACGTAGGTAACGATACTGCAGTGGTGACCATTGATACGGTTGCACCAAATGCACCGGTGCTTGATCCGATCAATGCAACAGACCCAGTGAGCGGTCAGGCAGAGCCTGGTTCAACCGTGACTGTGACTTATCCTGATGGCACAACTGCAACAGTGGTAGCAGGACCGGATGGTAGCTGGTCAGTACCAAACCCAGGTAACCTGGTGGATGGCGATACAGTGACTGCAACAGCGACTGACCCTGCAGGCAACACTTCATTGCCAGGTACAGGCACAGTTTCAGCAGACATCACAGCACCTGTGGTTGCGCTGGATGATGTGTTGACGAAAGACAGCACACCAGCACTTACTGGTACAGTGAACGA
>NZ_JBFOLH020000048.1:0-462 GCF_040829825.2 Leadbetterella sp. DM7 | reverse complement strand
GTTGCGACTAGCCGCTAAAACACCACCCGAGGTCTTCCGAAATGCCTGCAAGATTGCTCTACAGGCAGGTAGCTGTCATTATCGTTTTATCGATCAGGTCATTACCAACGGAATGGCTAAAAACTATACTCCGCCTGCAGAGCTTGCTCTTAGCCCCAGCCATGAAAATTTGCGTGGAAAATCTTTTTTTAATTAATTATAAAGTGTTTACTATGAAAATCGAAGAACAGATGGGCCAGCTGAGACTGGCCGGAATGAGACACCGTTACATCAGTCTGAGTGAAACCCGGCAACTGCAAAACCTGTCGCTCAAAGAGGGCCTGGAGTTGCTGCTGCAGGCAGAAACCGAAAACCGACAAACCCGACGAACCGAGAGGCTGACCACCCAGGCCCGCTTCCGTTACCAGGCTTCCTTAAGTGAGATCAGCTATGCAGACAGTCGGAACCTGAACAAAAATCTGA
>NZ_JBFOLH020000047.1:0-524 GCF_040829825.2 Leadbetterella sp. DM7 | reverse complement strand
TGCCCCATTCGGAAATCCGCGGATCAATAGATGTGTGCTCTTCCCCGCAGCTTATCGCAGCTTATCACGTCCTTCTTCGCCTCTGAGACCCTAGGCATCCCCCGTACGCCCTTCTCTTGCTCTTTCTCTTTTCTCTTTACTTCTCAGTCTTTCCAATTATGTCAATGTACGTTATCTGACCGAAGTCAGAATGTGGAGAATATCGGAGTCGAACCGATGACCCCTTGCTTGCAAAGCAAGTGCTCTAGCCAGCTGAGCTAATCCCCCAACTTAACTTGTTGGTGGGGACAAAAATTTCCGCACGGTAATCTTTAGCAGGTTGTTATTTCCGTGTATCCCTACACTTCTCGTATCCAAATCAACTCCTTTCTTTTTTCCTCAGGAATCAAATCCTGAGTATCTCTATAAAGGAGGTGTTCCAGCCACACCTTCCGGTACGGCTACCTTGTTACGACTTAGCCCCAGTCACTGGTTCTACCCTAACGAAGTCTTCTACCTTCCGCTTCAGGTCTACCCAACTCCCA
>NZ_JBFOLH020000046.1:0-681 GCF_040829825.2 Leadbetterella sp. DM7 | reverse complement strand
TGCATATTTCGGAGACGTTGACCCCTCGTTTCGGTTTTCGTTGACCCGTGGGCGCTTATTGGTGATAGGATTATTATACTGCCAAAGTTACCTGTTTTTTCTTAATGAATCTCCCTTGAGTTCGATTCTTGTTGCGGTATGCACCAGCCGATCCAGGATGGCATCGGCAATAGTACTGTCAGGGATGATATCATACCAGGCCGCTATGGGTAGCTGCGTAGCAATGATAGTAGCATTCTTGTTATGCCGGTCCTCGATCACCTCCATCAGATCTACAGCCTGTTGCTTGTCCATACCGGCGATGGCGAAGTCGTCCAGTATGAGCAATTGCTGCTTGGCAATCTGCTCCATAGTTTTCACCCATGATCCGTCCAGGCGTGCCATTTTCAAGCGGTGAAAGAGTTTTGAAGTAGCCGAGTACATTACCCTAAAGCCCATTAAGCAGGCCTGTTGTCCCAGAGCTGAGGCTAAAAAGCTCTTTCCTGATCCGGTAGCTCCTGTGATGATGATACTTTCTCCTTTGGGGATAAAACTACAGTCGCTTAGAGAAGCCATCAGATTTTTGTTCAGGTTCCGACTGTCTGCATAGCTGATCTCACTTAAGGAAGCCTGGTAACGGAAGCGGGCCTGGGTGGTCAGCCTCTCGGTTCGTCGGGTTTGTCGGTTTTCGGTTTCTGCCTG
>NZ_JBFOLH020000045.1:0-725 GCF_040829825.2 Leadbetterella sp. DM7 | reverse complement strand
GTAGAAGTGGTCTATACGCATAACCGGGTAAGTATCTACCATAAATCCAAACTGCTGGCTACTCACCTAAGAACCCGTAAGAAACACGCCTATACCACTGTAGAGGAGCATCTGCCCTCCCGATACCACGATTACAAAGATCGTAGCCCGGACTATTACCGAAACAGAGCCAAAGCCTATGGAGATGAGTTCTGTGAGCTGATTAACCGGATTCTGATGCGCAAAATGCATGTGGAACAGAACTACAAGAGTTGTGATGGCCTGTTGCGACTAGCCGCTAAAACACCACCCGAGGTCTTCCGAAATGCCTGCAAGATTGCTCTACAGGCAGGTAGCTGTCATTATCGTTTTATCGATCAGGTCATTACCAACGGAATGGCTAAAAACTATGCTCCGCCTGCAGAGCTTGCTCTTAGCCCCAGCCATGAAAATCTGCGTGGAAAATCTTTTTTTAATTAATTATAAAGTGTTTACTATGAAAATCGAAGAACAGGTGGGCCAGCTGAGACTGGCCGGAATGAGACACCGTTACATCAGTCTGAGTGAAACCCGGCAACTGCAAAACCTGTCGCTCAAAGAGGGCCTGGAGTTGCTGCTACAGGCAGAAACCGAAAACCGACAAACCCGACGAACCGAGAGGCTGACCACCCAGGCCCGCTTCCGTTACCAGGCTTCCTTAAGTGAGATCAGCTATGCAGACAGTCGGAACCTGAACAAAAATCTGA
>NZ_JBFOLH020000044.1:0-989 GCF_040829825.2 Leadbetterella sp. DM7 | reverse complement strand
TTTTCACCTTTCCTTCACAGTACTAGTTCACTATCGGTGTCTCAGGAGTATTTAGCCTTGGCGGATGGTGCCGCCGGTTTCAAAGGGGATTTCACCGGTCCCCCCCTACTCAGGATCCTGCTCTCTCGTTACTTCTTTACGCTTACGTGTCTCTCACACTCTCCGGATGACCTTCCCAGATCATTCAGCTTAAAATAACTCGATTCCAGCAGTCCTACAACCCCGGGTATGCCGTAACATATCCGGTTTGGGCTTCTCCGCGTTCGCTCGCCACTACTTGCGGAATCACTTTTGTTTTCTCCTCCTATGGGTAATTAGATGTTTCAGTTCCCCACGTTCGCTTCTTATGGCCTTTGCCATAGATTTTCTGGCTTCACCAGAAAGGGTTGCCCCATTCGGAAATCCGCGGATCAATAGATGTGTGCTCTTCCCCGCAGCTTATCGCAGCTTATCACGTCCTTCTTCGCCTCTGAGACCCTAGGCATCCCCCGTACGCCCTTCTCTTGCTCTTTCTTCTTTCTCTTTACTTCTCAGTCTTTCCAATTATGTCAATGTACGTTCTGCAACAGGCTTGCCTGCTACTTTGTCGATCTTGCGGTGTCTGTGGGCCTGCCTGGACTCGAACCAGGGACCTTTACATTATCAGTGTAACGCTCTAACCACCTGAGCTACAAGCCCCTTTTCTCCCGAGCCTTCCGGCTCACTACACCTTTTCGATCTTTCAATAACCTTAACTTGTTGGTGGAGATAAAAACTTCCGCACTCTTTTTATTCAAATAAGAATTTTTTCCGTGTATCTCTACACTTCTTCGTATCTCAAACCTCTCCGATTATTTTGTTTCTCCCCGATCTAAATCAGGGATATCTCTATAAAGGAGGTGTTCCAGCCACACCTTCCGGTACGGCTACCTTGTTACGACTTAGCCCCAGTCACTGGTTCTACCCTAACGAAGTCTTCTACCTTCCGCTTCAGGTCTACCCAACTCCCA
>NZ_JBFOLH020000043.1:0-1327 GCF_040829825.2 Leadbetterella sp. DM7 | reverse complement strand
GGTAAGATCCACAATACGGCAACCACGAAAGGTACGCCTCCAAGTGGTCCGGATGTGAAAGATACCGACGAGGAAGACGTACCGTTTACCAGCACGCCATCCATTGATCTTGTGAAGACAGCTTCGGAGGGTCCTCACGCGGTGGGAAGTGTGATCACCTATAGCTTTAAAGTGAAGAACACGGGTAATGTGACCCTAACCAATGTAACGGTAAGTGACCCGCTACCAGGTTTAGGAACAATAACTCCAGCCTCAGTAGCGAGCCTTGAACCGGGAGTAGAAACAACGTTTACGGCAACCTATACGGTAACGCAGGCAGATGTGAACAACGGCAAAGTACACAATACGGCCACGGCTAAAGGTACACCGCCAACAGGAGACGACGTGAAAGATACCGACGAGGAAGACGTACCGTTTACCAGCACGCCATCCATTGATCTTGTGAAGACAGCTTCGGCTGGCCCTCACGCGGTGGGAAGTGTGATCACCTATAGCTTCAAAGTGAAGAACACGGGTAATGTAACACTGAGCAATGTAACGGTAAGTGACCCACTACCAGGCTTAGGAACAATAACTCCTGCCTCAGTAGCGAGCCTTGAACCGGGTGCTGAGACAACCTTCACCGCGAGCTACACAGTAACGCAAGCAGACGTGAACAACGGCAAAGTACACAATACGGCCACGGCTAAAGGTACACCGCCAACAGGAGATGACGTGAAAGATACCGACGAGGAAGACGTACCGTTTACTGCGGCGCCATCCATTGATCTTGTGAAGACAGCATCGGCTGGCCCTCACGCGGTGGGAAGTGTGATCACCTATAGCTTCAAAGTGAAGAACACGGGTAATGTAACACTGAGCAATGTAACGGTGACTGACCCACTACCAGGTTTAGGAACAATAACTCCAGCATCAGTAGCGAGTCTTGAACCGGGCGCAGAGACAACGTTTACGGCAACCTATACGGTAACGCAGTCGGATGTAAACAACGGTAAGATCCACAATACGGCAACCACGAAAGGTACGCCTCCAAGTGGTCCGGATGTGAAAGATACCGATGAGGAAGACGTACCGTTCACCAGCACGCCAGGTATCGACCTTGTGAAGACAGCTTCGGCAGGCCCTCACGCAGTAGGCTCTGTGATCACGTATAGCTTTAAAGTGAAGAACACCGGTAATGTGACACTGAGCAATGTAACAGTAAGTGACCCACTACCAGGCTTAGGAACAATAACTCCTGCCTCAGTAGCCAGCCTTGAACCGGGTGCAGAAACAACGTTTACGGCAACTTATACGGTAACGCAGGCAGATGTGAACAACGGCAAGG
>NZ_JBFOLH020000042.1:0-1356 GCF_040829825.2 Leadbetterella sp. DM7 | reverse complement strand
TCAATGCCATTTAGTTAAGGAAAAAAGCATTGAAGCATATTAGGTTATAATGTATAAAATGCTTAAATTTAATACATAATAGAAAGGGGGTTATTTAACCCCCGAAATCGAAATGAGTTAATAAATACTTTACATATCACCCTTTACGATGAACAAAATAATAGACATTATTTTACTGACAGTAAGGGATTTACGAGAAAAAGGAGTTTAACCTTTAAAGATACGGTTTTATTTATAGCCCGCAATATGGGAAAGTCTTACCAGCGAGAGCTTAACGAGTTTTATCAGGCAGTAGAGTCGGAGGACTTTCTGATACAGAAAGTTACCAAGGGAGCTTTTACGCAAGCAAGAGCCAAACTATCTCACACCATATTTAAAAAACTAAGTCAGGTTACCATTGATAAGTTTTACCAGGGTCGTCATCAGGCCTGGGGGAATTACAGACTTTTAGCGGTAGATGGTTCTACTATTGAACTACCCAAGCATAAAAGTATTACAGAAGAGTTTGGCGTTCATGGCTTTGGCCCTAACGCAGATAGTTTTAAGAGCCTGGCCAGGATTTCTTTACTTTATGATGTGATTAACTGTGTCACCCTGGATGCCCAAATAGATGCCTACGCTTGTAGTGAATCGGAACTATGCTACCGGCATCTGGAGCATGTAAAAGAAGATGATCTGGTCATTTTTGACCGCTATTATGCGTCCTTTAAACTTATGTGGGAGCTCACAGAGCGAAAGGCAGCCTTTTGCTTCCGAATGAAAGATCACTGGTTTAAAGAAGTGGAACTTTTTCAGAAAGAGTCTATTAAAGACAAGCAAGTTACTTTTTATTACCATGGAAACCCAATTCCCGTACGGTTAGTAAAGATAGAATCAGAAGATGGGAGCACTCATATACTTTGTTGTTCTATCTTCAAAGAAGAGTGTAGTTTGGAAGACCTCAGAGAACTCTACGGTGCCAGATGGGGAGTAGAGACTCACTACAGAACCTTGAAAAACTGGCTTGAATTAGAGAATTTTTCGGGTAAAACCTCCCATGCTGTCCGGCAGGATTTTTACGCAAAAGTTTTCATCATGAATCTATGTGCAGCACTCACTTATCCTGTTTCCAAACAAATAGAAAAAGAAAAGGCTCTATATCAGGTCAACAGAGTGGATGCTCTCTCTGCTACCAAACATTTACTCATACCCTGTCTCTACCATCAAAAGACAGAAAATTCCCTTAAACAGTTTGACAAAATCGTAGCAAAAGCAGTCAATAAGGTAAGACCAAGCCGTAAATACATAAGAAAGAAAAAACCAAGAGCCAAATTCTCAATGGTTTACAAAAATCTATAGCTTAACTAAATGGCATTG
>NZ_JBFOLH020000041.1:0-1445 GCF_040829825.2 Leadbetterella sp. DM7 | reverse complement strand
TGTCGATGCCTGAATACAGTTGACCGTATTTGCTTTTATTTAAATACGCTTTCAGTTCAGTTTTTTGTGGTTGCTGGAACTTGATATTTTAAAACAGTCTCATTGATTGGAGCCTTTTAGGACTTAAATCTTTGAGGCGGTTTCTTTTGTTTGGACACATAAAGCTATCACTTTTTTTTCAAATTCTACAGGGGTCATTCTTTTTAACGCAGAATGAGGTTTGTCAAAGTTATAGAGTTGAACGGCCCGGTCAAGATTTTTCAATAAACTCTCCGGTGTGTTTACTCCCCATGGGATCAGGTAATTGTTTTTTATGATCCCATTGACTCTTTCAGCTTTGCCATTCTCCCAGCCATATTCACACATACTGTTTCTAAATTTATACGTTCGGGTAAGCTCAAGGAAGCTGGTATCATAATACTGTCCTCCGCCATCGGAATGGAAAATGATTCCTTCCTTTAAGCTTCCTCCCCGGGTTCTGATAGCCCTCTTCATCGCTGGTAAAGTGGTATTCTCTGTATTGAGCCTTCCGGAGGCATAATACCCCAGGATCCGCCTGGAATAATTATCCAGTATGAAGGTCAGATAATAAAACACCCCCTGGAGTTCATAATAGGTAATGTCACTGCTCCAGGCCTGATCGATGTCTGTAATCGCCTTATCAATCAATAGGTTTTCAAAGCGAATTACCCCCGAACTGTCGGTAGTTCTACGAGCGTTCCTGGCTTTAACTACCTGTAAGCCAAATGCTTTACAGAGGGCCTCAAACTTATCCCGCCCCATGAATCCCGGCTTAATCTTGTCGTATAAACTCCGGCAACTCATCCGCGGATGATCTTTCCGTATCTGGTGGATGATCTCCAAAAGCAGGCGAATCTCTTCCTGCTCTCTAACAGATCGGCTAAGTAGCTGGTGTACCCCTTGCTTGCTTATACCCACACTACTATACAGAAAGTTCAGACTAGAGCTTAATTCACTGCGATGATACCAGTAATAGATCAAGGTGTGTCGGTAAACTTTTTTTTAATGTCCACCTTGTAGAGCTCTTCTGCCAGCTCAATCATCTTCTCTTTAAACTCAAGTTGTACCTGCTTCTGGCCTACCAGCCGTTCCAGCTCTGCAATACGCTTTTGCAAAGCTAAAATCTTTTGAGTATCACTCTTGGATTCCACAATCGTTCGTGTTGGTCTTTGATGTGTCGAATATAAGGATATCCAGCGATATACCGAAGTAAAGGACAATTCATGAACCCGGCATAGTTCGGAAACCGTGCAACGACCTTCTAGAATCTCGGCTACTTTAGATCGCTTGAATTCTTCGCTAAAGTGACGATAACGACGCTCTGAAACACTTCTCGTAAACCCTGATGAAATCTTTCCCATTGTTATACCAATTTTAAGTTTGTTCCTCCCTTAAAATCGGTCAACTTATTTCAGGCACTGACA
>NZ_JBFOLH020000040.1:0-1568 GCF_040829825.2 Leadbetterella sp. DM7 | reverse complement strand
TAGGGTTTGCTGTTAACAGGCTAAATTCTTTATTAAAAGGGGATTATTTCTTATTTTTCGGAGGCAAAAGCGAATAATATGGCAAAAGCGCGTCAAAAACGTGCATCAAGGCAGGCCTATATGCCGGTTTCCCAGCTACGGATAGATGGATTTACTACTCCATTTGAGCAACAACTGGATCCGGGCAACCGTTGGGCGGTACTTGCTTCAAAGATACCCTGGGATCTTTTAGTGAATATTTATAATCGGGGACTGCGGAATGAGTCTACGGGAGCGACGGGTATAAATCCGCGGGTAGTAGTGGGAGCTCTGATCATCAAACACCTGGAGGCCTGGAGCGACAGAGAAACGCTTCAGCATATTCAGGAAAATATGTATTTACAGTATTTTCTGGGGTTTTCCAGTTTTGTGAAAGAGCCGATATTTGACCCTTCCTGCTTTGTTGATTTTCGCAGAAGAATGGATTTGCAAGCCTTTGAGGAGTTAAACACAGCTATTGTCAGACTTTCTTTCACCCATACAACTTCTGATCCGGAAGTGGATAAAAAAAAAGTCATCATGGCCGGATGATCACGGATGCGACAGCTTGTCCGCAAGACATTACCTATCCTACCGATACCAAAATCATTTACGCTTGTATAGAGAAGTCTGTGCTTTTGATAGACCGGCTTTATGAAAAGAAGCTACACAAAATCAAGCCTCGAACGGATCGGGGAAAGTACCGTAAACTCTTTTTGCGTATCGCACAAAACAGGAACCCCAGGGGGAATACAATCCGTAAAGCGGTAAAAGAATTATTAACAGGCTTGAAGAATAATATCAAGTCCATTCATGGGCTACTGAACACCAGACCGCAGGGGCTTACTATTTTGACACCGAAGGAGTATAAGTATCTGTTGGTGATTCAAACCGTTTATGATCAGCAGAAGAGTATGCTTGAGAATAGAAGCCATCATGTAGCTGACCGCATAGTCTCCATTCATCAACCTCATGTACGGCCTATTGTTCGAGGTAAATTAAACGCTAAAGTAGAATTCGGTGCTAAGATACAGCTCACCCTTATGAATGGTTTTGCTTTCTTAGATGAATTTTCATGGGATGCATTCAACGAAGGGAAATGTCTTTTAAGCAGCGTAGAGAAGTACAAAGAACGATGGGGATATTACCCGGAGATCGTATTGGCCGACAAGATTTACTGCAATAGAGAAAACCGGAAAGCCCTAAAGGAGTTGAAGATAGTCCTTAAAGCTAAGCGACTGGGCAGACCAAAGGCAGGGGAACAGAGCTCCGTAAGTCCGGGGGAGCGCAACCCAATCGAAGGTAAATTCGGGCAGGCCAAAGTAAAATATGGATTAAACCGTATTACAGCGAGGCTTGACTTAACCAGCAAATCTTGGGTGGCCTGCATCGTTTTGGTGCTGAACCTGGTCAAGTTGGCGCAGGGTAGCCCCCTATGGCTATCTGGATTCACTCAATGTACGAGAGAAAATAGTAATCTAATGGGAAACCATCATCCATATCAAACAAAATTGGTAGCGTAAATCAAATGACTTTCCCAGCAGACCCTA
>NZ_JBFOLH020000039.1:0-1639 GCF_040829825.2 Leadbetterella sp. DM7 | reverse complement strand
ATGAACATTGGCTAAGGGAAACACTCACATTCCGGCAATATTTTGATTTTTTACAAAACTATACGCAGGAAGCTGAATTAAACCGGAATTTGCTGCCCAATGCCGATATAACCGGCTTTCTTGATCCCTTGCTTCTTACAGAAGATCACCCTGCCTCTATTTATTACCTAGAATCTTTATCTCTTCTCCTGTTCAACCAAGAACCATTCCGTAGAAGAAACATAAGCAATTCATAAACAAAGTCTAGAAAGTGCTCCGTAGTTTTAAGAAGAACATAAAGTGACTTTGCGAAACGATAGGAAAATCATAATATCCCGATTATACCAAAACGTTAAGAGTTCTATTGAGAATTAATCACAAATGCAGTGAACAGCTTATTTTAGCACATTAACTTCTTTTTTTACACTTTCACTGCAAAAAAGTAACAGTCTACTGCACAGATTTGCAAAAGATGAAACACCAAAATATATTTGAACCATCAGAAGATTACCGTCAGAAGAAATATAACAGAAAAACTAAATCGATATAACTTGATAAAAGTAATTGGAATATGAAATATAACATTAGGCAAAAAAACAAAAATAACTAACTACATATAAAGGTAAGGATTTGATGATCAAGTCATAAATATTTTCAATTTTAATTCTATTATTTCTATGAACAATGTAAACCTAAAAGGTTTTTTTTCCAGTACAGAGATACTGCAAAAAGACGAGATGAAAAACATTAAAGGAGGAGGTGGAGATAAATGCGCTGTATGTTCTATGGGGCCTGGCGGCGCCGGCGGAACGTGTGGAGAGTATGTATTTAGTTTTGCCGAAGCCAGTGCTATGGCAAATGAGTTTAATCAGGATGTGGATGATGGATATGTCTATTTTTTTCATTGTCCCTAAACAAAAATACTTTTTTTTCATCATTACAAAATGCTATATTACTTTTTATAAATCCCTCTCTACTGATGAGGGATTTATAAATTATAAAACTGTATATTTAAACTGTGAATATCACACTGTTCAGATACCCCTTACTGCTAAAGGTTTAGTTTAAGTCCGGAGCGGATACACATTCAATGGAACGAGACAGCAGCCCGCGTTCCCAACGACACTCATCTGAACCTGTACAGAAAAGTGATTATAAGCGAATTAAAATAAACACGATGAAAAATTTATTTTTTATCATTGCACTTCTCTCTTTCTCGGTAAAGGCATGGAGTATCTCAGCAACGAAAGTCACTACTATCTATATCGAAAACAGAAGCAGCAAGAGGCTGGGTATCCAGGCTGAAATCACACCCGACTTCGTCTTCCCGCGTTATAGAACTGAAAATATATATGACACGCTTTATTTCTACACGGAAGCACCCTTCCGCCTGGTATGCGACAATATAGACTCCAGCCGCCGCTACCTATATACCACTTACCTTCTTCAACCCGGGGAAACGGTCTGGTTAAAAAACGAACCCGGCAAAACATGGGCTTATTCCTCTGATACGCTCAGGAACAATGAACTCAACTTCTTTGTAGATATGCAGAAGGAAACAGGTAATTTTGAAGGCTTTATGTCTTACATTCCATACAAAAGAAAAAATATAGATTCCTTATTCAATGCGGTAACCCGGCTATACAAAAAGCGTTTTGAC
>NZ_JBFOLH020000038.1:0-1687 GCF_040829825.2 Leadbetterella sp. DM7 | reverse complement strand
GGGCCATTCAGAAAAAGCCCAACTTGTTCATTAAGAACTTGTTGGGCTTTTGATTATCTTTGTATATCACCCCGAATAATACGGTTGGAGCCAAAAATCGGGGTAACGAAACGGAAAAGATATGCGAAAGATACAAAAAATATCGAGTTTACAACCTACGATAGCCTTCACCGAATACGATATTTTCCAACAGTACACCCAAAGTTTTTATGGTAGTGAATTGGGAGGGATTTTCAAGAGTTTTCCCTTTGATCAGTTGGGTAAAGAACTGGGTTTGAGAGACCACAGACGGGGTCGGAGAAGTTACTTTTCTGCGGCAGGTAAAATAGCCCTGATGGTATTAAAATCTTACACGGATCTTTCCGACCGGGATCTGATAGCTCAATTGAATGCCAATCTTCATTATCAGTTGTTCTGTGGTGTACGGATCAATCCCCTTCGCCCTCTGGATAACTTCAAGATTGTCAGTGAGATCCGGTGTGAGATAGGCCGTAAACTGGACATTGGTAAAGCTCAGCAGCTACTGGCCAGTCATTGGAAGCCTTATCTTGGAAATACACACGTACTGATGACAGATGCAACCTGTTATGAGAGTAGTCTACGATTTCCAACAGCGGTTAAATTACTATGGGAATGTGTGGATTGGCTACAGGGCCAGCTTAAAGGTATCATCAAGACTTTGGGGCTTCGTATGCCCAGAAGCAAGTATGAAAAGCAGCGCCTGCGTTACAAGGCCTATAGCCGAAAGCGTAGGCGCAGCAGTAAGGATACCCGGGTATTGAGCAGGAGTTTGCTGCATCTGCTGGACAAACTCATCGGACAGCTCCGCGACACGATCCGGGTTAACTCACCCCATATTCATCTACCGGCATCGTTTTATAAACGCTTTTCTGTTATCGGGAAAATACTCCACCAGCAGAGACTTCACTTTGATGGCAAAGAGGTTAAAGGGTTAATCGTTAGCATTGACAAAGATTATATACGACCCATAGTGCGGGGAAAAGAAAGCAAACGTGTAGAGTTTGGAGCCAAAGTAAACAGCATACAGGTAGACGGTATCAACTTTATCGAGCACCTGAGTTTCGAAGCCTTCCACGAGGGGATCCGTTTACCGCGGTGCATAGACCATCAGCAATCGCTGCTTCGAAAACGAGTGACTCACCTGGCAGCAGATGCACTATATGCTACCAATTATAACCGTAGGTATTGCCATGGCAAAGGTATCCTGACCAGCTTTGTGCGTAAGGGTAAGGCGGCCAAAGACGAAAAGCAACGTAAACAAATTCGCTCCCTGTTGAGCAAGGAGAGGGCCACCCGACTGGAAGGAAGCTTCGGGACAGAGAAACAACACTACTCTCTGGGAAGAATTAAGGCCCGAACAAAGAAAACCGAAATCCTATGGATCTTCTTTGGTATCCAC
The DNA here is from genome assembly GCF_040829825.2 of Leadbetterella sp. DM7. Taxonomy (NCBI): domain Bacteria; kingdom Pseudomonadati; phylum Bacteroidota; class Cytophagia; order Cytophagales; family Leadbetterellaceae; genus Leadbetterella; species Leadbetterella sp. DM7. Next base: position 267 of record NZ_JBFOLH020000038.1, on the reverse strand, counting down.
ACCGCCAATGCCGTCAGAATGATACCCAAAATGAAAGATCAACCTTTAAGGCCCACCGGATAATATCTCTTTATAAATCGTTTACAAAAAACTAAAAACCATATTATTGGGGTGGAAACTATTGCTCTTAATCAACAAAATAAGGCCCTTGACAACAACATAGTATCCCATCAGCAAAATCTCTGGCTAGCATTTCTTTAAAAAAACAAAATCGGCTGTCAAAAAATTATTCAACAACCGATTTCAATTCTATTTACTGAATATCCC
>NZ_JBFOLH020000037.1:0-2268 GCF_040829825.2 Leadbetterella sp. DM7 | reverse complement strand
CGGCATATAGGCCTGCCTTGATGCACGTTTTTGACGCGCTTTTGCCATATTATTCGCTTTTGCCTCCGAAAAATAAGAAATAATCCCCTTTTAATAAAGAATTTAGCCTGTTAACAGCAAACCCTAATTACAAGCCTATTAAACGGAGAAAACAAACTCCATTTACATTTTAAGAGTTATGAAATATTGGGTTATATTTATGTGCATTGTTCTAGGAGCATGTTCATCAACAAAAACAATTTCCGATTTTGAATCCTTCTCAAAGCAATTACATAGGAGTCAGAAAAAGCAAAAATGTGGTTTTTACTCGGATTTAACTTATAAATCCAGAAACGAGATTAAAGATAGATTTAGTTTTGTAGATTTCAATTTAAAACTAGACACCGTTTTTATACTGGAGTCATACAATCTCGAATCTGGTAGTTTGTATCAATCTGTTTGGACAAAAAAGAAAAAGGTTGAATATAAAATTCAAAATGGTCAGGTAGAAATAGTTTCTAACCCTTTCATTACAAGATTATATCCTTTAATTGAAAAATGGGATATTTTTACTATTAAAAAAGAAGAAGAGAAATATGGTAAATTATTAGGTAGCTCTCAAATGATAGGGGCAAGAATAGTTATTGCGAACGGACATTTCCAAATGGATTGTATTAAATTTCAAGAGTTTTTTGACCCTAAAAAAGATTAATTTAAGAGTCATAATTAATAACTCTACAACCGTTGGGAATTGCAAGGGAAGGAAAAAGAATCTACCTTTAACCTCAACAGGATTAACTTTGGGGCGAGGGTGTATAATCCCACAATCGGGCGTTTTGACTAACCAGACAGATATTCTGAAAAGTATGCATCGCTTTCGACCTATCAGTATGCTGCCAATAATCCGATTCGATATATTGATATCAATGGCAACAGCTTGGTGGTAAGCTTTTTAGAAAACGGAACTGTGCAGACATTAAACTACAATAATATTGAGAAGTATGGATGGGGCTTTTACGATAATTCCGGTAATTATTATCAAGGAGATAACTCTTTTGTAAAAAGTGTAACTTCAGCCCTTGCAAGAATAAACCTTGGAGAAGAAGGGCGTGGAATGTTAAATAGTATGATAGGTGCAGATGAAACCATTACCATTACTCAAGGTAGAAATGTATATAATGGAGAAACTCGTACTGTAGGATTTAATCCGCTAGGGAATGCTTCAATGCCAACAGAAAATGGATTTCAGTCAAGCCCTACTTTTATAAGCTTAGCACATGAACTAGCCCATGCCGAAGACCACTTAAAAGGTACACTTAATCAAGATAGAACTTGGGGAGGAACTCTTACTAATTATGCTGAAGCGGAGAAGTATTCAACGCATAGAGAAAACCAATTCAGGGCTGAGCAGGGACAGCCATTGAGAACTCATTATGGTGTAATGCTTGATAATAGGACTAACACATTTTTACCAGACCCTAAGAGTAGAATTATTGACACAAAGGGTAATAGTCTATTTTTTAAACCATATAACTACCGAAAGAAATGAAATGTCTATATTATTTAGTCGTGCTTTTACTTGCTAGCTGTACCGTTAGCACTGGTATTAGGTGGAATAAAAAGGTATCGAAAGAACTTTACAAACAGCAAGTTAAACTTAGTGACTTTGCGAAAGTTTCTCTTTTGGCCAGAGAACAAAATATTGGTACTATCTCTCAACTTAAGTTGGGAGATAGTGACACTCTATTTCTAATTGAAAGAATTAGTGAACCGGATTTACAGTACTGGTGTAATATTTGGTCATCTAGAAGAGACACCGTTATAGAATATTCTAATCTAGATGGAGTAAATACCTCAAAAGTTGTAGCATATCCGAAATGGAACATAAAGCTAAAGGATGTAACAGAGAAGTTTGATACTACAAAAGTCGAACAGGTACAACTTTTAGGTGGATACAGAACCTTTATTTCAGTTATTACCTCGAAAGGAATAAAAACCTTTTGGTTTCATGACAAGTACTCTTCTTTCGAGGAGTAAGAACCGCTGGGAGTTGCAAGCGAAGGAAAAAGAATCTACTTTTAACCTCAACAAGACTAACTTTGGGGCGAGGATGTATAATCCGACAATTGGAAGGTTTGACCGGATTGACCCGCTAGCAGAATTGGATTTACATCTTTCCTCCTATTCTTACGTAGGCAATAATCCTTTAAAATACGTTGACTTATTCGGAATGAAGAGAAAAAAGGCTAAAGGGGAGGTGGATACTTATATAGAGACGGAGCCTTTTGA
>NZ_JBFOLH020000036.1:0-2277 GCF_040829825.2 Leadbetterella sp. DM7 | reverse complement strand
CATTGCTCAGTGTTACATTACCCGTATTCTTCACTTTGAAGCTATAGGTAATCACACTTCCCACCGCGTGAGGACCCGCCGAAGCTGTTTTGGTCAGCTCGATCTTAGGAGATTGGGTAAACGGTACGTCTTCCTCGTCGGTATCTTTCACATCCGGACCACTTGGAGGCGTACCTTTCGTGGTTGCCGTATTGTGTACTTTGCCGTTGTTCACATCCGACTGCGTTACCGTATAGGTTGCCGTAAACGTTGTCTCTGCTCCCGGTTCAAGACTCGCTACTGAGGCTGGAGCAATAGCGCTCAGGCCTGGTAGTGGGTCAGTCACCGTTACATTGGTTAGGGTCACATTACCCGTGTTCTTCACTTTAAAGCTATAGGTGATCACACTTCCTACCGCGTGAGGGCCCGCCGAAGCTGTCTTCACAAGATCAATGGATGGCGTGCTGGTAAACGGTACGTCTTCCTCGTCGGTATCTTTCACGTCATCTCCTGTCGGCGGTGTACCTTTAGCCGTGGCTGTATTGTGTACTTTGCCGTTGTTCACGTCTGCCTGCGTTACCGTATAGGTTGCCGTAAACGTTGTCTCTGCTCCCGGTTCAAGACTCGCTACTGAGGCTGGAGCAATAGCGCTCAGGCCTGGTAGTGGGTCAGTCACCGTTACATTGGTTAGGGTCACATTACCCGTGTTCTTCACTTTAAAGCTATAGGTGATCACACTTCCTACCGCGTGAGGGCCCGCCGAAGCTGTCTTCACAAGATCAATGGATGGCGTGCTGGTAAACGGTACGTCTTCCTCGTCGGTATCTTTCACGTCATCTCCTGTCGGCGGTGTACCTTTAGCCGTGGCTGTATTGTGTACTTTGCCGTTGTTCACGTCTGCCTGCGTTACCGTGTAGCTGGCTGTGAAGGTTGTCTCGGCACCCGGTGCCAGACTCGCTACTGAGGCCGGAGTGATTGTTCCTAAACCTGGTAGTGGGTCAGTCACCGTTACATTGCTCAGTGTTACATTACCCGTATTCTTCACTTTGAAGCTATAGGTAATCACACTTCCCACCGCGTGAGGACCCGCCGAAGCTGTTTTGGTCAGCTCGATCTTAGGAGATTGGGTAAACGGTACATCTTCTTCATCATCATCTTTCACATCGTCTCCTGTCGGCGGTGTACCTTTAGCCGTGGCTGTATTGTGTACTTTGCCGTTATTCACGTCTGCCTGCGTTACCGTGTAGCTCGCGGTGAAGGTCGTTTCTGCACCCGGTGCAAGGCTCGCTACGGAAGCCGGAGTGATTGCTCCCAGACCTGGTAGTGGGTCACTTACTGTTACATTGGTCAACGTCACATTACCCGTGTTCTTCACTTTAAAGCTATAGGTGATCACACTTCCCACCGCATGAGGGCCAGCCGAAGCTGTCTTCACAAGATCAATGGATGGCGTGCTGGTAAACGGTACGTCTTCCTCGTCGGTATCTTTCACATCCGGACCACTTGGAGGCGTACCTTTCGTGGTTGCCGTATTGTGGATCTTACCGTTGTTCACGTCTGCCTGCGTTACCGTATAGGTTGCCGTAAACGTTGTCTCTGCTCCCGGTTCAAGGCTCGCTACGGAAGCCGGAGTTATTGTTCCTAAACCTGGTAGCGGGTCACTTACCGTTACATTGGTTAGGGTCACATTACCCGTGTTCTTCACTTTAAAGCTATAGGTGATCACACTTCCCACCGCATGAGGACCAGCCGAAGCGGTCTTCACAAGATCAATGGATGGCGTGCTGGTAAACGGTACGTCTTCCTCGTCGGTATCTTTCACATCCGGACCACTTGGAGGCGTACCTTTCGTGGTTGCCGTATTGTGGATCTTACCGTTGTTTACATCCGCCTGCGTTACCGTATAGGTTGCCGTAAACGTTGTTTCTGCGCCCGGTTCAAGGCTCGCTACTGAAGCTGGAGCAATAGCGCTCAGGCCTGGTAGTGGGTCACTTACCGTTACATTGCTCAGTGTTACATTACCCGTGTTCTTCACTTTGAAGCTATACGTGATCACACTTCCCACCGCGTGAGGGCCAGCCGAAGCTGTCTTCACAAGATCAATGGATGGCGCCGCAGTAAACGGTACGTCTTCCTCGTCGGTATCTTTCACGTCATCTCCTGTTGGCGGTGTACCTTTAGCCGTGGCTGTATTGTGTACTTTGCCGTTGTTCACGTCTGCCTGCGTTACCGTATAGGTTGCCGTAAACGTTGTCTCTGCTCCCGGTTCAAGGCTCGCTGCTGAGGCTGGAGTTATTG
>NZ_JBFOLH020000035.1:0-2633 GCF_040829825.2 Leadbetterella sp. DM7 | reverse complement strand
AACGAGAGAGCAGGATCCTGAGTAGGGGGGGACCGGTGAAATCCCCTTTGAAACCGGCGGCACCATCCGCCAAGGCTAAATACTCCTGAGACACCGATAGTGAACTAGTACTGTGAAGGAAAGGTGAAAAGCACGGGGAGTACCCGGGTGAAAAGAACCTGAAACCGTACGCCTACAAGCGGTCGGAGCCAAGTGATTTGGTGACGGCGTGCCTTTTGCATAATGATCCTACGAGTTACTGTATCGAGCGAGGTTAAGCTTTTGAGGAGCGGAGCCGAAGCGAAAGCGAGTTTTAACAGGGCGTTAAGTTCGATGCAGTAGACGCGAAACCTAGTGATCTACCCATGGTCAGGTTGAAGGTTAGGTAAAACTAACTGGAGGACCGCACCGGTAAACGTTGAAAAGTTTTCGGATGAACTGTGGGTAGGGGTGAAAGGCTAATCAAACTGGGAAATAGCTCGTACTCCCCGAAATGTATTTAGGTACAGCGTTGTGTTGAGTATAATCGAGGTAGAGCTACCGATTGGATGCGGGGGAGTCACATCCTACCAAATTCAGACGAACTCCGAATGCGATTATATATACACAGCAGTGAGGGCTCGGGTGCTAAGGTCCGAGTCCGAGAGGGAAAGAACCCAGAGCTACAGCTAAGGTCTCTAAATCTATACTAAGTTGAACAAAGGAAGTCTGACTGCCGAGACAGCCAGGATGTTTGCTTGGAAGCAGCAATCATTTAAAGAGTGCGTAACAGCTCACTGGTCGAGCGGGGCGGGCATCGATAATAAGCGGGCATAAAGTATAGTACCGAAGCTTAGCATTGTAGTAGCGATACTACACTGGTAGGGGAGCATTCTAATTACGGTGAAGGCATCTTTTGAGAGGTGTTGGAGTGATTAGAAAAGCAAATGTAGGAATAAGTAGCGATAATGAATGTGAGAACCATTCACACCGAAAGACTAAGGATTCCTCCGCTATGTCAATCAACGGAGGGTAAGTCGGCCCCTAAGGATAATGCGAGAGCAGAAGCCGATGGGAAGCAGGTTAAAATTCCTGCACCGGTGCATATTACGAAGCGGGGACGGACAGTAAAGCTTGATACGAACCGACGGAAATGTTCGTTGAGGGGAGTCTTCGGACGAACCGAATTGGGGGATACTGTTCCAAGAAAAGCCGATAAGTTATGGATATGTACTGACCGTACCGAAAACCGACACAGGTAGTCGAGGCGAGAAGCCTAAGGTGCTCGAGTGAATCACGGCTAAGGAACTAGGCAAATTAACCCTGTAACTTCGGGATAAGGGGAGCCTCAGCGATGAGGCCGCAGAGAAATGGCCCAGGCGACTGTTTAACAAAAACACATGGCTATGCGAAGATTAATGTCGACGTATATGGCCTGACACCTGCCCGGTGCCGGAAGGTTAAGAGGGGGTGTTAGCAGCAATGCGAAGCACTGAATTGAAGCCCCGGTAAACGGCGGCCGTAACTATAACGGTCCTAAGGTAGCGAAATTCCTTGTCGGGTAAGTTCCGACCTGCACGAATGGTGTAACGATCTGGGCACTGTCTCAGCCGTGAGCTCGGCGAAATTGTAGTGACGGTGAAGATGCCGTCTACCCGCCACGGGACGGAAAGACCCCGTGAACCTTTACTATAGCTTAGCGTTGTGACTGGATATTTGATGTGTAGGATAGGTGGGAGACTGCGAACGGGTGTCGCCAGGCATTCGGGAGTCAACGTTGAAATACCACCCTTTGAATATTTGGTTTCTAACCTCGGGAAGAGGGACATCGCTTGGTGGGTAGTTTGACTGGGGTGGTCGCCTCCAAAAGAGTAACGGAGGCTTCCAAAGGTTCTCTCAGCACGCTTGGTAACCGTGCGTTGAGTGCAATAGCAAAAGGGAGCTTGACTGCAAGACCGACAAGTCGAGCAGGATGGAAACATGGGTATAGTGATCCGGTGGTTCTGCATGGAAGGGCCATCGCTCAAAGGATAAAAGGTACTCCGGGGATAACAGGCTGATCTCCCCCAAGAGCTCATATCGACGGGGAGGTTTGGCACCTCGATGTCGGCTCGTCACATCCTGGGGCTGGAGAAGGTCCCAAGGGTTCGGCTGTTCGCCGATTAAAGTGGCACGCGAGCTGGGTTCAGAACGTCGTGAGACAGTTCGGTCCCTATCTGTGGTGGGCGTAGGAAGTTTGCGAGGGTCTGATTTTAGTACGAGAGGACCGAATTGGACATACCTCTGGTGTATCTGTTGTCTTGCCAAGGGCACGGCAGAGTAGCTAAGTATGGTTAGGATAAACGCTGAAAGCATCTAAGTGTGAAACCGGCCTCAAGATGAGACTTCCATAGAGGGACGTTATAGACGATGACGTAGATAGGCTACAGGTGTAGAGGCAGCAATGTCAAAGCCGAGTAGTACTAATGAACCGAGAGCTCTTATAATTAAAAACTCGAACGACTCAGTTTTTCCGATTGTCATGTTACAAAGAAGAGATTCACGGTGTCAATAGGATGGGTGTCCACCTCTAACCATTTCGAACAGAGTAGTTAAGCCCCACACCGCCGATGGTACTAGGATCAAACCTGGGAGAGTAGGTAGATGCCGGATATTTATTAATGAGCCTGTCAGCG
>NZ_JBFOLH020000034.1:0-4473 GCF_040829825.2 Leadbetterella sp. DM7 | reverse complement strand
ATGGCAGCAGGGATGATTGCTGCACCCATAGCGGCAATCGGAGCTGCTGAGTTTGGAGTAGGCGGAGCAATGGCCGCCGGGGTTTCTCGCTTGGGAGCTATCCGTACGCTTTCCATAGGCCGAGCTGCCTTAAGAGTCGCACTTGCCAAAGGCGCGTTTAATCTGGGTGGGCAAACGGTAGCTAATGCACTGAACAATGAATGGAAATTGGATTTAGTAGGTCTGGGTCTTGATATGTTAGTATCTAATAGTTTAGTAACATCCTTAGGAGGTTTTGGTGGAGCAGGATTTGATTTTAAAAGTATGTCAGGGTACAATGATTTTGCACCAGATACCAAAGGAGTTCTAAAAACAGGTTTAGGATTGGGTTTTGGTAAAGTAGGTGGTGGCTTGAAAAATATTATGGGACCAAATGGAGTTTCTTCTGCAATGTCAAATATGATGGAGGGAGTTATAAAAGTATATAATGAAGCATTTAACAGTATGATTGATAAATTTCCCGGCTGGGCAGCAAAATGATAAAAAGGGTAATTAATGCAATATGGCGATTTACAGAGCTCAACAAATGGAGTAAAAAAGATACAAAAGGCTTAATAGCTTTTGGCATTTTAATGTTAATTTTTTACTTTTTCTACTTTAGACAAGAAAGAAGAATTACAGCTAAGTTAAAAGAGTGTAGCTTTTATACCATTATGAATCCAAGTAGGATGTCAGATATTAATAAAATGTATTTTGACTTTTTCTACGATTATAAAATGTATTCCTATAGCAGCAGTGTAGGGTCTGAGGATTTAGGGTTTTCTTATACTAGAAACAGTGCATTAAGCCGAAAGTACTGGATACAAGTGAATTGTCATGATTTTAAAGTAAACAGAGTTTTATGGAAAATCCCTGTACCAGATACTTTAAAATACATACCTCCAAAAGGCTGGAAGAAGATACCATATGGTTTAAAAGAAGAATCGGTCTGGTTTAAACGTTGGAGAAAGTAACTTTGACCCCTGGGGCATACGTTTAAATGGTACGGGAGTAGTAAATTCCGTTCAGAACCGATGGGAGATACAGGGACATGAAAAGGAAGCTACCTTTAACCTCAACAGGATTAACTTTGGGGCCAGAGTGTATAATCCGACCATTGGCAGGTGGGATAGGGTGGATCCGATGGCGGAGCAGTATTATGCGTATTCTGCATTTAGCTATACGCTGAATAATGCCCTGTCTAACACGGACCCTAACGGGAAATGGGTGCGAATAAACGGTGGCCTGGAAACCAGTGACCCGGGAGATATCGCAGCGTTCTTTGAGGATATGCGGGGGAGAAAAAAAGCAGAGGAATATGCAAATAACCTCCCTTTCACCCTTATGCCGGACATCTCCCAATATGAAACCCGGGGTAATGGAGGAGATTGTGGCGGCCCTGATCAACCGCCCTGCATAGATGGTCTGAATTTCTCTCAAAAAGTTGATCAGCAATTTCTAGCCGCTAATTTGCTTGAAACGTACGGAATTGTCAGCAGTATTCGTGCTATTCAAAGAGGAGTTTTTAATTTAGCGTCAAGCTTAAAATCATGGTTTGCGGCAAAGGATGCCGCTAAGGGGGTAACAAATACTGTAACGAAATCAGAATCAGTATTAGGACACATATTTAGGGATGCGGCAGGACACGTTAACCCTTCTACTGTTGCTTCGCAGAATAGGTATATACGGTTATTTGAAAGCGTTGCAAATAATCCTGCGAATCTTAATCAAAGTATTTTAGCTCCCAGAGCTATCGAAAATGGAGTTCAAGGATTTACGCAAAGTTTCAAAAATGGTCAGATTTGGGTTCAAGTAAAAGATGGGAAAATATTCAATGCTGGAGTTAATTTAATGAAAAAATAATGAAAAAATATACCATAGCCATAGATAAGGATATTAATATGGAATATAATGCTGCTGCTGTTTATTATCAAAAAAGCATTGATGAAAATGAATTATATCTTGATACTTATTTGAATTTAGCTTTTTTATACTGGAATTTTCAGGATTTTGGTTTTTTTACCTACTTTAATATTTCTGAGGAATTACGAAATATTGGGTATGATAAATATTCTGAAATTGTTGAAAAAGGAATTCAAAAATTCCCTGATAATTTAGAACTTCATTTTTGGAAAAAATATTTTCAGCATATTATATGTGGTGAAGAATTATCTGTAAAAGACTGTCAAGGACTTATAGAAAAGTATGGCGATAGTGAAAGCATTGTACCTTATTTTTTTCTTTATCTCTTTGATAAGGTTAAGTACAAAAAACAAAGAGATGAATTGATAGAAATGGCAGGAAAGATACCTACAGCAAAGAATCTCTATATAAAGTCATTAATTATATAAGTTGCCGCTAAGACGGTAGGTGCAGAAGGAGCCGTTTGGGCACAGAAAACATTTGGTGGTACGTTTAGTGCAGGTAGGAAGTTTGCAGGTCAAACAGTTGATGGTGTGGCAGGGATGTTGAAGAGTGGTGTATTATCTGCTGCCGATGTTCCAATTAACGTTGTTGTGCGAAATGGACAAACATTCATTTTGAATACGAGGTCATCCGCGGCACTTATGCGGGCAGGTATTCCAAGAAGCTCTTAGAATATTGTAAATCAAACAGGAGTTTCTTCATTTGAAAGTATGCTTACAAGTCAATTGGGAAGAAACGGTTTGATTAACGGCACAAATACCATAAGACAATCAGGTACACAATTAATTCTTTCTCATTAGTGAATTTAATAGATTTTATACAACTTAGTAAGACTGTGTCTCACGCCTTAAGGCACGAGTCACAGTCTTATAATCTTAATTTAGATAATCAAGGTCATGTATTACTTTCTGATTTGGTTATTGCGTTAAATTCAAAGGGAATACAGGTTAATGAATTTGACATTAATAAAATGGTTGAATTATCTGAAAAGAAAAGGCACCAAATTCTAAATGGTAAAATTAGAGCTTACTATGGGCATTCCGTAAAAGATAAAATTTTAAAATATCCAGTTGAACCACCTGAATTTTTATATCCCGGTACAGTTCAAAATAGCTTAACTGATATTCTTGAAAAAGGATTATTATCTATGGAAAGGCAATACGTTCACCTTTCAATTGATAGAAGTACAGCAGAAATGGTAGGTAGCAGAAGAAAAGAAGATTTAGTTATACTAACTATAAGAGCTAAGGAAGCATTTTTAAATAACATACAATTTTATAAAGAAGAAAATGGCATTTGATTATCAGACCCGATACCTTCAAAATACATAGTTGAATAATGGAATTAGTGGAAATAAGAGGTCTTTTTAAAATGGATTTTGGCTCGCCTTCGCCAACGATATTGTCAAACGATAATGAGTTGTTTATTGCCTTTTATGCAAATAGACAAAATTCATCTACTATTCCCCAAGAATGCAATACCATTTATGACACAGGGGTTTTTGCTTTGAAATTTAAAGTGTATTTAAAATATACATTTGGATTACCAGGGGAAGAAACAATACAAGGACATCCATATAGTAAACTTGGGATGAAGTCTTACTCATTTTATGAGCTCAAAAACTCTGATTTGATTAAATCACTGCAGGATATAGAAAAAGTACATCCACAGTATAATCCCACGAAATGGGAAATGTATAGACATTATATATTGACCTTCCACGACAATATGTTTGAATGTATCGCTCAGGATTTTGAAATTAGAGAAGAAAATACATCAATTTATAATCAAGCGGCAGTAATGCTTAATGAATTATCAGTAAAGGATTTTTAAGTTCACAGAACTGAGCTGTTTTAAGTATCTGATTTCGGTTCCTAGTTGTTTTACATCAAAGAAATCTTGCTTGCTTTAATAAAGTGGTCAACGGTAGTAAGCAGGCATTCCTTTTCCTTTTCGGGGAGCGTTGCAATATCATGAAACCGTTTGAGCATAGCGGGATCTTTAAACAGGTCGGCCTGTTCGTTTTCTCCCAATAGGTAGCCCACTGTAGTATCCAAAATCTTAGCAAGTTTTTTGGCAGCTTCGATAGAAGGTGTCATCTCATCCCTTTCATATTTGAGATACACTACCTTATTTTTTCACCGGAACACCGGCCTAATGAAAAGAAAAAGTATCTTGCAAATGCGGCGCTTAACAAATGCAGAAAGTTCTTTTAAATAGGCAGTAACTTTGATCCTTGGGTCGTACGTTTAAATGGTACGGGGGGAACAGCTTCGAGAACCGGTTTTAGCTGCGGGGGAAGGAAAAAGAATCTACTTTTAACCTCAACAAGACTAACCTTGGGGCGAGAATGTATAATCCGACAATTGGAAGGTTTGACCGGATTGACCCGCTAGCAGAACTGGATTTACATCTTTCCTCCTATTCTTACGTAGGCAATAATCCTTTAAAATACGTTGACTTATTCGGAATGAAGAGAAAAAAGGCTAAAGGGGAGGTGGATACTTATATAGAGACGGAGCCTTTTGA
>NZ_JBFOLH020000033.1:0-5732 GCF_040829825.2 Leadbetterella sp. DM7 | reverse complement strand
GTTCTCCTTCGCTTTACTATGAGCAAATATATTTCCTAACTGTATCGATAAACTATAAGCCTGAGACAGCAAGGGATATCTTTCAAACAACAATTCTGCCCTTTGGAGTTGCGATAAAGTCCATTTACCGTGGTGTTTAAACAAGAGATATCTGCTAGGGGCCAAAAGCTGTTTAAGGCTGTCTCCATTGGACAAAACTTCCGGCTCGTAAGGTTTATGGTTTGACTTGGCTTTAGCTATGGCTTCATTTTCCTGATCCAGAGCTTCCCACCTGTATTTTATCCTCAACTCCTGAACAGCGTCAAAGGCCAGTTTCTGAACGTGGAATCTGTCAATGACCCGATGGGCTTTAGGAAAACTTCTTTTTATGGACTTGAGCATGGTAGCAGCCATATCCATAGTCACCTCCTTCACTTTTTTCCTGATATGCCATGGAATTTTCTCCAATACTGCAATAATATCTTCGGCCTGGGTACCTTTAATCATGGCTACAATGGCTCCTTTCCTGCCTTTAGCGGCCTTATTAGTCACAAGAGTATAAAGTTCTCCCTGGGAAAGAGCGGTCTCATCAATACTTAAATGATCTCCCACGTTCTCTTCAAAAAGCAGCCAGTCTTCGGAGTGATCTTTCTGATCCCAGTCATGAAAATCACTCAGGTGATCCTTGTATTGTTGGCCTAATTGTTTGCCATCTATCTGAAAATAATGCCCTAATTGATAGCTGCTGATAGGATACTCATCCAAATATTTTTTTTAAGAACAACCCAAATTCTTGTGTCATTCTCGCTCCTTTTGATACCAACTTCCAATCCCGACTTATTAATTGACCACTGGAAAGAACCAGCCATCGTCGCCTGAGAATATGGAGATATACTTTTTTCCCACGAATGGGAAAATCCTGCACACTAATCTGGGGAAGAAAACCTTTGGATTCTAATCGATCTTGCTGGTATTCCTGGGGAACAATATTCAGTTCCCGCAGATAAATATTTAATACTCCGTCCTGCTGATCTACTTTCGTCAGTTCAAAATATTCTGTTAAGCCCGAGGGTAAGAGTAGTTTAATAAGCTCCGATTCTGCTGTCAATTTAATCGCTTCTTTCTCGCAAAGAAATCAAATTATTTAACGCCCCACAAATATTCGACTTGATCCATTATTTTGGATCAAGTCAAAAAGTTGTGGAGCGGAGAATATATTTATCGACCTTTGTGAGGTAAAAAAAGAATTGCGATAGAGACCTCGATAGAATTACTAAAGTTAGTATTGCCCTCCGTTTTAGTGGACAACTTTACCCTTGTTAAATCAGAGAAGTTAGAGAAGAAAGAAGTTCTTCACTTGTATTTTGAAGAGCGGGCAGATATTTCCGAGGAATTTAAACATCTCAAACTACATTCAAAAGGGTTCTACCCGGAAGCAACTATACAGGACTTTCCTCTTCGGGGTTTTCAGGTTTTTCTTCATATCAAGCGTCGCAGGTGGCAGGATCTGACCAGTGGCGAAGTCAAGACAAGGACATGGGATTTAGTAGCAGACGGTACGCGGATAACTAAGGAGTTCGCACGGTACGCCGCCGCGGGCTTTTTTAAAAGAAGTCTATCGATAATCATGCGGTAGACACCCACACCATCGGTCGTTTCTATGGATTGAATGGCAAAGCCCTTTCCCGTCAGTATAAAGATCACCTGAGTGAATTTAAAGCATGGACACAACTAATACATGCTGATAAATGGGTACTATATCCCCAGAATCTGGGGAAGCGTCTCTCTATTGATGAAACCAGTTTATCCCACGGTGAACTTTATACAATCGTAACTAACAAATCTGCCAAAGGCAAAAAGGGAAGTATCGTAGCTATTGTATCGGGTACGAAGGCAGAAGATGTCATTGAAGTGTTGCGTAAAGTTCCTAAGAATAAACGCAATAAGGTAGAGGAAGTAACGCTTGATCTGGCGGCTAACAGGGGAGTGATCGTCAAACACTCTTTCCCTAAAGCCGTACTGGTCTCGGATCGATTCCATGTTCAGCGACTGGCTTCAGAAGCTGTTCAGGAGATGAGAATAAAATACCGGTGGGAGGCATTGGATCGAGAAAATGAAGCTATCGAGCAGGCCAAAAAAAACGAAACAGAATACCTGCCGGAGGTTCTCCCCAACGGAGATACCATCAAACAGCTATTGGCCCGAAGCAGGTATGTGCTCTATAAAACCACCAAGGATTGGACCTCATCGCAAAAAGGAAGAGCAGAAATTTTATTCGATCGTTATCCCGACCTGAAGAAGGCCTACCAACTCGGTGAAGATTTACGGTATATCTTTAACCATACCCCTGAAAAAATATACGCCTTGACCAGGTTAGCCAGGTGGCATGAGAAAGTACGTCAAGCCGGATTCAAAGTTTTTAATACGGTAGCTAAAACAATAGAAAATCACTACGAAACTATTCTGAATTATTTTGACAACAGATCCACCAATGCCGCAGCTGAATCTTTCAACGCAAAGATCAAAGCTTTTAGAGCGCAGTTCCGTGGCGTACGAAATACCCAATTCTTCCTCTTCAGACTTTGTCAAATCTATGCCTAAAATCTAACTCTCCACAAGTTTTGCTATTGATCCATTATTCACAAAAAGGCAATAGCCAATGGAATTATAAGGTGTAAAAGCTTGTTTATTAGTAAATAACAATGTGGTACCTATGTGGTACCTAACAAAAAAGCAGTTATGCGTTTTAATTCATAACTGCTTTATTTTTAGCGTGGTGATGGACGGAATCGAACCGCCGACACAAGGATTTTCAGTCCTTTGCTCTACCAACTGAGCTACATCACCAGGTGTGATCTCACCACCATTCCCGTGTTGGGAGTGCAAAATTAGCCATTAACTTTAAGTAAACAACAATACCGGTAACTTTTTTTAAAAAATATTTGTAAACCTTGGGCATATCAAAAAATTAACGATATTTGTAATTGGTATGCACGCATACTATTCTATTCAATCAACATTCTCGGGCAATGCAATTTATACCGCAAATTCTCTTCCTGATAGCTCTGGGCGTAACAGGGTACCTGGCCGGCAAACGGGTTTTCCTGATCAGAAAGACCATTCAGCTGGGCAAAGACGAAGACCGTACCGACCGGCGGAAGGAAAGGTTGAGAAATATGCTTTTGCTGGCATTGGGCCAGAAGAAGATGTTCCGGAAACCTGTGGTAGGAATACTTCACTTTATGGTTTATGCGGGCTTTGTGCTCATTAACATTGAAATGCTGGAAATTGTGCTGGACGGACTGCTGGGCACGCACCGCATTTTCAGCCGGCCTTTGGGATCATTTTATCCGTTTGTCCTGAATTTTTTTGAAATTCTTGCCTTTGGCGTGCTGCTGGCCTGTGCGGTTTTCCTGGTGCGCAGAAATATCCTCAAAGTAGAAAGATTCCAGCCTGCCCGCCACCGGGAAATGAAAGGCTGGCCTTTCCTGGATGCCAATATTATCCTGACCCTTGAAATTGTTCTGATGGCGGCCTTCCTGACCATGAATGCAGCAGATTATATTCTTCAAACCCGTGATTACGGACATTTTGGAGAAGTCAGAACGGGAGCGTTTTTGATCAGCGGGTTTATAGCGCCGGCCATTGACGGGCTTTCAGACCAGGCTTTGGTGGCCCTTGAGCGGTTTACCTGGTGGTTCCATATCCTGGGAATCATGTTCTTTATGGTATACCTGACGTACTCCAAGCACCTGCACATTATCCTGGCTTTTCCCAATACCTATTTCGGTGACCTGGATGCCAAAGGCAGGATGCGCAATATGCCGGCGGTGTCTGAGGAAGTAAAAATTATGCTGGGGATAGCCCAAGCTCCTGAAAACCCGGGAGAAGTGGGACGTTTCGGAGCCAGAGACGTTACCGACCTGAGCTGGAAAAGCCTGATGGATGCCTACAGCTGTACCGAGTGCGGCCGCTGTACTTCGGCCTGCCCGGCCAACCAGACCGGCAAATTGCTTTCGCCCCGGAAGATCATGACCGATACCCGTGACCGCCTGGAGGACATCCAGAAAGGCTGGCTGAAAAACGGGTATGACTATACAGATGAAAAGACCCTGCTAGGCGATTACATTTCTGACGAAGAAATCCTGGCCTGCACTTCCTGCAATGCCTGTGTGCAGGAATGCCCCGTAATGATCAATCCGCTCAGCATTATCCTGGAGCTCCGCCGTTACCGGGTGATGGAAGAGAGCAAGGCGCCGCAGTCGTGGAACATGATGTTCCAGAACCTGGAAACCAATATGGCGCCATGGAAATTTTCACCGGATCAGCGGATGGAGTGGGTGAGGGATTAAAAAGTTCTTCCTACATTTGAATAGCTAACCGGCGCTTTCCTATGAACACCAACATTCAACAGCTGTACGACATAGCCCGTAAACCCACCCGGAAGATCATCGGACTGATGTCGGGTACCTCGCTTGACGGGCTGGATATAGCCCTATGTGCATATAGCGGCTCCGGCTTGGAGACAGAGGTAGAGGTGCTCCGGTTCAAAACCGAAGATTACCCCGAAGAGCTGAAAAACGAGATCCGGAAAGTATTTGCCAAAGAAACCATTTCATTTCAGCAGCTGTGTGTGCTGAACCCCTATATCGGCAATATCCACGGCGAAATGATCAACCGGGCACTGGAAGAATGGGGTGTAAGGAAAGAAGAAGTGGACTGTATTGCCAGCCATGGCCAGACCGTATTTCACTCGCCGAAAATCCTGCATCGGCTGGAGAAGTTTCCCAATGCCACGCTGCAGATCGGCGATGGTGACCACCTGGCCATGAAAACGGGGATTATCACCCTTTCCGACTTCCGGCAAAAGCATTGTGCTGCCGGGGGAGAGGGAGCACCGCTGGCTGTTTATGGGGATTATCTCATTTTCTCGAAAAAAGGCGAAGACCGTATCCTGCTGAATATGGGTGGAATAGCCAATTTTACCTTCCTTTCGGGAGATCTGGACCCGGAAAAAGTGTTCGCTACCGATACGGGTACGGGCAATACGCTGCTGGATGCCTTCGTACAGAAATATTATAACCGGCCGTACGATAAAGATGCTGAAATAGCCCGGACCGGAAAAGTGGATGAAAAGCTCCTGGAAGCCCTGAAAAATGACCCGTTTTTCAAAACACCGGTGCCCAAGACCACCGGCCCCGAGCTCTTTAACCTGGCCTACCTGGAAAGGGCACAGGAAGCCTCGTATTCGGCAGATCTGTATCCCGAAAGTGTATTGGCCACCTTGTGTAAGTTTACGGCCGATACCATCCTGGATTGCCTGAAAAGCTGCGGGATCAGGCCTGAAAAGGTTTTTATGAGTGGCGGAGGCATGCACAATCCGCTCATCGTTTCTTTCCTGCAAGAGGGGCTCCGGGAAACGGAATTTCTCAAAACCAATGAGATTGGCATCCATGGCGATGCCAAGGAGGCCGTGCTCTTTGCTACCCTGGCAAATGAGGCCCTGGCCGGAGGCAGGGTGCAGTTCGGGCAAAGAGTGCCTACGGTAAGCATGGGCAAGGTAAGCTTCCCGGCCTGAGGTAAACTACATAAGGCATATACCAGTGAACAGTTAAAAGTGAAAAACTAAAAGTTATGGAATGTCGATGCCTGAATACAGTTGACCGTATTTGCTTTTATTTAAATACGCTTTCAGTTCAGTTTTTTGTGGTTGCTGGAACTTGATATTTTAAAACAGTCTCATTGATTGGAGC
>NZ_JBFOLH020000032.1:0-6510 GCF_040829825.2 Leadbetterella sp. DM7 | reverse complement strand
TTAAGTCCTAAAAGGCTCCAATCAATGAGACTGTTTTAAAATATCAAGTTCCAGCAACCACAAAAAACTGAACTGAAAGCGTATTTAAATAAAAGCAAATACGGTCAACTGTATTCAGGCATCGACAGTTTTTAGTTTTTAACTTTTAACTTTTAACTCCCCCTTCCGGTTATTCGATATAAAAATTCCGGTCGGCCACCAGGCTTTTGCCCTTCACACTCTGCCATTTTGCGGTAGGATACAGCATTTGTTCCTTACCATCAATTGCCACCTTCACCGGCATATCAAACCCGTCTACCGCGTTTTCCCAGCGATAGGTTATTTTTGAGCCTTTGACTGTAGTAGCCAGCTTCGGAATCCGCACATCTCTCAGGTACTGGTCAAAAACCTTGCTGAGGTTTCTGCCTGCTTTTTCTGAAATGTAATTCTCCACATCGGCAGAAGTAACGGTCTGGTGGTAGAAATGAGCATTCAGTCCTCTGAGTATCTGCCTGAATTTCTCATCGTCTCCGATGATGTGCCGGATGGTGTGCAGCATATTGGCACCCTTGCTGTACATGTCTCCTGAGCCTTCATGGTTTACGTTGTACGTTCCGATGATCGGGATGTCGTTTTTAATGCTTTTCCGGCAGCCGATTACGTAGTCTTCGCCCGCTTTCTTTCCGTAATGGTAATCAACAAACAACGACTCGGAATAGGAGGTAAAGCCTTCATGCACCCACATATCGGCAATATCCTTATAGGTGATGTTATTGGCAAACCACTCGTGCCCGCTTTCGTGCACAATAATAAAGTCAAATTTCAGTCCCCAGCCCGTTCCGGAGAGGTCGCGGCCCAGGTAGCCTTTCTTGTACTGGTTGCCGTAGGTTACCGAGCTCTGGTGCTCCATGCCCAGGTAAGGCACCTCTACCAGCTTGTAGCCGTCTTCATAGAAAGGATAGGGCCCGAACCAGTGTTCAAAGGCCTGCAACATCCGGGGAACGTCTTTGAAATGCTCCCTGGCCACATCCTCGTTATAATCCAGCGGCCAGTAATCTACCCGCAGGGGGCCTTTCTCTCCCGCATAGGTTTCTGTATAATGGGCATAATGGCCCGCGTTGAGGTTCACCCCGTAGTTGTTGATGGGGTTCTTGACCTCCCATACCGTGGTTACTTTGCCGTCGGCATAGCTGCATTTGGAAGCCAGCAGCCCGTTAGAAACATCCATCAGGCTGTCGGGCACGGTAATGGTGATGCGCATGCCGTTATCCGGCTCATCGTACATATGATCTTTGCAGGGCCACCAGACGCTGGCACCCAGTCCCTGGCAGGAAGTAGCCACAAAGGGCCGTCCCAGCTTGTCTTTTGCCCATGAAATGCCGCCGTCCCACGGTGCGCGCCGGGCCACCCGCGGGTTTCCTTCATACTGTACGGTGATCTCTCCTTCAGAACCTGCAGTGGCCGGTGACGGCAGCCGGATAAACCAGGCGTTTGCCCCTCTTTTGGTAATTTTCAGCGGAGTATCGCCCTGGTAGGCCGCGGTAATGTCGAGGGGCTCCTGGAGATCCACCTGCAGCACATCGTGCGACTGCAGGGCTTTGTACCGGATGACATTCGAGCCCCTGAAAAATTTATTGGCCACGTCTACCTCCACATTAAGGTCATAATGCAGGAGGTCCCACCAGGCACGTTCAGGGGTAATGCTTCCGCGAAGCGTGTCATCAAGGGTAAATGTTTTTTTGCTGCCGTGCCCGATCTGCGCGCCGGCTACATAAGAAAGCAGAAGAAGACTACTTATTAACGCTATTTTTCTCATAAGTACATACGATTATTTTTACCACGATTTCCTTTTATGTCCCACAGCCGCATACCAGAAAATAAAGGCATATAACGGTATCAGCAGCCAATAGGCCTGCTGTGTTCCGGTATGCTGCGATATTCTGCCGTACAGCGATGTCAGGATGGCTCCTCCCGAGATCATCATCACCAGCAGCGCCGAGGCCAGCCGGGTATGCTTACCGAGGCCGTCAAGAGCCAGGGGCCAGATGGCCGGCCACATGATGGCATTGGCCAGTCCCAGGAAGGCAATGCACAGTACAGAAGTGAAACCACCTGTAAAAATAGCAGCCAGGCTGGCGAAGAGGCCAAAAACGGCTGAATATTTTAACCAGGTTCCCTGCGAAATCACCCGCGGGATCAGGAATATTCCGAGTATATAACCCGCCAGCATCAACCAAAGGGTATAGGTACCAAAGTTTTTGGCTTCTGATTCGGGGAATCCCTGCGACAGCCCGTACGCAATGATGGAGTCGCCGGCAATCACCTCTGCGCCGACATAGGCAAACAGGGCCACCAATCCCAAAACCAGGTTAGGGTGCGCCCAGATAGAAGAGGCGCCGCTCTCGCTGACCACTTCTTCCTCTTCTTCTACTTCAGGAAGACCCTTCATAAACCATACGGCAACGCCAAGAACGGTGAGCACGGCAGCAATAGAAAGATAGGGGATGATCACTTTTTCCAGGTGCTGACCCCGGGTGAGCGTTCCTGCCACGGTAGCCCCGCCCGCCAGTAAAAGCCCGCCCAGTACCTTCTGCCCGATAATACCGGCTATTTTATTGGCTATACCCATTACGCTGATCCGCTGGGCTGCGCTCTCAATAGGCCCCAGGATGGTAACATACGGATTGGAAGCGGTTTGCAGGAGGGTAAGCCCGGTGGCAATCACGAAAAGCCCGGTAAGAAACAGGCCGTACGACTCTGCCCTGGCTGCCGGAACAAAAATAACCGCCCCAAGCGCCATCACAAAAAGCCCGACAGACATGCCTCTTTTGAACCCAACTTTTTTCAATACCCAGGTAGAAGGAATGGCCATGACCGTGTAGCTGATGTAAAAAGCAAAGGTGACCAGGTAAGCCGATGTATTATCCAGGTCAAATGCCTTTTGAAAAAACGGGATCAATACGGCATTCACCCAGGTAATAAACCCGAAAATAAAAAATAACACACCGATAATAGCTAAGGGGCCATAGTAGTTTTTTCTGGTACTCATATCTGAAACGATCAGGGTTGAAACATTAAAAAAATTTTTTAAAAATACACTTTTACTTCAATAAAAGATGCGAACCGGGAAAAATCAATTGAAAAATCAGAAGTTTTCTTTCCAAATCTTGGTATTTCTCTAACTAACCCCTAGCTTGGACCCTCTATTTTCAGCGATTATGAGCAACAATTATATGAATTCAGAGCTGATTCTGAATCCTGACGGAAGCCTTTACCACATTAACCTCCGGCCCGAGCACCTGGGCGACACCGTATTTCTGGTGGGAGACCCCGACCGGGTGCCTGTAGTATCTGCTTTTTTTGACCGGGTGGATTTTACCACGCAGAAAAGGGAAATTGTTACCCATACCGGCGTAAAAAACGGGAAAAAGGTTACCGTGATCTCTACAGGAATGGGAACGGATAATATTGATATTGTAGTGGGCGAGCTGGATGCGGCGGTCAACATTGACCTGGTCAGGAAAGAAAGGAAAGCCGTACACACCTCGCTGAATTTTATACGGCTGGGTACATCGGGCTCACTCCAGGCCGATGTGCCCGTAGACAGCGTACTGGCCAGCTCACACGGGCTGGGACTGGACGGATTGCTGCATTTTTACAAAAATTCAGAACCTTTCACCGAAAACGCGTTTATTGACAGCTTTATCCGGCAGTCGGGCTGGAACCCGTATTTTGCACGTCCGTATATAGCGGGTGCAGGAGAAGAGCTCCTGGGAAAGGCGGAAGGGTTTCTTCAGGGTATAACGGCCACTGCCTGCGGATTTTACGGCCCGCAGGGGCGAACCTTAAAGCTGGAGGTAAAAGAGCCCCTGCTTAACGAGAAGCTCACCGCTTTTGAGCACGATAACCACAGGATCACGAATTTTGAAATGGAAACCTCTGCCATATACGGCCTGGCCAGGCTGATGGGCCACCAGGCGCTGTCGGTGAATACCATTATTGCCAACCGCATCACCGGCGATTTTTCGAAAGATTACAAGCTGGCGGTGAAAAAGATGATCGGGCAGGTTTTCGAATGTTTTATCTGAAAAAACAGGACGTACATTCCGGCCCGAAACCCGGCCCGCGCAACTGCATACCCGGAACCAGACACTCAGAATTAAACACCCGGAACTAAACACCGGGAACTCGGAACTTTAATACACATGAAAACCAGGACCATAACCCTTTCCTACGAGGAATTTGAACATACCGGCGAGCTGGAACCTTCATTTGCGCTGCTGGTAGAAAAAGCGGCGGAAGCTGCCGCCAAAAGCTATTCTCCTTACAGCCGTTTCCCGGTAGGTGCCGCCCTGCTGCTGGATGACGGCCGGATATTCAGCGGCAATAACCAGGAGAACCTCTCCTACCCGGCAGGTACCTGTGCCGAGCGCACCGTGCTGAACTTTGTGAAAGCCAATTTCCCGGAAAGCCGTATTGCGGCACTGGCGGTAACCGCCCCCGGCTCCACATCGGCGCACCCGGTTACACCCTGCGGCATCTGCCGGCAGGTGATTACGGAAATGGAATCGCTGCAGACGGGCCCTATCCGGATCCTGCTGCACAAGATCAACGGTCCCACTTACCTGTTTGAAAGTGCGCGGGCGCTGCTGCCGCTGGCTTTTGAAGAGGCTAAGCTTAGGAAGTAACCCCTGGCAGGGCTTTGCGTAAGCGTCCGTACGTCCATTGCATAAAAGTCATCAGCTGGTACGCTGCGTAGCTCCGGTAATGTTTCCACCGGTCAGGTTTTTCGTAGATCACGATCAGTTCCGGGTCAAGAAAGAGCTCCCCGTACCCTTTTTCTATAAGCAGCTTATTGAAAATCACGTGCTCGCAGTACGATTCCACCCCTTCCATACGACTGGGGCCGGAGGCATATTTTATCCCGGCCGTAAAGCATGCATACCGGTAAATGGCCAGCCCGTTGAAATTGGAATTGACGGGTACAAGCCCTTTGGCCCCGGAGAAGGCCAGGTAGAGATTCCGCTGTTCTCTCATAAACTCGGTGAAGTTCCGGAAATGCAACCCCCGGTTCAGGTCTTTATCCCGGGTAATGTAGGCGTAGATATCGTAAAACACGCGGCCAAACCGGTAAGCTACGTAATTGCTTCCGAAAGCTGACTTCATATCCCAGCCTTCCGGCTCCCGGAAACAGTTCAGAAAACCTTTCAGTGAAAAGCTGTAGACATCCAGGTCAATAACCACTACATAATCTGTACCGGGATATTCCTGCAGCTTGTCCACGTATTGATTACGATACCGGGACATAAGGTCTATCCGGTGCCGCGAAAAGGGCCCTGCGGCCAGCGGATGTTCGGCATAGTCGGCCATGCTGACAAATACATCTTCCCGCTCCGAACTGTACCGGGTTAAAATTTCTTTGGTACGGTCAGTACTGTCATTCTCATAGATCACTACTTTAAAAGAGCGGAAATGAGGACGCAGGGCATCGAGCCGTTCCAGGTTTTTCCGTAGATTTTCTTGTGCATTTCTAACAAGGCCGCATACGACCACGTTGTAAGGGTATTCCTGCATAGGTGGGGTTTAAATTTCGGATTCTGTCATTTGCCGGGAAAACTTTTTCCATAAAGTATCGTCAAAATACACGCTGCACCTTTCCGGCTCACCGCGCATCCATTCCATATCTTTAAGATTGTCTGACCGTATTTCCCCGGTATCGGCACGCCGGGAGGCAAGCTTACGGATATATTCTTCCAATGACTTGGTAAAGTAATGATTGAGCTGGATCACATGGGTGGTTTCTTCCGCATTCTCTGCGCCTGACATGGGGTTACCCACACTATTGACATGCTTTTTGAACCACTTAAGTTCCGGGAAGTGCGGGTGGGTAAACCGGCGGATCGCGCTGGTTCTGACCACGCTTTTGACATTCTTGTGCTGTTTTCCTTCGGAGTAAAGATAATTTTCGATAACCAGGCCGCCGGCCGGTTTGCTGACATGTTGACCGTTTCCGAATACTACCCAGTTGATGCTGATGCAATCGGCATTTTTACCTGCATCTGCCACAAAATCGCGGAAGGTGGGATGCTGCCGGGGCAAAACAAATTCATCGATATCAAATACGGCCACCCATTCGGTCTCTTTCGCAAAATTCTTCACGAAATGGTTATAGGCAATCACCTGCTGCTTTTCTCCGGGTATCCGGGTAATGGTACAGATATCACTCAGGTCTTTCAGTACTTCTGCCAGTGGCACGTCACTGTCATTATCGTAAAAGTAAAAATGTTCAACGCCGTTAATCCGGTAAAAGCGGATAAATTCCCTGATATATTCTTCTTCATTCCTGACAATCGCCAGCATGGACAAAAACCTCATTCAGTAAAATTCTATAAGTGTATTTTAGCTAGGGTCTGCTGGGAAAGTCATTTGATTTACGCTACCAATTTTGTTTGATATGGATGATGGTTTCCCATTAGATTACTATTTTCTCTCGTACATTGAGTGAATCCAGATAGCCATAGGGGGCTACCC
>NZ_JBFOLH020000031.1:0-6978 GCF_040829825.2 Leadbetterella sp. DM7 | reverse complement strand
GCTAAAGTGACGATAACGACGCTCTGAAACACTTCTCGTAAACCCTGATGAAATCTTTCCCATTGTTATACCAATTTTAAGTTTGTTCCTCCCTTAAAATCGGTCAACTTATTTCAGGCACTGACAAACGGTCCGCCGGCGCGGTTAAAAATTGAGGAGTCTTTGGCTGCGTAGAGTCCGGGCTTTTGGGGTTATCCTTGAAGTGCGATCTGTCTGTAGGAAGAGCCGCCCGGTGGAGAATTGATGTACCCGCCGGAACCAGGAAAGATGATGAAACAGAAATTTATAAACATATTTTCAGAAAATTTTGAAAGATCAATTTTTTCAAAAATGACAATTAGTTCAGTTGTTAGAAATATTTCAGAAAATATTGAATACAAATCGGTCGCTATACGCCCGTTCGACTCCAAAAAAGGACGGATGCTCTCGTGGGTGTACCGGTATGAACGGAAAGAAGTGACCCAAAACTATACGCTGGAAGAATCGGTCAGGTTGCTGGATAAAATGATCGGTACGCAGTTTTCCCAGGCCGACATGTATTGTGTGGGCAAAGACTATTTCCTGAAAACCGACGGGAAGGAGAAGCTCACCGTAAAAGAAAGCATGGCGGAAAGGGAAGTGACCGGTCGCCACGACAAGGTAAAAACGCGTATGGTGGAAGCTTCTGCCGCATTTCTGTACCTGCTGGAGGTGACTTCGGCTGACGGGCACGTGCGCAAGGACAAGAAAGACAAATTTATCCAGATCAATAAATTCCTGGAATTCTTTTCTGCAGCGGTACAGTCGCTTTCGGGACCGGAGATCTCGGTGCTGGATATGGGCTCGGGCAAGGGGTATCTCACCTTTGCCATTTATGATTTTCTGCAGAAGAAGATAGGAGCGGGAGCACGCGTGACCGGGGTGGAGTTCCGGCCTGATATGGTAGCTTTGTGCAACTCCCTGGCAGAAAAAGCCGGCTTCAGTAAGCTGAATTTTGTTCAGGGCACCATTGAAGGCTATGATTTTGCCAAGAGCGATGTGGTCATTGCGCTCCATGCCTGTGATACGGCCACTGATGAAGCCCTCTACAAGGGGATCCGCGCCGGTGCGCGGGTCATTATGGTGTCCCCCTGTTGCCACAAGCAGGTACGCCGGGCCATGCACCCGTCGGGCCTGGCCGCGGCTTTCTCCCGCCACGGCATTATAGAAGAGCGCACGGCAGAGATGCTGACCGACCTGATCCGGGCGGCCATCCTGGAAATCTACGGTTACCAGACCCAGATTTTTGAATTTGTCAATTCAGAGCATACGCCCAAAAACCTGATGATCACGGCTATAAAAAAACGCGATTCCGTAGCGGCATTACCGGGTTCCTGGAGGCCTGTAGAAGAGCTGAAAACCTTTTACGGACTGGAATACCACCATCTGGAACGTATGTTAGCCGAAACTTTTTAATTTATTTAATTCTTTTGTGACTTTGAATCTATTATAAAGTCTATATATTTGCTTAATCAATTTTTAATTTAAACTTATTCAAAAATGGGATTAATATCATTTTTCAAGGGTGTTGGTGAGAAAGTCTTCGGTAAAAGCGAGAAGGAAGAAGCTGCTCCTGAATTGAAAGCTTCAGCACTGCTGGCACATGTTCAGAACCTGGCCCTGCCTTTCAGAAAGCTGACTGTGAAAGTTTCCGGCGATACTGTAACGCTTGAAGGTGAGACAGAAAGCCAGCAGGACGCTGAGAAGATCGCGCTTGCCGTAGGAAACGTAGAAGGCGTAGCTGTTGTAGATAATAATATCGTTGTGGTTACTCCTGAGCCGGAAGCAAAATTCCATACCGTGGTAAAAGGAGATACGCTTTCCAAGATTGCGAAAGAATTCTATGGCGATGCCATGAAATACCCGGTAATTTTTGAAGCCAACAAGCCTATGCTGACCCATCCGGATAAGATCTACCCCGGACAGGTATTAAGAATACCTGCACTGTAATCATTACCGAAAATAGGGAGCTGAGAGGCTCCCTATTTTTATAACTATTTAACCTTATTTTTATGAACCTTTTAATTACAATTTTGGTAGGTGCCATAGCCGGCTGGCTGGCCGACCTGGCATTCAAACGCTTCAGCCTGTCTCTCGTGTACCAGATCCTGCTGGGTATTGCCGGTGCATTTGTCGGAAGCTGGCTCCTGGGCGGAGAGCTCCACTCCATTCTGGGCCTGCCTGATTTCGTTAGCCGTGTAGCAGAGGCCTTCGTAGGTGCTGCCGTGATCCTCCTGGTAGTGATGCTGATCAAAAAAGCTACGGCGAAGTAAAAATTCCGGAACGCAGATGATGCGGATTCTGTCGATTTTAAATCATAACTGTCCGCGTCATCCGCGTTCTACCCGCAATACCGCTCAAAATTCTCCGAGAAATACCGGAACTCCTCCTGCAGAATCTCAAATTTCTTCTCAAAGCCATCCAGGATCCCGTCTTTGGCCGGAACCTCTATTGCTTTGGTAATTTCATGGATCCGCATGAGGCCTATAGTGCCTGAATTGCCTTTCAGCGTATGCAGCTCTTTCTGGATGGCCACCACATCTTTTCGGTCATAGGCATTTTGCACATTTTCTATCTGAACCCCGGCCTCGCTCTTAAAATCTTCAAAGACCGACTGCAGCATATCGCCGCCTACCATGTCTTTCAGGCTGTTGATAACTCCCTGGTCAAAGGCAGGAACGGCCGGGTCCATTTCTTCAAACTTCTTCGGATTCTCCTTCTTTCGTTTCTTCAGCCGGGCTTTTTCAGGCAGCAGGCATTCTTCCACCTTTTGTACCAGCAGGTTGGCGCGTATAGGCTTGGAGAGGTAATTGTCCATGCCGCTGGCCAGGAACTTCTCCCGGTCGTTTTCCATCGAATAGGCCGTCATGGCCACTACCGGCGGAAGCTTGCTGCCGTATTTTTCCCGCAAGATACGGGTGGTTTCTATGCCGTCCATTTCCGGCATCTGGATATCCATCAGGATCAGATCGAAATCAGGGTTATGCTGGAAGGTCTCAATGGCCTTTTTCCCCGAATCGGCCCCGATAACATGGCAATTGGCTTTCCGGAGAATTTCAATGGCTACCTTGCGGTTAATGGCATTGTCATCTACCAGCAGTATTTTGGGTGAAAAATCGGTGAAATAGCCTTCCAGGGAGATCTCGCTGGCTGCGTTCACTTTTTTGCTGATATCTTCAGCGCGGGCCTCTTCAGCCGGCAGGGTGAACCAGAAGGTGCTGCCCTCGTCTATTACCGAGCTCAGACCGATCTCCCCGCCCATGGTTTCTACGAGCTGCTTCGAAATAACCAGTCCCAGGCCGGTGCCGCCAAAGGCTTTTTTAGTGGAAATATCCAGTTGCTGGAAAGAATTAAACAGCCTCCTCTGGTTTTCTTCCGAAATGCCTATGCCGGTATCGATCACTTCAAACCGCAGCAACTGCAGGTTGCTGCGCCGGTCAGATAGCGTTATTTTAACGGTAATGTTGCCGTTCTGGGTAAACTTAATGGCGTTAGAGGTCAGGTTGGAAAGAATCTGCAGCAGGCGGATCTGGTCGCCGATGATGAAAGGATTGACGCGCTCGTCCCAGTCAAACTTCAGCAGGTTATTGGTCTCGGCTGCCTTTTGCTTGAACAGGGCTACCAGGTTTTTCAGCATCTCCTTCAGGTCAAAAGGCCTTTTCTCAATGTTCATTTTCCCGGCTTCCAGCTTAGACAGGTCCAGGATATCGTTGAGAATGGTCAGCAGCGTTTCTGAAGAGTTCCGGATGGTGTTAACGTAATCTTTCTGGGTTTTGTCGAGCTCGGTTTCGTTCAGCACATCGATCATCCCGATGATCCCGTTCATCGGCGTACGGATCTCATGGCTCATATTGGCCAGGAACTGCTCTTTTACCTTCAGCAGGTGTTCGGCTTCTTCCTTGGCTATCTTGAGCTCTTCGGCGCTGCGCAGAAGCTCGGTGACATCCCTGGCCACGCCTTCTACCTCAATAGGCGTACCCTTTTCGTTCTTGATCATCCGGATGTTCAGCATGAACTGCCGGATGCTCCCGTCTTTCCGTTTTACCCGTACTTCGTAATTGGTGATATTGCCTGCCTTCAGCAGGGTTTTAATGTTCTTGGAAGAATCTACCACGTCTTCGAAGAACTGGTCTACTTTCTGGTGAATGACCTCTTCTTCGCGGTAGCCGGTATGCGTATAAACCGATGGCGAGATCATGGTGATATTACCGGCCAGGTCAGACCGGTAGTAAATATCAATAAACGACTCAATGATGTTCCGGAACTTGTTTTCGCTCTTCTGCAGGTCGAGCAGGGCTTTTTTGTTTTCCGTGATGTTCCGGGCTATTCCCGATACCTCTTCCACTTCGCCGTTCTCGCCTGAAATGATGGGGTTGAGGTGAAATTCGTACCAGTCAGGTCCCCCGTTTTTCTGGCCCCAGTGCAGCTCAAAATACTGGGGAGTGCCCGAGAAGGCCAGGTTGTATTTCTCCCGCATCATGGGCTTGTCATCGGGGTGAAACAGCTTCCAGCCGTAGCGTTCAATACTGCTGTTGATCTTGGGCTCCTCGCCGAGCTGGCTGTAGACAATGTTGTAGTAGTTCCGGTTCATGGAACTGAGCTGGCGCCGGGTATTTACCGTCCAGAGCAGGTGTGAGCTGCTGTCAAAAAGGGCCTTAAGCCGGGCGGTCTGCAGCTCCAGGTCGGCTTCGGCCCGTTTACGCTCCATGGTCATGGCAATCTGGCCCGAAACAAACTGCAGGAGCTCCAGGTCGTTGCTGCTGAATTTATTTTCGTCAGAATACGACTTGATACCGATAACGCCTATAATTTCTTCGTTCACCTTCAGCGGCACCAGGATCTGCACGGCAGGCAGGATCGACTCATAAATGAAGAGCTTCTCGCGTTCAATGAGCTCTTCCAGTTCTTCCTTGTTCAGCACCAGGGGCTTTTTTTGCAGCAGGGAGTATTCGATCAGGCCGTTTCCCAGGTGGCGCTTCATGTAGTTCTGACCCGTATCAAAAAACTCGTCTACGTGGTAGGGGAAGTTGATGCTGCTGTCGCTGTTGTCGAAAACCGCCACAAAGAAATTATTCGCATAAATGTTTTTCTTCAGGTTCAGGTGCACCTGGGCCAGGAAATCTTCCAGGCTACGGGTATTCAGGTTGCTCTGGGCTATGGCAAAATACAGGTTCTGGGCGGCTTCGGCCCTTCGCCGCTGGGTAATGTCGCGAAGAATAAAGCGGTACACCTTCATGTCGTTGCTGAGCTGCGAAAAATGGATATCGCCCAGCATATACACCCGTTTTTTCAGCTTATTGCGGAACACCAGCGTGTAGTCGTGCAGGTGCTCACCGGGTTTAAGGCCCAGGATTTCCCTCACGGTATCGTCTTTGAACTGGGGGTGCAGGTAATCGGTGATCCGTTTATGCTTTACCTCTTCTTTTTCATACCCCAGTGTTTTGACAAACGAATTATTGACGAAGATAAACTCGCCGGTACTGTTCAGGATAAAGTTGATCTCGGAAGTATTTTCAACAAAATCTTCCAGGAAATTGATATACTCCGAAGGGTAAGATACCGTCTTGAAATTAGCCATAGGTGTCAACGCTTTGCATGCCGGATTAAAACTAGCAAATATTGCCGGATTTTATAACACTCCGGCCGACATTTTGAAGCAAAGGCGGTCCGGTTTGCCTGAATAATGCCTAATTTTGCGGGTAAAATATCGATTCGTTGGAAAAAGTCAGAGCCAAGAAGCACCTGGGGCAGCATTTTTTAAAAGACCTGTCGGCGGCGCAGAAGATCACCGGGCTGTACCGGAGTACGGGGCCCGTGCTGGAAATAGGCCCCGGTATGGGTGTATTAACGCAGTACCTGGTTGAACGCAAAGACCTGGAGCTGTTCCTGGTGGAAATTGACCGCGAGTCGGTGGCCTATCTTCAGAAACATTACGGTTTTACGGATAAAAACCTCTTTGATGCGGATTTCCTGGAAGTAGACCTGAACCGGGTTCTCGGGCTCACACCCGATGATAAATTCGGCATTATCGGCAATTTTCCCTACAACATCTCCTCCCAGATCTTCTTTAAGGTGCTGGATTACAAAGACCAGGTTCAGGAAGTGGTGGGAATGGTGCAGAAAGAAGTGGGGCAGCGTATTGCATCGCCGCCGGGAAATAAAGATTACGGCATTCTGAGCGTGCTTCTCCAGGCTTATTACGATATTGAATACGCTTTTACCGTTCCGCCCGGCGCATTTGATCCGCCGCCGAAAGTAGATTCAGGGGTGATCCGCCTGGTCAGAAATTACGATAAGGTCTTAGGCTGCGACTTTAAGAAATTTAAGCTGGTGGTGAAAACGGCATTTAACCAGCGAAGAAAGATGCTTTCCAATGCGCTGAAGCCCATTGCCGCCCAGGCAGAATTCCCGTATGAAAACAAGCGCGCCGAGCAGCTGGATTATACGCAGTTTGTAGAAATTACGAAGGCGATTTTTGAATAAAGAGCAGCCGGTCATTAAAATTTTATGTTCAGATAAGGTAAGTTCTCTTTCTGAATTAAGTATATTCGAATTAAACTTTTAGAAATATGACTACGATCAGAGTAGACATATTAAACCCGAAGGCAGTAAGATTGTTACGGGATCTGGCAGATTTAAATTTAATTTCCATAAAGAAAGAGGAAATTAAAAAGGGATTTGCTGAAATATTGGAGAAATTACGCTCTGATATTTCCACTGTACCCGGCCTTGATGAAATAACGGCCGAGGTAGAAAAGGTCAGAACTAAACGCTATGAGCAATAAATCCTTAAGAGTTATTATTGATACCAATCTTTGGATCAGCTTTTTAATTAGGGATATTCAGTAAATAGAATTGAAATCGGTTGTTGAATAATTTTTTGACAGCCGATTTTGTTTTTTTAAAGAAATGCTAGCCAGAGATTTTGCTGATGGGATACTATGTTGTTGTCAAGGGCCT
>NZ_JBFOLH020000030.1:0-7391 GCF_040829825.2 Leadbetterella sp. DM7 | reverse complement strand
GATACAATAGGTTTTGTGATATAATATTTGCCCCTTTGGTGTTACGAGAATAAAAAGCCCCGAAATCGGGGTTTTTATCATATTGCATAATGCTGTTTAGCTTTATGGTCACGAATAAAGGTATCCAATTTAGTACTGTCAACCATTATGTGAACCTTGTTTGGCAAGAGAAAAGAAAAATTATCTTGCGCATATAAGCATAAAATTCTTTGAGTTGAAAGTTTGAGATGTTGATCGGGAAGTTATGTAGACACGAACCGCTGGGAATTACAGAGAAAAGTTACCTTCTGGCGGCTGAGCTATACTACGGATATTCTGGGTATAATTATGTACTGAATAATCCTCTTTCGTAACGGTATGTGGGTGAATGAGGGAAACCGGGTAACAACGGATATCCCTGAGGAGATTGCAGCGTTTATGGATGGGCGCCGGGGGCAAAATGATGGAGATAAAGATGACGATAAGAAGAAGAATAGCTTGAACTCAATGCAACTTTTACCTATTGGTGACATAAGTACCGGTTTGGGTGTTGTAGGTGAAGGATTATGGACGTTGGGAGAATATAAGAGCACAACCTTGTATAAAGAGGGAATCAGAAGAGGGGTAGATGGGAATTATAGGTTAACAGGGCGGAACCTTTCACTTTTTGGAAACCAACCCATGACGGAAGCGACTAAGCCGATAACGAACTTAAGCAAATTGAGTTCAGCGGGAAAATATATATCTAAAGCCCGAACTTATTTAGGGGGAGCATCTGCAGCTATTGACATATTTTCTTTTGCTACAAGACAAAGTCCTGATGATTTTAGTGGATACAAATTGGCATATAATTTAACTGGGACGGGTAGTTCTATTTTAGTTGGGGCAAAAATTGGAGGTAATTGGAGGGCATTAGTTGGTTTAGCCTTTTATGGCGGGCAAGTTGGGTATGATGCTGGCCAAAAAGTAGTTAATGAAATGAAAATAAGTTATAATAGTTTTAAGAAAAGCATAACAAGTTTTTGGTTATCAAATAAATAGATTGATGAAAATATTTAGAATAACAAAAAAAAGTAATACTGGGTTTTTAAAAAACTTTCTCTTTTATTTATTGTTAACATTAATAGGTACTCCTGCCCTAATGTATTTTAAGCGAGGGAGTATTGACATAGAGAGTTTTTTATGGATTTCATTGCCGTTTTTCACTATATTCTTTTTGATTCCAACTTTAGTCATTCACCTAAACTATTATTATTTAAATAGAGGTATGAAAGTGTATTATGAAGAATCAAAAAAACAGTTACGAGTAGCTGGTAAACTATCTGATATTACATTTTATGTATCTGACATACAGTCAGTTACAGAAGTAAAAACTCCTCCTAAAGCAGAGAATCGTAATATGATATTTCCGTGGGATGAATACCATTACTCATTGGTAGAATTGAAAAACGGGGAGAAGTTTTATTTTACCAGCCTGATACTTCCTAATCTGAATTTACCCATTGATAAAAGTAAAATTACCTTAAAGAAGCGGTTTTATCCTGCTATCTGGTAATCTCCACTTACCCACGACTTCAGTCGTGGGTGAGGAGTATGTTTATAGCGCCCTATGAAACTGGGACTCATTCTCCATTGTCTAACTGTAATCTTCCCTAAGAATAGCTACAATTTTTAGGGAAGATTACAGTACAATTGAAAATTCAAGAAAAAAATGGACAATAAACTATTTATTTTATTTACTCTTACTATTGGAGTTTATTTGATTTTGCGAGGTATAAAAGAAAGTAGGGATCATATTATTAATATTTCTATTAAAATTCGATATTTTGGGGCTGGGATTATGTTACTGGTTGCAGCCATTATTATTGTTATAAAGGAGCTAAATAAATAATGGCACATAGCTCCCACTCGCTATTCTACTTCTTCTTTAAACACATTAGAGAACAGGAGTTTGAAGATTGCCCTCTCCAGATAAATAAGTAAATATTGTACAAAATCAGATTAAGTGGAAGATAAAGATAAAACCGGTGTAACTAAATCCCCGATAAGCCGAGAATCTATAGCGGAGATGAATGAAGAAATATACGTTCAGTTCCTAAGCTAGAAGCATTAGCGGGTTTTTGGGAGAAACTAAATTATTACATTAATGGGAGAAAAGAGGGTAATATTGTATATGACATAGAGGGCAATCCTGTAAAGGTAGATTATACAGTCACCGGTAGCCCTGATTTAATAGGAGGTGTAAAAGGAGCGGCAAGTTTACTTAAATTAGCTGCAGGAGCTGAGAAGGGGATAATTATTATTGGTGAGGGTATGGCAAGAGTTGAAGCAGCTGCATCTAAAATTCCAGGAGCTAAAATTTTGAATGATATGCCTAAGTTTACAGGCACAGCAGATCAGGTGACAAGTAAAATGATGCAGTATAATCGAAAATGGATATTGCAGCAGATGAGAAGTGGTAAGTCAATTTTAGATATAGGATTGGATCCTATGCGAAAGACACCAAGTATATTTTATCAAATGGAGCAGAATATGCTTAAGAATTATCAGAAACTCCACCCAGAATCGATAAATGTTATTAAGCCATGATAGAAGGTAGCCAATATATAGCAATAGTCAAATTATACTTTAATTTTTTAATTACTGAGTTTAATTTTAAAGTGTCGGAAGAGAAGATAAGAGGTAACGCCTTCTACGATGTGCAGTATGGAGATGGTACTCATGTTGTGTCTATATCTTACGAGAATATAGAAGATTATTTTCAAGTAGTTATTTTTATGCTTCAAAATGGAGAATTCCCTGATTATGACGACAAAACGAGAACATTACATTTGAATAAACTTAATGCGCAAGTTTTATCAAGCATAGGAAGAAGAGAAATAAATCTGAATAATGAATATTTTTTAAGGTTCAATCCCCAAGATAAATTAGAAAGAAGACTACTGAAGTCAGCAAAAGAGCTGCGTTTATGCTTGATGAATTTTAAAGAATTATAAATCAGATAAGATAACAAAAGCCCTGGACCACCGGGGCTTTATTTTATTTGGTACCGTCCAACAAACTTGCACAAAATTCAAGACGGTGCCATTTATGAAGATGATCTTTGGCTTGATTATGACAGAGAAAACGCAACGAATTTTTTAGAAAAATGAAAATTATTAATCAATATCTAAATGGACTTCACAGGTTATTCCATAGTATTGGGAATCCTGATCCTGACCTGGGTGTAATTTTCTGCGTTATGCTAATGCAAATTTTCTTTGTGTTGGATATGTCTATTATTTTTAAATTTAGGATACCACTAACCGATGAACTAGGAAACAAATGGATTGTCCGACTAGTATTAGGTTTACTTTTATGGTCCATTAACAAATACATTTGGGGCATAAAGGAGAGTGTATATACTAACTATCAGCCATTGTCTAAACCGATAACGTTTTTAATTACATTTCTATACTTTGCAATCACACTGGGTTTTTTGTTTTATTCTTCAAAAGCGGTGTAATTATAAAGTAGATTTGAGCAGCCGGTAACATCATTCATTCTTTATCCTTTAAATGACCGCTTTATATACTATTTATCAAGGTGACATGACATAGTTATGCCAAAGCTAATGCGCCTAACTTTAAGGATAATAAACAATGAAAAGGATAATATTCCAATACTTTACAATATATAAAAAAAATGATGATGCTGATTGTGATATACAGGATTTGTACAATTGGAAGGAAGTTAACCATGATTTGAAAGGAGATTCAAATAGGAATGTAAAACTAGAATTCGAAAATATCGTCTTGTCTAAATTGAAGAGAAAATATAGGAAAAGGACATTTTGGGAAAACGTAGGAATAAAGTAATGTTAGTTGAAATTTTCCTGAATTCTACAAAAATTGAACGAATAATTTTGTAGGAACAAAAGGACAATCGAGTAGGACGTAAGGGGTCGAATCCCTTACTGTCCTCTCACTCTACTTAAGGATGTAACCCCAATTGTGTGATCGAGATTTTAAAACCAGGCAATTTCTATATATCATCTTCCTGCTTCTCCATTGGGCGGAGCGACAGCACAGACCGTTGCGCAGGGCGGAGCAGTGAGCCATCCCGACAGTCTAAAGCAGATCAAAGGGACTCCTTTAATGAATTCCATTAACAGATACCTACCTCCAGGTGGTCGATTACACATGGCATATCCGTGGCGGTCTTTTGGGCATTAACCTGAACGGCTCGGGGAGCCCGGTTCCCGACGGCACGGCGAAAGACCTGTTCAGCTATAAGCTGGAGTACGAAACGGCCGGGCAGTGGGGCGGCAATATCGGGAAGCAGTCGTGGAATCATGTGAACGGCACTACGCCTGTGGGGATAAGGAACTATACATACACGTATGATACGCAGTCGCGGTTAAAGACGGCCACCTACAGCGGCATCGGCAGCGAGAACTACAGCATTCCGAATGTCAATTACAGTAAAAACGGCAATATCACCCAGCTTCAGCGCAATGGTAAAACGGGCGGTTCTTTCGGGCTGATGGATAACCTGAGCTATACGTATTCAGGAAACCGCCTGACATCGGTCAATGATGGGGTGAGCGGCAATAACGAAGTAGATTTTGTGAAGCGGGGTAGCGGAGGGTATACGTATTATGCCAACGGAGCGCTGAAGAGTGACGAAAATGAACAGATCACCAATATCACGTACAATACGTATCTGAACCTACCGGAAGAGATCAATTTAAGTGATGGCCGGTGGATCAGGTACACCTACGATGGAGATGGCGAGCTGATTCGTACGCAATACAGCACGGGAGAATACTGGGAGTATGCAGACGGTTTTATTTTTAAAAACGGTCAGCCGTATCAATATGGTATTCCGGATGGAAGAGCTATCTTTGAGTCGGGAGTGTGGAAGCTGGAATTTGATTACAAAGATCACCTGGGGAACACGCGGGTGAGTTTTAAGGAGGGCTCATCGGGTGTGGTTCAGACGGCAAGAACGGATTTTGATCCCTGGGGGGTGCGTTTGAATGGGACGGGGAGTGTGAACGCTTTTCAGAACCGTTGGGAGTTGCAGGGAAAGGAAAAAGAATCTACCTTTAACCTGAACAGGGTAGACTTTGGGGCGAGGGTGTATAATCCGACGATCGGGCGGTGGGACAGGGTGGATGCTCTCGCAGACCACCCGAATCAAATTGATAAAAGCCCATACGCTGCATTTTGGAATAATCCTACTAACCTGAATGATCCTGACGGTAATTGTCCGATTTGTCCGTATATCGTAGGTGCGGCAAGCGGCGCAGCATTTGATTATGGAATACAAGTTGCGGAAAACTTAATAGATGGTAAGGGCTGGAGTTCATTTACAGATGTAGACGGAAAGTCTATAGCAATTTCTGCAGGCGCAGGAGCAACAGGGGTAGGATTAACAAAAAATGCGGGAAAATTACTCCAACTAATAAAGGGAGGAAGTAAAATTGATGATGTAGTAAATGTTGCTGATGATGTTGCAAAAACTGCAGCTAAGGTAAATGAATCTGGGGGAAAAAATATTGATGATGTAGGAAAAAGATTTAAAAATAGACTACCGGATAAAGGAGAATCTAACTCTATGCAAACTAATAAATCGGGGACAACAACTAAAAAGTATGGTTCCGATGGAAATGTACAAAAGAATACAATAAAGGTCATGGTCAAAATGCTCCTAAAAACGAAAGAGGAGACCATGTTCATGATTATAAACCTAACCCCAATAATCCTTCTGGACGTGGAGATAGGATGCCTGGTCGACCTCCTAAAGCAAATGAAAAGTTAAAAGATGAATATAAAACTCGTAAAATAGAGTAGAATGATAGCTTGCGACACTAAAGCGTATAATCTCATAGTAAATGAAGAGATTAAAATAAGAGATCTTCTTATTAAAAGAATAGATTTTAGTAGAGAGGAAGTAGCATTAGCAAAAATATACCTTTCTGATAATAAAGCAATTACAATAATCAGCATGAGGGACATTATTGAAATGAATTTTACTTTTTTTGAGGATGACCCTAGATATGTGGAAGATTTTAAGATATCCAGGTTAGATAATGGCTATTATTTTTCTATTGACCCTGACAACTCGGTTTCAGAGCCTGTATCGACAGATTGTAATTTTATTATTTCAAGAAATGTTGAGATAGAAAAACAGTAAAGGTTACGATGTACTATATAATGTGATCTCCCTTCTCCCCCGAGGCTGCCCGACAAGGGAGCCTTTTTCATTTATTGTTGGATAATGGACTGAAGATTATCTTTCATTCTTTTATTGGCCAGTGCGAGATCGATCATTTTAAGCAGTGCCTGCTGCTCGTCAGCAGCGAGGGTATCGATCAGCTTTATTTTTTGCATCGGGGGCAGGTTGACTTCCTGGTCGAGGTCATCAGACTTAAAGAACGCAGCCATATCCAC
Source organism: Leadbetterella sp. DM7 (assembly GCF_040829825.2). Lineage (NCBI taxonomy): Bacteria > Pseudomonadati > Bacteroidota > Cytophagia > Cytophagales > Leadbetterellaceae > Leadbetterella > Leadbetterella sp. DM7. Next base: position 975 of record NZ_JBFOLH020000030.1, on the reverse strand, counting down.
TTCAAACACCGCAGCCAGTTTTTCCAGGGTAGAGATAGAGGGTTCCACCTTACCGTTTTCAATGCGGCTGTACTGGCCCTGGGGGATGCTACTGTCGGCGCACACCTGCTTTTGAGAGAGTTTTTTAGCTCTCTTAGCTGTCTGACACTGAAACGTGCTGCTCTTTTTTCAACTGAAAAAAGTATCTTTCAAATGTGGTGCTTAACAAATGCAGAAAGTTCTTTTAAATAGGCAGTAACTTTGTCCTTGGGGCATATGTTTAAATGGTACGGGTATCGTGAACAGCTTCCAGAACCGGTTTGAGCTGCAAGGGAAGGAAAAGGAAATGACCTTTAATCTGAACAGGGTAATTACCAAGACAAAACTAGTTGAATTATATGGACTTAATTTTTAAAGAAAAATGGACGGAGAAGGATTTTGACCAAATGGGTTGGCATGATTGTAGAATATATTCTATACAATTTAATCCTGAGAAATTTGAATTTATATTAGATATTGATTATATCCTTGAGTGGGTTTCAGATAAAGAACAATTTAAATTTTTGGTTACTCCTGCAACCCTTATATTTTTAAATGTTTGGGACATCCATTTCGATTTTGATTTCTCACATCCTCTTACAATAAATTCAATTGATTTTGCCAATCCAGTTGAACCAAGAAATATCGACTTTATCAACTACAAACAAGAATGGGATTGGCGAATAGACCTATTTTCAGGAGATATTTCTTTCAAATCAGTTGGGTTTATTCAGACAAATAGAAAAAAACCTGCTTTATTAACTTCTCAAACTCTGGGAGAAAAGGAGAGATCCGATTTGCAAAATTATTACGAAAGTATCGTGAATACTGGAAATACGGATGATACAATAGGTTTTGTGATATAATATTTGCCCCTTTGGTGTTACGAGAATAAAAAGCCCCGAAATCGGGGTTTTTATCATATTGCATAATGCTGTTTAGCTTTATGGTCACGAA
>NZ_JBFOLH020000029.1:0-7862 GCF_040829825.2 Leadbetterella sp. DM7 | reverse complement strand
GGGCGTTCTTCTGAACGGTATACCACCGGTATTTCCTGATGAGGAAAGGTTCTGGCGGTAAAGGCTTTAATAAGGCCTTTTCGCTTTCATACAGGTCGTTTCGGCTATGATCTTTGCCTTGAAACAGCGGCTTTTACGCCCTTGCTGAAGCAGTTTCTGGAATCGATTACTGAAGGAGAATTGGACATTCATTTGAGCAATAAGGAGCGGGAAAAAGGCAACCGGCTGAATGGCAAGCGTAGTAAGTTAGTTCGTATCTCCGAAGGGGAACTAGATATTACTACCTCCCGGGATCGCCAATCAAGTTTTTAGCCTATCCAGATCCGCAAGCTGGAAACAATATTGGCCGATAGCTTTGAAAAGAAAATCCTAGGCATGTATGGGTTGGGGATGAGCTTCCAGAATATCTCCAGGCATATCAAGGGGATGTACGATACCGATATCAGCCGCAATACGTTATCCACCATAACTGACCGGATCATTCCTGGAAATCAAAGGATGGCAACCCTGCCGCCTAGATAAACTGCATACAATCCTCTGGATGGATGCAATGTACTATAAGCTCCCGGATGGTATTCGAGGCCATATATAACATCTTGAATATTAACCGTCAGGATCACAAATGACTTTTAGGGATGTTGAAGGAGCCAACTTCTGGTTGAGTGCATTGACGGATCTGCCGAACCAAGACGTAAAAGATATTTTGATCTTGTGCATCGATAATCAGACAGGGTTTACAAAAACGATCAACAATGCCTTCCCAAAAGCAGAAATTCAGATCTATGTGGTTCATTAAACCTCTAACAGCCTGAAATACCAGGGTGGTATAGATAAAAATATATTGCTCATAATCAGCAAGTTGACTGATATGTCGTATTAAAAACTATATAAAATTAACAATGCTCAAAATACAATAAAACATTCTTCCAATAGAGTCATTAATCTTTGGTTAAATAAATAAAACCATGTAAATTTGAACAAGAGCCCTATTCAATTGACAAAATCGTAAAAACCTACCCTTAAAATGAGCAAATTCTCCTTTACCACAGGTAAGGCAAAGATAAGTTCAACAATAAAATTGTTAATTTATTTATTTTCCTTTATTATACCCACTCTTCCCTTAACCGCACAAAATGTATATTTTCCGTTACAGTTTTCAAGAACTCGGCTGGTTGAGAAATTTTCCTTTGACCCTTATCTAGATATGTATAGACCTACCGATGTGGCAATTTCTTTGCATCAGGATGGGATAAGATTTGCTGTTCTAAGCGCCAATAGACCTCATTTTTCTATATATGAAGTAGGAAAGGGCCTTATAACTCAGGGAATACCAATCATCTCTGGAAATATCCCAAACTTACTGTGCATGTCTTTACACCCTAATGGCCAATTTCTTATTGCAGGCTCAGACCACAATGTCACATTTGTATGGGATTTAAACAAAGAATACAATAGAGAAAATCCCTATAGCTTAGGAGTTCCGCCAAAGTATATTCTCAAAGGCCATTCAAAGGCAGTTACTAGTGTACAATATAGTAATTCTGGGAATATTATAGCTACCGCATCTGCTGACAAAACCATTTGTCTGTGGGAGTCAGCAAACGGAAATCTTTTACAAACAATCATCTTGGAAGACGATGTAACCTCTCTGGGTTTTAGTTCTGACGACCAATTTTGCATTGCAGGAACGAAATCGAAGGGAATACAGGTTTTTTCAACTAAGACAGGAAGATGGCAGCAATCCATGGGTGGAAATATAGGTATGATAACGAGCATTGCTGTTAATAGCAAAGGGCTGGTGCTATCCGGTGGTGATGATCATATGGTCCGAATCTGGGATTTAAAATCTGGAACAAATATTAATACATATAAATGGCACAATGCCTCCGTTCAAGAAGTAAACTTTTTAGAAGGCACACCATACTTTATTTCCTTAGGTGCAGACAAATTAGTTAATCTATGGAACATATCAGATGAAGAGGAGCCCATTCAAACTTTAAGTTTTCCTAATGATAGCCACTCCCTAACAATGAGTACCAACGGGAAGTTTTTGACAATCTTGGAGAGAAGAAAGAATTTACATCATTTTTATGAGCTTAAAGAATTCATTTCCCCATTAAGTAAGCCTGTAAATGAAATTAATTCGAATACGCAGGCATCCTCTATGAAGACTCCGTTCCAACTAATCAAAGAAAATGAGAATCATTGTCGCAAATGTATTAATACCACAAAGGAAAAAGGCCAATCAGATGAATGTACCGAATGTTTAGCCTATTTAGCAGCTGGCTATTCATTAGTAAAGGACACTGCTCATGCTGATGAATTATATAGGCGGCTATTATTGAGCGACTTGTCTCCACAAGCGCGTCATGAACGCCTTCAGGAATATGCCTTTTATTCTATCAGACGTCGAAATTTCATACAAGCTGATTCATTACTTGACTTATTCGTAAATCATATTCGATCAAGAAAACAATTAGGGGGCACCTATATAGTGGGAGATGGTGACCTTATATCATGTTTCAATTTGTATTTTACACTTGAAAAATACGAAAAATTACTAAACCTATTGGAAGATGAACTTCTTGGAACAGAAAACAGCTTAAGAGTAGACAGAGGAGGGGAAATCGGAGATAATTGGAATACTCAAATACGAAATCTTTTATTTAAAACTTTATTAAGAACCAATAAGATACAAGCTGAAGCAGTCGCCCAAGTTGCGGGAGAGGAGGATCCTGAAATTACACTACTTCGTTCTGAGTGGCTTATCCAAAACAACAAAGTTAAAGAAGCTGAAATAGTACTCTTATCACTTATTAAACAAATGACCAATGGGCTTGCCGAAAGTGATAGTCAATATGCTAGACTTAAAACCCAATACTATACAGTTGTTTTAAAACGTTTGATTGAACTATATGATAAAACTGAGCAAGCGGATAAAATAGAACCACTAATAATGGATCTTCGAAAGTCCTACCGGGAGCATTTAAAAATTCTGTCATCCGTGTACACAACCGCCCCAATGCTTCAAAACTCTATCAGTTATCACAAATCTGAAACAGTACTTACCGATAATAGTCTTACAAACGAAGGGCCTGCTATTTTCAATTTTGTGCTGAAGTTGCATAAAAAATATCCTAAGTTGGCGGGCTATGCTTATGACAATGCCCTAATGCTAAAATCATCAGAAGAGACCCAGGAATTTATCAGACAGTTGAACGGTCAAAAATATAGTGATAATGATCTAGAAATTCTAATGGAGCCAATTAGCTTCAAAGATATTCGCCGGACGCTTCTTCCCGGTGAAGCAGCTATTGAGTTCGTATCGTTTCCATACTATAAAGATCATTGGAGTGATTCTACTATCTACGCCGCAATGGTAATGAGATATGGGGATGCATATCCTAGCTTTACAGTTCTCACTGATGCAAAATCATTACACAATCCTGTAGAAAGATCTCGAGATTATCCTCAACGCTCCATTAATCCAATCTATGGAGGCAACAATAACATTACATCATCACAAGATTTTGCGGAGTACAAATTAGATAGTGATAATAACCTATATAAACTCATTTGGGCTCCTATTGCCGATTCACTTTTGGGAATCAATACCATATATTTTTCCCCTTCCGGCTATCTTAATGGTGTTTCTTTTTCAGCATTGCCAATTGGCCCGGATAGTGTCCTGGCTGACAAATACAGGCTCCATAGGTTGATAACTACGGCAAGTATCGGAAAACGCGATAGCTTATTTTTAACTGAACAAGATGAAATAGCCCTTATTGGTAATATAAAGTACGAAACTGATAGTTTAAAGCTGTCAAAATTACCTAAAGACAAGAATGTTTTGCCGCTTCCCCTATTGATACCTTCTTTACGAAAACCAATTGACCCTTTACCAAATACTGAAGAAGAATTATCGGCGATAAAGAACTATTTCCCTAAAGCTATTGTATTGAGGAGGCATCTGGCTACTGAAGAAAGATTAAAAGCCCTTACTAAAACATCACCTAAAATACTTCATATAGCAACTCACGGATATTATCTTCCAGATAGTATAATATACTACAAAAACGCGGATAAATACGGCAATCTTCCCATCTTTGGCGGCTGGGGTCAAGATATACTTTCGTATGCAAATATCAATGAACCATATCTCCGTTCCGGATTACTATTGGCTAATGCTGAATATGTTTGGCGGGGTGGCCAATTTATCGACGGTGTTGAAGATGGATTATTGACTTCTTATGAAATCGCAAACTTGCGGTTTCCAAATACGAAATTGGTAGTTTTATCAGCCTGCGACAGTGGTTTAGGAGAATTAAGAGGAAATGAGAGTGTGATAGGATTTCAACGAGCTTTCAAAGCTATAGGAGTAAATAATCTCATTGTAAGTCTTTGGAAAGTAAGCGACGAAAAAACGACTGAATTCATGAAATTATTTTATGATCGGTGTCTCGTTGGCAAATTATCGGTGCAGGAATCATTCCATTTAGCACAAATGACAATGCGAAGAAAATATCCTACTAAACCTTATTTTTGGGCAGGGTTTACTTTGATTCGCTGAGAACATTGCGTCATTTCATTAAATTTTTCAGTAGAATCAAACTACTACTACATGCTGTTAGAAAGATGATAATAACTGCAATATTAATCAAATGACCAAAAAAATGAATTGCTCCTACTACAACTAATAGCAATAGCCAATAGTGTAAATGCTCTACGAAAACCTTATAAAGGTATTTTTGAATTAGTCCAACAATCTTCATGATTCTCGAAGAAGTATACATAGGTATATCTTCGTCTTTAGACTTTGCTCTGGCCTTCATTGTTCTATACAACTTATTATCTTCAGTCGGTCCAATCTTAAGAAAGAATAACAAAGCAATAATTATCGTAAAGGACAGAAATAAATAGATAACGTAATCTGCAGATATAATATGATGACCAGCCAACAGGTTATAAAAAATATTGATTAAGATAACACTACCATGCAAACGGCCAAACGCAGTTTGGTGTACATCCAATTGTCGGTCACCAAACGTCCCAATCAGTATTATTGGTTTAATCTCTGAATATTTATAAAGCTCATCCTCGAACATTGCGATTCCTTCCGGATGCAAAATATCAGCAAGATTAAATATATTCATTTCTGATACAGTAAAGATAGATCCTGATTCTGTAGGAAATAAAAACTCAAAAGCCTGCTCAAGCCATGTTTGGCCTTCTATAAAAGGTTGGGCAATAATATCTTCATCGCTTAAAGAAAGGTGTGGAATAAAACTAGTTCCAATATACTTTACCTTTGAAGCATCGCTATCCCTCTCCTGTTCCCATACAAATTGCATTCCTAGGCCATTATTAATTTTGGCTATTTGACGATTTTTCATCCTAAGGTATAGTTCATACGGAAGACATGCTTGGCCGCTTCCATCTACTAAAGATTGACTAAAATACATTCCATCATAATTCACCACATCTACAGAGTAGACAGGAAGCTGTTCTGTATTGAACATACTATCAATAGAAATAGAATAATTTGGAAGAGAATTTGTGCCTGCAATGAGTAATTTATCCACAGCATTTAGAGAATTGATAACTGTAAGTAAACCTTCATCTGCTGAGCTTTTTTGTTTAAATACGACATCACAAACTATTTGCCCTACATATTGTTCATTTTCTAGTAAAATATTCAAAAATTGTGTCAAACGGAGGCGATCAGTAACCGAGCGGGATGTAATAGTGTCACCTTCAACACCACTACCTATTAATTGCTGCTGATTGGTGACATCCACAAGAATAAACGGATATTTTGCAAGCACTGATGATTTTACATAATCCTTTGTAAAAAAGGGTTTAAGTAACTCTATTACATTAATTTCTTCCGACAGGAGTAGTGGACGTGTATTGGAATAACAAACTACCAATATGGTAAAAAAGCTTGACCATACAAGAACGACGAGGGTTCGGCTAAGCCAAAACCTCAATCCATGCCAAAATAGGAACGATATCAAGAACGCAAGTAAGTACAGGCCTAAAACGATAAATAAAGAGTTCATTATGCTATTTACATCTTCCTAACAATATCTTAATGCGGTCAGCCTGAGCCTCTTCGTAGTTATTTTTTTCTTCACAGGATTTACGCCCCCACATATATTCTAAAAATGGGATACTCTCCTCTAAAAGAGTCTGACAGCTTAGCTTTTCATCTTCAAGTCGGTTTAAAAAAGCACTTTTAATCTGCATTTGTTCTTCAATTGTTAAAAAATACAATATACCTGCCGTTATTTCCCGGGATTGATTCCCTTTTTTTTCGATTAACTGAAAAGCATAATGTTTACCTTTTGCAAGGGAGGCAGGAGCATATATCATTAGCTCTCCTGTCTGAATATGGAGAGGAATAGCCCATTCTTCTAAAGTTGTCTTAAAAAAATATTCAGAATTTTTAAGGCTACCGATGGAAAACCGCAAAGTATCCATCACCACTAGTGTATCGCTGAAAAAGCACCGGATATCTCTTTCTAAAATACGAGTTGTGCTACTACGCGAGCCTAGTATAGCTAATTCCTGATCAACCAAGTTTCCGCTGCGCTCGGACCTTCCACTATGCCACTGAAAAGATTTTCTATCCTTTATTCTTTCTAACTGAACAAAAGCTACTCTCATCCGATTATCCTTTGCCCATTTTTGTAGCCAAGGTATCATTCGGTCCGGTTTTTCATCCTTATAATTAGAAAGGTATTGAGCAAGAGCGGTACGAGCCTGCTTTGTGCCTGGACAAAGTTTAATACGGTATGATGGTTGTGCCGTAAGACTGAAAGGCCCAACTATCATTATTAAGAAAAATATTAACCGAAAAGCATACTTTGATATATAATGGTATATGTTCATGTTTAATCTTGGTAAGTACTGTTTAAAAGTACAAAAAAAACAGTTATTTAGAAGTTGGACAAAAGAAAATTTGAATGATTATGGAAATAGAGATTTTAATTGGGTATTACTACCATCTTTAATGACATCATGGTCTACTAGGAAAATGTTATCAAAAATTACGCTATATTTTGAAGGACTGGCAGCTAGAGACAGAGAGGTTTTCCGACGGACTATGTAGTATCAAAGGAAGATCTTTTTTGGAAAAGGAATTTTTTCTCCAAATTGATAGACCTAAAAGACCACTCACCACTCTTGTAGGTATTCGTGAGTATTCCGGACCGTCATCTCTGTTTTACCAACTGCCCGATCGAAGCCAGATGCGCAAACAGTACCACTGGGGCGATAAAAGTCGGTAGCCAACTGAACGGAAAATACATTATAGCTATATTAATATTGGGCTGGTCAAATGCTAAGCGCTGCATGGGCGAAGGTGCAGAAATGAAAGCAAGTATGGCAATATTCAATAGTAGCTCCAGGCAGATCAGGTTCCAGACCAGTAATACCTTTCGCACGGGTTTTCATCGGCCAGCCCGAAGTACGCCACAAACGGGCGGTTACTCCAGACAGGATGTCGAAATTCCACCATTCCAAGGTCATAAGCTGTGGAACAGCGCCGTTGAGGAGCCACCATAACACAACCTCAGTCGGGATCTAGGTGGAGGCAGGTTAGCCGAAGAAGCGGTAGGTCGTCGATAAAAGCCAGCCCTTCTTGGTCAAGAATAGAAGTATAACAGTCAACACCGCAGGCAGAATACCGAACAACATGGTTTTTGGCGGCACCGCCTTGGGGTCGGAGTTGTGCATATTTCGGAGACGTTGACCCCTCGTTTCGGTTTTCGTTGACCCGTGGGCGCTTATTGGTGATAGGATTATTATACTGCCAAAGTTACCTGTTTTTTCTTAATGAATCTCCCTTGAGTTCGATT
>NZ_JBFOLH020000028.1:0-15367 GCF_040829825.2 Leadbetterella sp. DM7 | reverse complement strand
TGAAGCTATAGGTGATCACACTTCCCACCGCGTGAGGGCCAGCCGATGCTGTCTTCACAAGATCAATGGATGGCGCCGCAGTAAACGGTACGTCTTCCTCGTCGGTATCTTTCACGTCATCTCCTGTAGGCGGCGTACCTTTAGCCGTGGCTGTATTGTGTACTTTGCCGTTGTTCACATCGGACTGTGTTACCGTGTAGCTGGCTGTGAAGGTTGTCTCAGCACCCGGTGCCAGACTCGCTACTGAGGCTGGAGTGATAGCTCCCAGGCCCGGTAGTGGGTCAGTAACCGTTACGTTAGTCAGCGTCACATTACCGGTGTTCTTCACTTTGAAGCTATACGTGATCACTGAACCTACGGTGTGAGGACCAGCCGAAGCGGTCTTGGTCAGATCGATCTTAGGAGACTGTGTAAACGGTACGTCTTCGTCGTCGTCATCTTTCACGTCATCTCCTGTTGGCGGTGTACCTTTAGCCGTGGCTGTATTGTGTACTTTGCCGTTGTTCACATCTGCTTGCGTTACTGTGTAGCTCGCGGTGAAGATTGTCTCAGCACCAGGAGCAAGGCTCGCTACTGAGGCTGGAGTGATTGCTCCCAGGCCCGGTAGCGGGTCAGTAACCGTTACGTTAGTCAGCGTCACATTACCGGTGTTCTTCACTTTGAAAGTATACGTGATCGTGCTGCCTACACTGTGAGGACCAGCCGAAGCGGTCTTCGTCAGATCGATCTTCGGAGACTGGGTAAATGGTACGGTCTCATCATCCGTATCGGTCACATCGGTTCCTGTAGGAGGTGTACCTTTAGTGGTAGCCGTATTATCAATCTTACCGTTATTTACATCAGACTGCTTAACAATATAAGTAGCCGTGAAGGTCGTCTCTGCACCCGGAGCCAGACTCGCTACGGAAGCTGGAGTTATTGCACTCAAACCGGGTAGCGGGTCAGTCACTGTAACGTTAGTCAGCGTCACATTACCTGTATTCTTCACTTTAAAGGTATACGTGATCGTACTGCCCACGGTGTGAGGGCCAGCTGAAGCGGTCTTGGTCAGGTCAATCTTAGGAGACTGCGTAAACGGTACCGTCTCATCATCTGTATCAGTCACATCGGTTCCAGTCGGAGGTGTACCTTTAGTGGTAGCCGTATTATCAATCTTACCGTTATTTACATCAGACTGCTTAACAACGTAAGTAGCCGTGAAGGTCGTCTCTGCACCTGGAGCAAGACTTGCTACAGAGGCTGGAGTAATTGCACTCAGACCGGGTAGCGGGTCAGTCACCGTTACATTTGTCAGGGTCACGTTACCAGTGTTCTTCACTTTGAAAGTGTAAGTGACCGTACTTCCTACACTGTGAGGGCCTGCTGAAGCGGTCTTAGTCAGATCAATCTTCGGAGATTGCGTAAATGGTACGTCTTCGTCGTCATCATCTTTCACGTCATCTCCTGTTGGCGGTGTACCTTTAGCCGTGGCTGTATTGTGTACTTTGCCGTTGTTCACATCTGCTTGCGTTACTGTGTAGCTCGCGGTGAAGATTGTCTCAGCACCAGGAGCAAGGCTCGCTACTGAGGCTGGAGTGATTGCTCCCAGGCCCGGTAGTGGGTCAGTAACCGTTACGTTCGTCAATGTTACGTTACCGGTATTCTTTACTTTGAAGCTATAGGTAATTACACTTCCTACCGTGTGAGGGCCAGCTGAAGCGGTCTTGGTCAGATCAATCTTCGGAGACTGGGTAAACGGTACGGTCTCATCATCTGTATCGGTTACATCGGTTCCTGTAGGCGGTGTACCTTTGGTAGTCGCCGTGTTATCAATCTTACCGTTATTTACATCGGTCTGCTTAACAACGTAAGTAGCCGTGAAGGTCGTTTCTGCACCCGGTGCCAGACTTGCTACTGAGGCCGGAGTGATTGCACTCAGACCGGGTAGCGGGTCAGTTACCGTTACATTCGTCAGCGTCACATTACCCGTGTTCTTCACTTTGAAGCTGTAGGTGATTACATCGCCTACACCATACGTGCCTGTTGAGGCTGTTTTCACCAGGTTAATGCCCGGTGTTTGGGTTAACGGTACCGTCTCATCATCCGTATCCGTTACATCCGAGCCGCCACCAGGAGGTGTGCCTTTGGTCGTCGCTGTATTGTCGATCTTACCATTGTTCACATCCGACTGCTTAACCACATAAGTAGCTGTGAAGGTCGTTTCTCCACCCGGAGCCAGACTCGCTACAGAGGCAGGAGCAATAGCGCTCAGACCTGGTAGTGGGTCACTTACCGTTACATTGCTCAGCGTTACATTACCGGTGTTCTTCACTTTGAAGCTATAGGTAATCACATCGCCTACACCGTACGTGCCTGTTGAGGCTGTTTTCACCAGGTTAATGCCCGGTGTTTGGGTTAACGGTACCGTCTCATCATCTGTATCAGTCACATCGGTTCCAGTCGGAGGTGTACCTTTAGTGGTAGCCGTATTATCAATCTTACCGTTATTTACATCAGACTGCTTAACAATATAAGTAGCCGTGAAGGTCGTCTCTGCACCCGGAGCCAGACTCGCTACGGAAGCCGGAGTGATAGCACTCAGACCGGGTAGTGGGTCAGTCACTGTCACATTCGTCAGCGTCACATTACCCGTGTTCTTCACTTTAAAGGTATACGTGATCGTACTTCCTACACTGTGAGGGCCAGCCGAAGCGGTCTTCGTCAGATCAATCTTCGGAGACTGGGTTAATGGTACTGTCTCATCATCCGTATCCGTTACATCCGAGCCGCCGCCAGGAGGTGTACCTTTCGTTGTCGCTGTATTATGGACGCTACCGGTATTCACATCTGCTTGTGTTACCGTATAAGGTGCGGTGAAGGTTGTCTCTGCATTCGGAGCCAGACTGGCTACTGAAGCTGGAGTTATTGTTCCCAGTCCAGGTAGCGGGTCAGTCACTGTAACATTCGTCAGCGTCACATTACCCGTGTTCTTCACTTTAAAGGTATACGTGATCGTACTTCCTACACTGTGAGGGCCAGCCGAAGCGGTCTTCGTCAGATCAATCTTCGGAGACTGGGTTAATGGTACTGTCTCATCATCCGTATCCGTTACATCCGAGCCGCCGCCAGGAGGTGTACCTTTCGTTGTCGCTGTATTATGGACGCTACCGGTATTCACATCTGCTTGTGTTACCGTATAAGGTGCGGTGAAGGTTGTCTCTGCATTCGGAGCCAGGCTGGATACGGAAGCTGGAGTTATTGTTCCCAGTCCAGGTAGAGGGTCAGTAACTGTAACATTCGTCAGCGTTACATTACCCGTGTTCTTCACTTTAAAGCTATACGTGATCACAGAGCCCACACCGTATGTACCGGTCGGAGCCGTTTTTACCAGGTCAATACCCGGTGTACGGGTCAATGGAACCGTCTCATTATCGGTATCCGTTACATCCGAGCCGCCACCAGGAGGTGTACCTTTCGTGGTTGCTGTATTATCGATCTTACCGTTGTTCACATCCGACTGTTTAACTACGTAAGTAGCTGTGAAGGTCGTCTCTGCACCCGGAGTCAAACTAGCTACTGACGCAGGAGCAATAGCGCTCAAACCTGATAGCGGATCACTTACCGTTATATTGCTGAGCGTTACATTACCGGTGTTCTTCACTTTGAAGCTATAGGTAATCACATCGCCTACGCTGTACGTACCTGTTGAGGCCGTTTTCACCAGGTTAATGCCCGGTGTCTGGGTTAACGGAACCGTCTCATCGTCTGTATCCGTTACATCCGAGCCGCCACCAGGAGGTGTACCTTTGGTCGTCGCTGTATTGTCGATCTTACCATTGTTCACATCCGACTGCTTAACTACATAAGTAGCTGTGAAGGTCGTTTCTGCACCCGGAGCCAAACTAGCTACAGACGCAGGAGCAATAGCGCTCAGGCCTGGTAGTGGGTCACTTACCGTTACATTGCTCAGCGTTACATTACCGGTGTTCTTCACTTTGAAGCTATAGGTAATCACATCGCCTACACCATACGTACCTGTTGAGGCTGTTTTCACCAGGTTAATGCCCGGAGTCTGGGTTAACGGTACTGTCTCATCATCCGTATCCGTTACATCCGAGCCGCCACCAGGAGGTGTACCTTTGGTCGTTGCTGTATTATGAATGCTACCGGTATTCACATCCGCCTGCGTTACCGTATAAGGTGCGGTGAACGTTGTCTCTGCATTCGGAGCCAGGCTGGATACGGAAGCTGGAGTTATTGTTCCCAAACCCGGTAGCGGGTCAGTCACTGTAACATTCGTCAGCGTCACATTACCCGTATTCTTCACTTTAAAGGTATACGTGATCGTACTTCCTACACTGTGAGGGCCAGCCGAAGCGGTCTTGGTCAGATCAATCTTCGGAGTCTGGGTTAACGGTACTGTCTCATCATCCGTATCCGTTACATCCGAGCCGCCACCAGGAGGTGTACCTTTCGTGGTTGCTGTATTATGAATGCTACCGGTATTCACATCCGCCTGCGTTACCGTATAAGGTGCGGTGAACGTTGTCTCTGCATTCGGAGCCAGGTTGGATACGGAAGCTGGAGTTATTGTTCCCAAACCCGGTAGCGGGTCAGTAACTGTAACATTCGTCAGCGTCACATTACCGGTGTTCTTCACTTTAAAGCTATAGGTGATCACAGAGCCCACACCGTATGTACCGGTCGGAGCCGTTTTTACCAGGTCAATACCCGGTGTACGGGTCAATGGAACCGTCTCATTATCGGTATCCGTTACATCCGAGCCGCCCGGAGGCGTACCTTTCGTCGTCGCTGTATTGTCGATTTTACCATTATCCACATCGGCCTGCTTAACCGTATAGGTTGCCGTGAAGGTCGTTTCAGCACCCGGTGCCAGGCTGGCTACGGAAGCAGGAGTAATAGCGCTCAGGCCCGGTAACGGGTCAGTAACCGTTACATTATTTAATGTTACGTTGCCCGTGTTTTTCACCTTAAAGCTGTAGGTGACCACAGAACCCACACCGTAAGTGCCTGTTGAGGCCGTTTTCACCAGGCTTATGGCCGGCGTATAAACGGTTATGGTAGCTACCGCATCATCACAATGGGTAGGTCGTATTTTCAAACAAATGGTGTACGGATAGGTATAGGTACCTGCCGGTGTACCCGGTGGTACTGTAATCGTTCCGTCTGCATTCATCACCAGACCCGAATAGCTGGGTGTACCCGGTGTCAGGTTGATCTCCGATGGATTTACCGGCTGACCTTTAAACGTATCGTTCACCAATACACTGCCTGTGGTGCCACCGGTTATCCCGTTATAGGGGCCGTACGTATCGTCATTGGCTTCAATACATACTTTCTCCGTTACTTTTACTTCCGAATAGGCCGGACTCTCACATGGACCCGTTCTGGCCACATAAAATGCATAATACGTACCTGTTCCTACGGTTAAAATATCTGTATCAGAGAGTTGCGTACCGTTTTGCCTGTTGGCTGTACTCCACCATTCCAGATAAAACCCTGTCGGAGTAGGACTCTTAATAGCATCATTGAGATTGGCTGTAGTGGTAGGACATATCTGCAAATCTACAACTCCCGGTGAGGTAGGTGCACCACATATCACCACATCTCCTGTCTGACCAAAATTGTATATGGCCTCCTGCGCATCTACCGTGGTGCCGTCGGCCATACTACCGCGTATCCTATGCCCCACATAGCCAAATTTCTTACTGCACTGCTTGATCAGCAGCGTGGTATGGCCTCCGGTTTCCACGGCCATGATGAAATCTGACAGATTTAATTTGGTATTATCATAGGTAGAGCTGGTGTTTCTGCCCGGCATTAATAATGGAGAAGTAATAGCACTTGAGGTGGATTCGGGAAGACCCAACATACCATAAGAGTTCCCTCCCCAGGACCAGACTTTACCATCGTTGGTAATAACACTGATTGCCGCATTATTCGCTATCTGAGTACCCCTGTCATGCTCCATAGGGCTAATCCATACTACATTGCTGCCTATGGTGTAAGTAGTACTGCCCACCGTTGTACTGGCCGTTACCTGACCCCAGACATTGGAATCAGTGGTATTACTGTTACCCAACTGTCCGTAATTATTTTCTCCCATGGCGAAGACTTTTCCGTCTGTCGACAAAAGGTAGTAGGTCTTTCCTTCGCTTGAAGCTGTCATCCCGATCATTTTCGGGGTAACACCTGCCGGTTTCGTGATTTCCTTGGCATAGGTTCTGTTTTCTGCCCCCCCGCTGTTTATCCTTGTACCCGCTCCCCAGGTATAAATAGTACCGTCTGAGGTAAGTGCCATAAAAGTCTGGTACGTACCTCTTACAGCTACCACATTCTCTAAGGGCGTATTAGCCCCCGTGCTTACCCGGTGCCAGAGAAGGTCATTTGTACTATTATCTGTTGCGCCGTCTCCATAAGCTACACCGTTTACGGTAAGTACCCATGCTTGTCCTGTACAGGTGACGATGGCCAAGCCCTCACGGGTACCAAATAGCATTTTCACATCTTCCGGGCTAACGCCGGTAGGTAGCCCGTCTGCTTTCGTCCCGGAACCTCCGTAAGTTCCGATAGCTACTTTTCTGAAACTTCCACCCGACACATTGGAAACGTTAGGAACTAAAATACCGGCGTCCCCCCACACATACAATCCGCTGGCTGTTAACACTGCGAACTGCTGATTATTCGAGCTACTGGCTCCTGTAAATTTCAGGACTTTACCGGTGAGTTTATTCGTTCCGGAACCAAAGTTATCGCCACTTAGCACTCCGGCAGGATCGGTGGTGGTGAGGATGTTACCCGATTGGCCGGTACCGTTCTGCGCTGTCCCTTGTCCCCATACCTTTACCGTACCGTTCGCCTCCCGGATCATGCTGGAGTGGAAAACCCCTACAATATTGTCGTATTCTATCTTAGCGGGATCTGTACTGTAAATGTAGGTGTTGGTGATACAATCGCCCGTTGCACAATTCTGCGCCTTTACTCCCTGTGTTACTCCTGCCACAAAAAACAGGAATACTATTGCTCTAAAGTAGTGTATAAAATTTCTCATGCTTATTGTATTTTAGGCGTTAAGGTATAGGGCTGCACTTCTCCGTTAAAATCCATAAAGTTCAGCTGGATGTTATTTCCTGCTTCGGCCTGGCCTTCGAGTACAAATTCAAGGGTATTTACGCCTGGCTTAAGGGTGGTTTCTCCGTTTTTTACCTTTCCGGTGATCGTAGAACCTACGCCAAAGCTACCAAAGCCCTGGTTGTATACGGCTGTACTGTTGTCGTACGATGTGTAATTCACGTTTACGCTAACGGTAATGCCGTTGGCCGGCCGGTCGCCTGTTATCTCTTTCGAAAACCGGATAGTAGAAAAGTCAAAATCTACCTTTACAGGTCTTACTTCTATGGTCACCTTTTCCGGGAAATGGGTATGATCGCATGTGCCGGGATCATGATTAATCTCTTCGTGGATATACAGCGTATAATTTCCCGGCTTGCTGAAAACATATGGGCTTACATCCCCTTTTTTACCAAGAATAAGCGATCCGTTTTCATCCTTAAGCTCCCAGCTGACATTTTCTCCCAAAGCATAGGAAAAAGGCGAACTGAAATCAACTACCCGCTTTTCTTCCTGTTGACTACTATACTTCATAAATTGAGAAAGGCCGCTTATTTGCTGTGCAAACAGGGAAGAGCCACTTAAAAGCATCAACAGGAGCGCAAAAACATGCTGCAGCCTGGCCGATGCGATACATGAAATATATTTTCTCATGATAAAAATGTTTAACAGGATTATTTTAAAAATTTTGTCTTTTACAGGTAATAAGGCACTCCATGTTCGTGTAAAAATATTTTTCATTACACCTAAGCAGGCTTTAAAATTGAGATGGGAAACAAAAATTAAAGGGGAAAAAATAAGGCAAAAGCCTTTACTTATCCATTGAAGTGATTTCCGGAAGGTAAGCATCATCGTATAAATTTTGACAATAATATACTAGTTTACAGATAATTAACTAACTCTTCGTATCCCATTTCCCTATTCGGGACTGCACGAGGCCGCACATCGGGGTGAACAGCATACGTTGAGTACACATGTTCAATGACAAATTACGTGCCGTAATTGGAACGGTTGCCCGAAAAGGCTATCAAAGGATCGTCCCTAAGGGACTTTAGCGGATGATTTTGTTTTACCGTAAGGTTATATTTTCCGTACTTTTGTTGTGTGCATTTGCCGGCTTCCGGCCCGGGAGGAGCAACATTACGGTAAAACGGAGAAGAGCCTGTTTAACAGCTCGCAGGGAGTGACAATACGGTAGACCGGACCAACGAGCCGGCCCAAAATGCCATCGTCAATGGCCAGCAGGCCTTACCTGCCCTACAAATTCACGGATACCTTTTTCCAGGTCATTTTCAGCGGCTTCCAGCACCCGTACAAACTGGCTGCCGATAATAGCGCCTGAAGCATGCTTTGCCGATCTTTCAAAGCTCTCCCGGTCCTTAATACCGAAACCTACCAGGCGTGGATTTTTCAGGCCCAGGTTATTCACCCGCTCAAAATAGGCTTCCATGTTGGCGTTGACTCCCGAAGTGGCGCCGGTTACGCTGGCCGAAGAAACCATGTAGATAAAACCCGAAGAAGCATTGTCGATCTGGCGAATCCGCTCATCAGATGTCTGGGGGGTGATAAGGAAGATATTGAGCAGACCGTATTGCTCAAAGATCCCGCTGTAGCCGGCCAGGTATTCGTCAAGCGGCAGGTCCGGGAGGATAACACCGTCTATCCCCAGCTCCTGGCATTTCCGGCAAAATGCCTCCACACCGTACTGGTACACGGGGTTAAAATAGCCCATCAGGATAACGGGCAGGGTAACACCCTCGTTACGAAAGTTCTGCAGCTGTTGAAAAAGCCGGGCAACGGTCATGCCGTTATCCAGGGCCCGTTGGTTAGAAGCCTGGATGGTCTCACCGTCAGCCACAGGATCGGAGTAAGGCATACCGATCTCCACCAGGTCTGTTCCGGCCTCCTGCAGGGCAGCCAGGATGCTGCGGGTGTCATTAAGCCGGGGGAAACCGGCCGTAAAATATATGCTGAGTATGTCTTTTTTCTTCTCTGTAAAGAGGTTTACTATCCTGTTCATAATTCGTTCCGGGTACCTGGCTGATCACCATTCCCACTACTATTCGCTTTTAACAATTCACTTTTCACTCGCTCTCCTGGTACACCACGTGCATCACCGTTTGTCCTACTGCCTTCAGGGTATTTTTATTTATAGCGCTCATGTTATCTCCCAAAGTATGATGATACGGGAAGAAGTTTCCGCCGGTACTGTCTATCCGGTAGTCAATAATATCAATCATCGGGATTTTTGCAATCTCGTTTACCGGTACATGGTCATCGGTTATGCCTCCGCCCGGTGTATTGGGAAAATACGGACCGAATCCCAGTTGGGAAGCCGCGTTCCATACCGTAGAAATGATGCTGGGTGCATAATGAAGGGAATATTGCTCATGGTAGAAACGGGCATCCGCCGCACCCACCATATCCAGGAGTATCCCGTAATACGCAGAATAGCCTGCTTTATGGGGTGTTTTCGACCAGTATTCCGAGCCCAGGCACCATCCGCCGTTCGCCAGCTCCGATACATCCCCTGTATAGCCTTCCGGCGCACCCCAGTCTTCCACATCAAAAAGAACGAAATCTACGCCTGCTTCTGCAGAATCCCGGGCCAGGTTACGGGCAATTTCCATCAGCACGCCCACCCCGCTGGCCCCGTCGTTGGCACCGTCAATAGCCTTGTTTTTCTGATGCGGATCTTTGTCTGATATAGGACGCGAATCCCAGTGAGCCGCCAGCAGGATACGTTTCGTTGCTTCAGGCTTATAGCTTGCCACCAGGTTAATGCCGGGAACGGTCTTCCCGTTATACAGCACGGCATTGAATTTCTGCTCTGTTACCTGGTATCCGAAAGACCGGAATTTCCCGCTCATCCATTCTGCACATTTCTGCTGCGCCGTGCTTCCCGGAACGCGGGGCCCGAAACTCACCTGCTTCTCAATATAAGCATAGGCTGAATCGGCTGAAAACGCAGGAACAGCCACTTTAACAGCCTCCCCGGCAACTTCCGTTTCCTCCGTTTTTTCGGTTTTACGACAGGAAGAGAATACTACCACATTGGCCAGGAAAAAGAGGCAACAGGCCCTATAGAACGACATATTTTAGTGTTTTTGAGCAAAGTTAGTTGATTTTTAATTTTCAAGTGTATAAATTCGTATTGTATTTGGGGAAACCCGCTTACGTGCTATAAAAAATTGCTTTCCTAATTATCACACCAGCATGAAAAAGTATCTTACTATTTCAGGAGTACTCCTGTCGTTTAGTTTGTTCAGCTCATTTGTAGGTCCGGAGGTGCCGGATTCCGGTAAAAAAGTAGTCAATTACGCTATTTTCGGTAAAAAATATTCCGCAGTATCTATTGTAAGCAGCAGCCTGAAAGGGCATGTTTACTACCTGGTCAGCGGGCATGGCGGGCCTGATCCCGGAGCCGTAACGCGGGTAGACGGCCAAAAGATCTCCGAAGACGAATACGCCTACGACATTACCCTGCGGCTGGCCCGTAACCTGATCTCCCACGGCGCCAAAGTATATATGATTGTCAAGGATGAAAACGACGGTATCCGGGATGACAAATACCTGAAAATGGATACGGATGAAACGTTGCACGGCGGATTGAAGATCCCGCTCAACCAGAGCGAACGATTAAGGCAGCGTACCCGGGTAATCAATAATCTCTACGAAGAAAACAAACGTTTGGGCTATACCACACAGCGGGTGATCGAGACCCACGTAGACTCGCGCCAGACCGATCAGAAGATCGATGTGTTTTTCTACTACAACCAGGACAAGGCAGAGAGCAAAAACCTGGCCTACCACCTGCGCGATACCCTTCTGGAAAAATACCAGGCCAAGCAGAAAGGCCGTGAATATAACGGGAGTGTGTCATCAAGAGGGCTCTGGATGATTAACCAGACTCTACCCCCTATTGTTTATATTGAACTCGGGAACATCACCAATGAACAGGACCGGAAACGGCTGTTGATTGCCGATAACCGCCAGGCGCTGGCTAACTGGCTTTCGCACGGAATACTCAGGTATGAGTGAAAAACTAAAAACTAAAAGTTAAAAGTTTTGGTACACCTTAATTTTTAGTTTTTAACTTTTATCTTTTAACTTAATCAGCAGGTCTACCGTTACAGTAGCCGTGTCGTGTATTTTAATAAATTTCACCGGTGATTTCGGTACAATATTATATGCATCCAGGGAGATGTTCTGGGTAGCATACATCCGGAAAGTATCTGCGTCGGTTCTGATCACCGTGGTTTTTATTTTTTGAGGAAGCTTTTTACCGGCTATGGTCAGGTAAGTGGCTGCATCAAAATACTTCGGTATATTCAGGGGGAGGTCGTTCATCTGGTGGAGCGCATTGACCGACACCAGCTCCAGCTCTATATGGGGGTATTTGTCGGCCGACAACGTCTCTCTCAGGTCGTTATTGATATTTTTATTCCGGCAGTTGATCATCTTCACATCCAGCTTCAGTGCCGTATTGTGAAATTGCAGCACACCGGTATTACCGGCAAATTCTGCCGTCTGATCTGTTGCAAAGCTCATGTTATCCAGGCATTTACAGCTCACACGGGTAAGATTGGTGTTCAGGTCCAGCGAAACCCGGCTGCTGGCCTGTATGCTGTAATACACTTTATCTTTTCCGCCGGTAAAGAAGAGAAGAAAGATCAGGAGTAAACGGGCCATGGAATGAGGTAATTTATATCGGGAAAATTATTAACGGAATGTAGTTCCCGGGTACATCCGGTTCTTGTCAAGCCGGTTCTCGTCAAGCCGGGCCGCGCAGGCTCGAACTGACAGATGGAGCTACCACTTGTCAGTTCGAGCGAAGTCGAGAACCCGGGTGATTAATTATTCACACTTCATCAGAATCCTATTACAGCCTCCATCACAAATCCGTTGAATTGTCCGCCGCTGAGCACGTTTCCGGTAGGGAAATCGCTGTAGGTCTGCTTCATTATCTCTCCTTTCATCAGCACATTCGGAAGAATGAACCAGCCGGCGGCCAGTGAAGTTCTTGCACTGCTTTGCTCGGCGCTGTTGCTGGTCAGGAACTGGCCGTTTACCGTATTGATCCGGGCACCTACAAAGAGGTTCTCGTCTTTACCGAAGCGGTAGATCAGGTCGGCAGCATACTGGTTGGCTTTCCGTTTTTTGGTCTCGGTATGCAGCTTGCCTTTTGCAGTTTCCAGGGTACCAAAGAATTCCAGTCCTTTGTATTTGAACAGCCCGTTCAGCTGGAATGCAGCAAACTGGTTGGCAAAATTAGGATTCAGCCTGCCGGTAGCAAAGTTGTTAGCCGGTGTAGAAGCCGCGCCGCTGGTTATGGCCGGAGCCATCGCCATGAAATACTGGCTACCTGTACGGTCACCCGCATACATGGTGTTTCTTCCCTGGTTGTTGTTAACGTATACAGAGCCTGTCAGTCTCACGCGGGTAACTTCATTCAGGTTCTTGTCTATACCGGCCTTGGCGTAGATAGAAGGGCTTCTTTTATAGGTTTCAGTCGTGCTGCCGGGTTTCAGGGTAGCCTGGTGCCCGCCGCTGATCAGACCGTTAGAAACCCCGATCATCCCCAGGAGGCCGTTTTTCTGTGCATAAACCTCACCGGCAATCTCCGTAGCAAAGGCATCCATGATATAGTTCTCTCCAAACGGGTTGTAGAGGGCATGGCCGCCGTCGTTTCTGCGGAAGTGCGCATCGCCGTAATTCACCTCGAAGTGCCCTGCTTTGATGGTAATTATTTTAGAGAGGTCTTCCCACAGCTGGCCTTCAAACGGGATCTTGTCAATCTGCAGGTAACCTCCTTTTACCCAGGTTTCCTGGTGGTGCTTGGAAGACAGGTAGGTGGTGAGGTTCAGCAGGACACCGTCGGCCAGCTGGGCATCGAGGTAAAGGTTAGCCATGGCCAGGCCAAATCCCGGATCCAGGCGGTACAGTTCTACTGAACCGTCGTTTTTGTGATCCAGCGCCTGGAACTGCTGCGTAAAGCCCGCTCCCAGCTTAGCTTTAACGCCTTTAAATTCCGATTCTTCTTTTTTAGGCTCAAACTGGTTGATGCCCTCTTTATCATACGGTCTCAGATTATAAATCTTAGGCTGCTGTCCGAAGGTAAGCATAGGCACCATACCCAGCACCATTATGCGTAATACATTTTTCATTTTATCAGAATTTTTAAGTTATTTTTTTACAGTAAGATCAAAGATCACGTCTACTTCATTGTCTACCTTGAGGGTACCGGCCACAAAAGAGGGTGCCTTCAGACCGTGGTTGGTAAACAGCACTTTGTCAGAACCCTTGATTTTCAGGTCGCCGTTGGCCAGTGGAGTGAGCGTAACCGTCATGGTCGTATTTTTAGTTACCCCGGCAATGGTCAGCTTCCCGTCGGTTACGGCCACAAAATCATTTCCTTTCCGGGTAAGCGATTTCGTTTTACCGAACTCGTAGGTAATAACCGGGAACTGGTCGGCGTTCAGGGCCTTGTACGTCCGGGAGTCCATCTGGTCAGAATCTTTGTCGCTCTTGATATCTTTTGCATTCACCTTCAGCACCGCTGAGCTGATGGCGGTTACCGCGTTGTCTTTTACTTCAATGTTACCGGTAAATGCTGAGCGGGAAACGGTAGATGACCATTTGTGCATGGTAGAGTTTCCCTGTACTTTAATGTCTGTAGTTTTGGTGGTGAAGGTCTGCGCTACGGCCACATTGAACATCCCAGCGAGGGTAAGGAGGACGAGTAATTTCGGTTTCATGATACTTTCTGTTTGTTTCTGTACCACAAAATTTCACTCTTAAACCCGCCTATCCTATGAGCAGAACTTTACATGAAAGTGAATACTATCATGTGCATATATGACGATGATCAGACATTGAAGAAATCCACGGTTATTTGATCACAAAGGTGGTCTGCCCCACCCGGAAGCCCTCTGCATACAATTCTACCTTATACTGGCCTTTCTCGTACTTTTTATCGCGGTCATAGACAAAATCCACGGTTTGCCCGGTATTGGTATAGAAGATAACCTGCTTGGCTGTATAAACGGTTTCTTTCCCCCCGAAATTGAAGGTGCCCGAGCCCAGGGCCATATCGGAGATCACATTGCCGGTAGGCTCCAGCAGGCGCATATAAATGGTTTTGTTTTCTTTTTGGGTGAGGGAGTTCTCAGCCAGCCGGAAGGTCACCTTGATACGGTCTACCCGTTTCGATTTGAACTCATCGCCGTCACGCTCTTTTCCCCGCCGGTTAATGGCGGTAACCAGGTAATTGACCGGGCGGAGGGCCGCACCGATGGTCACTTTTTCATTCAGCTCCCGGTTGGTAACCGCATAGTGGCTTACGGTATCGGTGAGGGCATCTTTCTGCCTTGAAAGCTCGGCGTTAGCGTCTTTCAGGGTCACATTGGTACGGTTGAGCTCCTGGTTTTCACCCGAAAGCCGTACATTATCGGCCCGGAGCTTTTTCAGCTCATCTTCTTTCTGAAGCAGCAGGCGTTCGTAATTTTTGATCTTGGCGTTATACTCCTCCATGTTCACCGAGTTGGTATGGATGAGATTCCGTTTGTCGTTTTCCAGGTCTATCTTAATGGCTTCGAGCTCATCGATGCGCCCGCCCAGGGCGGCAAGCTCGCTCATTTTAATATCGAGCTCCCGGGCTATCGAATCCAGCCGGAAGTTGGTTTGGATAATTTCAGCGGTCTTTTGTTCTATTTCCCTGGATTTATCATCCACGGTTTGCTTTTCTTTAAAATACAGGTATCCGAAAAAACCGGCGATGGCAAGGGCAAGGATGAGTCCGGCTTTTACAATTGAATTGTTACTTTCATTCTCCATTGGTACACGTAATTTACGCAAAAATAAGTTAATATTCTGAATATCAGATGTGCTTCGTTTTATTTAAGCGTTTTTTCTTAAAAAGGCCGGATATCTGTTCATTTTTTCCCGATCTTTCTTAAATTTGCACCTCCAAAGTTCGGGATGTAGCGCAGCCCGGTAGCGCATCCGTCTGGGGGGCGGAAGGTCGCAGGTTCAAATCCTGTCATCCCGACATCACAGGACAAATGAGATTTATTCTCGTTTGTCCTGTTTTTATTTTCGCCTAACGCACTGTCTATCATATAAATAAACGGATCAAGTCGAAAACTTGAGGGGTAATACTCTAAGCATAGATATTTTTTAATCTGAATAGGAAGAATTTTATGTCTCTAACGCCTCTGGAGGATGCTCTGAAGGCTTTGATTTTTGCGTTGAAAGA
>NZ_JBFOLH020000027.1:0-20401 GCF_040829825.2 Leadbetterella sp. DM7 | reverse complement strand
AAGGCCCTTGACAACAACATAGTATCCCATCAGCAAAATCTCTGGCTAGCATTTCTTTAAAAAAACAAAATCGGCTGTCAAAAAATTATTCAACAACCGATTTCAATTCTATTTACTGAATATCCCTGACAAAGGCAGTCGCTTTTTGTCACATCGAGCGAAGTCGGGATGCATCGAGCGGAGCCGGGATACTGTCACATCGAGCGAAGTCGAGATGCGGTCACATCAGACGAAGCCGGGACGCTGTCACATCGAGCGAAGTCGGGATGCGGTCACATCGAACGAAGCCGGGGCACTGTCACATCGAACGAAGTCGGGATGCTGCTCTACCCCTGCCCTAAGTTATTCGCCTTACTCCCCAATGTTTTTATCCCGCTGCGTTCTTCGTATTCTTCGGGTGTGGCAATGAAACCGTCGAACTCGGAAAAACGCGTATATTTCCCGATAAATCTCAGCTTGGCGCTGTCTACCGAACCGCTCCGGTTTTTGGCAATGATCACTTCGGCCAGGCCTTTGGTGCTCTCACCGGTCTCGGTCTCTTCAAACTGGTAGTACTCGGGCCGGTAGAGGAACATCACCACGTCAGCATCCTGCTCAATAGAGCCTGACTCCCGCAGGTCGGAGAGCATGGGCCGCTTATCCGGGCGCGACTCTACCGAACGGCTGAGCTGTGAAAGGGCAATTACCGGTATGTTCAGCTCTTTGGCAATGGTTTTTAAAGAGCGCGAAATGGTAGCAATCTCCTGCTCGCGGTTCATTCCCGTCTTGCCGTTGCCGGCCGTCATGAGCTGAAGGTAATCCACGATCAGCAGCTTGATATTGTGAAAGGCCTTCAGGCGCCGGGCTTTGGTACGCAGCTCCAGCACGGAGAGCGCCGGTGTATCGTCGATGTAAATGGGGGCATTGTCGAGGTTATTCAGCCGCGAGTGAATGGCCTTCCAGTCGTCGGTCTCCAGGTCTCCTTTTCTCAGCTTCTGCGAGTCTACCTCCGCTTCAGCAGAGATCAGCCGGTACATTACCTGCTGCGATGACATTTCCAGCGAAAACAACGCTACGGGCATCTTATAGTCGATGGCCGCATTTCTCAGAGCCGAAACCACGAAGGCGGTTTTCCCCATACCGGGCCGGGCGGCAATGATAATCAGCTCGGTATTGTGCCATCCGCCGGTGATGCGGTCAAGGGTAGGAAAGCCCGAGGGCACACTGGCCACGCCGGCTTCCTGGTCTTCTTTATTTTTGAGCTCCTGGATGGCCTTCTGCACCACCAGCTGAAGGTCGGGAATATTTTTGTTCAGGTTGCCTTCCTGGATGTCACGCAGGCTTTGCTCGGTGGCATCCAGCAGGTTAAACACATCGGTGGTGTCTTCCCGGGCTTTGTTCAGCACATCGTCCATGATGCGCACAATGCTGCGCTGAATAGCGTATTGAAGGATGATACGTGCGTCACGTTCAATATGGGTAGATACCCTCCGGGCGGTAATACGGGCCAGGTAGGCGGGCCCGCCTATAAATTCCAGCTCACCGGTCTGCCGCAGCTGGTTGGTGATGGTCAGCAGGTCTACCGGCTCCGATTTGCCGAAGAGAAGCAGGATAGCCTGGTAAATGGCTTCGTGCTTATCCGATATAAAGCTGTCGGGCTTCAGGATATCGATGACCATGGTGAGCGCATCTTTTTCCCGGATGACCCCGCCCAGCACAGAGGCTTCCAGCTCCACGATATGTGAAGACTGCTGGAACTCCAGCAACTGCTCCGGGTTCTTCCGCCTGTTTTCCGGTAATCTTCTTCTTTGTTTCATATTCGTTCCGGGTATATAGTTCCGGATGAAGTTGCCAATTACTCACTACCCGGAATTTCATTGTCAATTGTCAATTGTCAATTGACCTGTACTGTCTCTTTTGGTGTTTGAACCCACCCCCAAAGGTATGCTTCTGTATTCCTTTTTTCTAAAGAACGAATTGAAATTTCTCGAAATAATGAGACTTCCGCCGGAAACTACCACGTTTCCCTGCGAATAAAATACATAATAGTTGGTAGGCACGCTGCGCGAGTACAGCTTGAAGCGGTACGCCCCGTCGTCTGAGATCAGGTATTCCAGCTCGCCACCTACCGAAAGCTGTCCGTAGGTATTGGTGTTGAGGCTGATACTGTTTTCCAGGCTGTTCACAAAGGCTCCTTTACCGCTGAGCTTCACCCGGTTATTGAGAAATTTGTAGCTGAAATCAAGCTGCATGTTGTTCAGGATATTCTCCCGGAAATCACCGAAGCGAACGCCGAATTCCAGGTTGGGATTCAGCTTATTGGCCAGGTTACCGATCTGGTTGGAAAGAAGGCTGCTGATGTTATCGATCAGGAACTGCTGGGTCAGGGCGTCGGCCAGGTTATTATCCGGGAAAACCTCGTTGAATACCAGGATGCTCGAAACGTTCCGGCTCAGCAGCTGCTCATCGTTGCTCAGCCGTTGCTCAAAGGCAAGAATATCGGTCTGACCGCTGATAGGAATCTGCTTAAGGTCAAATTCAATGTCGTAACGAATGGTGGGGTTCAGCAGCCGGTTGGTCAGAAATACGTTAACATACACCGGGAACCGCGCCGACGAATTGGTCATCTGGGGTGAAACCTTATTGAGCGAAATGTTGGCCGTATACGTGGCCTTTATATCGGGTATGGCTTCAAACGGGTCGCCGTTAAAGGTAATTTTACTGTTATCGGCAATGTCGAACCGCCGGAGGGAGGCCAGGTTCTGGAAGCTGAAAAAATATTTCCCGCCCCGCACGTTGTAGGGGCCGTTAATGGTAAACTCCCCGCGGCTGTCGTACAGCACGCTCAGGCGGCCGTCGCCATACAGGCTGAGCACGTCGTTGTTGGTCCGGTCAAAAATAATTTCTCCCTGGGCTTCGGGCGTGAGCGTCAGGTTGAAGGCCAGCGTTACTCCGCCGGTTTTCAGTGCCGGTTTCTTCCGGCGTACGGTCAGGAGGCTGCTGTCTGCCGGAACCGCCTTTTTCAGAAACGGGATCCCCTCCTGCCGGGTATCTATCTGGGTATCCCCGTCGGTGGGGATCGTGATGGCCGTTCCCTCGCGGCTGCTCAGGTTCCCGGATACGAGCAGGTTATCAAAATCGCCGCCCAGGTTCACATCACCGTTTACATAGGCCGTACCAAAGATGTAATTGTTGGCAAAAGCCGGTATATCCATGATCCTGAAGCCCGCACGGCTGTTGATGTCTGCCCGGAGGTCAATGGTAAAGCCGGGGCCGCTCCGGTAGTAGATTCCGCCGGTAAGCCGTGCGGTATTGCCGGCCGGCGCATCACGTACCTGCACACCGGCTTCAGGCAGCACAAAGCCCCTGTCGGTCAGGAGTATCTTATCTTCAAAATAAAGCGATGTACCCGATACCGCCACCTTCAGCGAGCCGTCTGTTATATCCACCTCACCGTTAAAAATGGGGTGCCGCGGGGTACCTTTGACCTTAAATTTACCGTTGGCTTTTCCTTTGAGCGATGAAAACACATCGCCCGTCATGCCCAGGAACATCTCCATATCGGCATTGCGCAGGCTGCCGTCCAGCGCCAGTCCTTTATCTCCCTTGCCGGGCGTAAAAAACCCGTTGAGCTTAAGAATTTCCTCCATGTTCCGGAACACGCTTCCTTCCAGCTTCAGGCGGTCGTTGGGCTCATCCCACAGGGCTGACGTGGTTATTGTACCTACCAGGCTTTTTTTGTAGTAAAAATCGGTCACGTGCAGGTTACTTACGTACAGCCGGTTGGTAAAGAAATTCTGCACCCGCAGGTTGCCGGTGGCTATTCCCCGCAGGTCTACATTGACAAAGGGCAGCAGGTTCTCGATATTAAATTCGTTCACGTCCAGGGTGAGGGCATCGGCCGGGTTGCTCGACAGCGAGCCGTTCAGCCCGATGTACTGGGAGTCACCGCCCCGGATCGTGAAGTTATTGAAGGTAATGTATCTTTTCCTGAAATCGATCCGGTTATCGGGCGCAAAGGCCCAGTCCATATCGATCAGCTTAACAATGGTCTGATCGGGCAGAAGGCTGAGGCGGAATCCCTCCTGGTAGAAGTCCAGCTTTCCGCGCAGGTCGATCAGGCTGCCCGAGTTTTCCTGCGTGATGAATGTGCGGAAATCAATAGTGTTGGTCCCTTCCCAGTTGGCATTCACCACCAGCTCTTCGGTAAGCACATTGTTCCCGGTTTTCTGCCGGGCTGATTTCACCCGGATCTTGTTGACCACCACAGGCGAAAGAATTTCTTTGGTGGCATAGTAGTCAAAAAAAGTAGAATAAAACTCGTTTCCTTTTACCGAAAGCGTGTCGGTATCGCCCGAAATCTCCAGCGTGCTGTTCAGGCCGGCCTCATATCGCCCGTTGATGCGGGTATTCCTGGAAACATAAACCGCCGGCGCAAAGAAATCAAAGAAAGGCGCGGGCCGGTTAAAACGCACGCTGAATACCGAGCGGTAATTTTCGGTACTGTAATCATGGGTTTCTTTTTTCCGGGAATAATAGGCCATCCGCTCGTCTTCGGTGGTCTGGAAATACATGAGGTGCTCCGACACAAAATCAGATACGTCTGTCAGCAACCGGCTGGGTACAAAATCGCCCCGGATTCCGGCGTTAAAAAATTCAGATTCTATCTTAAAGCTCCGCTCCTTCCCGATCAGGTCGGAGAAGAAATACATGGAGTCTACTTTCAGGGTTTTATCGTTTTCACGCAGCTCAAAATTATAAAAGCTGGCTTCGCCCAGCCAGTCGTCAAGCCGGTTTCCTTTAAAGTCAAAATTAAGCCGTGACCGGAGCATAAAATCACGGGTAGTGAAGCCCAGGGTTTTCAGGTTGGCATACCCCACGTTACCTTCAATATTAAAGGCATTGACTTCGCGGTTGAAGTCTATTTTCCCTTCAATATCGGCCAGGATGTTGGGATCGTCAATGCTCAGCTTGCCGTCAAAAAGCGACTGGCCGAGGTTCCCGTTCACATCCATGTTCCGGTAGCGGTACCCTTTAAAGTCCATGTTGGTCACGTGCCCGTCGAGGTGCACGCGGGCTTCTTCCAGCTCACGCCCCAGGCCGTTGATCTTGCCGTGAAAGGTGATCTCGTTGAGCTGGGGGTTATCAAGCAGCTCACCCACCTTAAACTGGTTCACCACCAGGTTTCCCGAATACTCGAGCTGGCCTTTGGCCTTCACCTTTACCTCACCCACCACTTCACCCAAACGCGGAGAAACCAGGCGCGGCCGCGAGTAAAAATCGTTGTACAGGCCGTTAAAGCTCCCTGAGAAATCCAGGCGCTCTACTTTTGAAATGTATTTCCTGAAACCGGCATTGGCTGAATATTGGGCAATATCGGCTGCCAGGAGAACCGAAGGCTTCAGGTCAAGCACGCTGTGGGTGGTCTTCAGCCCGGGCAGCCCCGTCAGCCGGGCATTTCCCGTAATGCGTGAGCCCTGCCCGAATTCGAGCGTGGCATCTTTCAGCTGCAGAGACGCCACGGTGCCGTTAAGCCGCGTGGTGATCTTATACGTTTCTTTAAAGTTCTTCATGACAGGTATGAAGAGCCCGATGTCTTTTGCCTGCAGCACCGAATTGCGCATGTCGGCATCAATATGAATCTTATTAAAGAAATCACCGAATTCAGAAGGGCGGTTATAGCTGAAATATACCCGGTTCTGCAATTCCGAGTCGTTCAGGTGGGCTCTGAAGTTATCGAGCCGTATGCCTTTCCGGCAATGAAAAAACCGCCCGGTGGCATTCCTGATCTTCAGCTCGCTGAAGCCGTCGTTGGCAGAAAGGTTCTTCGAGACCAGGAGTACGGTATCCCGCTTAAACGACAGTTTCTCAAGGCGGGCATTCAGGTCGCGGAATTCAAAGTTGGCAAAATCGAAGGTTCCGTCGGTGTGTCTCTTGCTGTGTTCGGTCACAATGCTGATTATCCCGTCTTTGATGTTGAGGTTATCCAGCGTAAAAGGCTTTACCGGCTTCTTCCCCCTTTTCTCTTTCTTCGTCAGCTTGTCAATCTCCAGCAGCCAGTAATCGAAGTTCAGCATGCCGGTACTGTCGCGGATAAAACGGGCCTCCGGGTTGTTGAGGGTTACAAAGTCGAGGTTATTGTCAAAGCTGACCATTTTACCCGGTGTAAATTTCAGGGACCTCCACCCCTGCCGGGAGTCATAGTCAAACGCTTTTCGCAGGCTGAAGTTCAGATTGGTGCTCGCATCCACGTACACTTCCCGCACATAGATCATGTTGCGGTCTTTGTTGTCTTTGATGTTCAGGTCTTCAAACACCACCGTGTCAAACCAGGAGATCCTGACCTTGCTGACCGACACATTCCCGCCGAGCTTCCCGCTCAGCCAGTGCATGGCGTTGTTACTGAGCTGGGTTTGTACTTCGGGGAGCTGCAAGGCATAAAAAGCAACAAACAGGAGAGAAAACACCCCTATAAGGGTGTAGGCAAGAATCCTGACCGCTATGCTTATTATACGCTTCAACAGTATTTTATTACTTTTGTCCCTGTAAAGACAGAATCTGCAAAAATCTTACTTTTTACCGATATTAAAAAACGAATGAACGACGATATTACCCTTCTGGCCATCGAATCCTCCTGCGATGAGACTTCTGCTGCAATTATTAAGAACGGAAAAATCCTGAATAACATTGTGGCATCGCAGATCATTCATGAACAATACGGTGGTGTGGTGCCTGAGCTGGCTTCCCGTGCGCACCAGCAGGATATCGTTCGCGTGGTACAGGAAGCCCTCACCGATGCCGGCGTGCAGAAGGCTGATCTTGCTGCCGTGGCCTTCACCCGCGGACCAGGCCTGCTGGGCTCGCTGCTGGTGGGCACGTCGTTTGCCAAGGCGCTGGCGCTGGGACTGAACATTCCGCTCATAGAAGTAAACCATATGCAGGCGCACGTGCTGGCGCATTTTATTGATGAGCCCAAACCGGCTTTTCCCTTTATATGCCTGACCGTTAGCGGCGGGCACACCCAGCTGGTGCTGGTCAGGGGCCCGCTTGACATGGAAGTGGTGGGCGAAACGGCCGATGATGCAGTGGGGGAAGCCTTTGATAAGGCCGCCAAGATGCTGGGACTGGGCTACCCCGGTGGCCCGCAGATAGACCGGCTGGCGGCCGAAGGGAATCCTGAAGCCTTTGCTTTTCCCCTTTCGGAGATGCCTGACCTGAAGTTTTCTTTCAGCGGGATAAAAACAGCATTGCTGTATTTTATACAGGAAAAAGGCGAAGATTTTGTACGGGAGAACATCCGCGACATCTGCGCTTCGTACCAGCATGCGCTGATCCGGATGCTGCTGAACAAGCTTCGGAAAGCCGCCAAAAAATACCGGGTCAGTGAAATCGCCATAGCGGGGGGTGTTTCAGCCAACCGCGGGCTGCGGAAAGCGCTGGAACTGGAAGCAGAAAAGCAACGGTGGAATATATACATACCTGATTTTCAATACTGTACAGACAATGCAGGTATGATTGCGATGGCCGCTCATTACCAATACCTTAACGGGAATTTCGTGGATCAGGGCATCAGTCCGCTGCCCCGCATGAAAATATAAGTCTGTAATATTTTCCATTTTTAGACAATAAGTTTAATACGGAAATCATTTTAACTATTAACTTTACTTTTCTAACCAACCAGCACGCCCTGTAAGATGAGATTCTTTGAACGTTTCAGCACAGGTAAATACAAAAGTCTGATCAAGCTTTCCTATAAAATTCTCTTCTACGGTCTTTCCGCAGCAGCCCTCTTTCTTATTGCCCTGAACCTGAACCTGTTCTGGCTTTTCGGTAAGATGCCTTCCGTAGACGACCTGGACAATCCCAAGAGCGAGATCGCTTCAGAGATCATCTCTTCCGATAACAAGATCATCGGGAAGTTTTTCTTTGAGAACCGGAGCACCATGACCTATCCGGAGATTCCCGAAAACTTTAAAGATGCTTTGTTGGCCACAGAGGATGTCCGTTTTGCCATGCATTCGGGCATTGATGCCCGCAGTATGCTGCGGGTGGTAGGCGGGGTACTGACCTTTGACCGGAAAGGGGGCGGAAGCACCATTACCCAGCAGCTGGCCAAAAACCTGTTTAAGCTGCGGCGTGATGATTCATACGAAGGGCCTCTTTACAAGGTTCCCGGCATGAGGGTGCTGCTTATCAAGCTCAAGGAGTGGATCACGGCCATCAAGCTGGAAAGAAGATATACCAAACCCGAGGTTATGACCATGTACCTGAACACCATTGAGTTCAGCAGCGGGGCCTATGGTCTGAAATCAGCGGCTAAAACCTATTTTAAAAAGAACCCGGAGAACCTGAAGCCGGAAGAATCGGCCCTGCTCGTGGGTATGATCCAGAACCCTTCACGCTTCAACCCCAAGTTCTTTCCCAAAAATGCAAAAGAAAGACGGGATGTGGTGATCTCCCAGATGGTCAGGTTCAACAAGATTACCCCTGAGCAGGGGAAAGAGCTCATGGCCATCCCGATCGTGCTGGATTATTCACCCGAGAGTCATAACTACGGGCTGGCCCGGTATTTCCGGGAATACCTGAAAGGCATTATGAAAGAAGAGCTGAAGAAGCTGG
The DNA here is from genome assembly GCF_040829825.2 of Leadbetterella sp. DM7. Lineage (NCBI taxonomy): Bacteria > Pseudomonadati > Bacteroidota > Cytophagia > Cytophagales > Leadbetterellaceae > Leadbetterella > Leadbetterella sp. DM7. Next base: position 11,803 of record NZ_JBFOLH020000027.1, on the reverse strand, counting down.
GCTATTCGGAAAGCGATCTTTACACCAAAGGCTTTAAAATCTATACCACCATCGACTCGCGCATGCAGCGTTACGCTGAAGAGGCCATGATGGAGCATATGAAAAATTACCAGGCCATTTTTGACAATCATTTCAAAGGCCGGAACCCCTGGCTGAAATTAAGGCCCGGATCCAACACCCAATACGAAGAATACCCGAATTTCATTGAACAGCGGGCAAAGGAAACCGGCTATTACCAGAGCCTGAAACGGCAGTACGGCAATGATGAGGCAAAGATCAATGCCAAAATGAACGAAAAAATGCCGATGCGGGTATTCACCTGGCAGGGAGAACGCGATACGGTGATGTCACACATGGACTCCCTCCGGCATTATAAACGATTCCTGAACATCGGTATGCTGGCCATGGACCCGCGCAACGGGAACGTGAAAGCCTGGGTAGGCGGCATCAACTACAAGTACTTTAAATTTGATAACGTATACCAGAGTGCCCGGCAGCCAGGCTCTACCTTTAAGCCCTTTGTGTATGTTACGGCCATTGATAACGGGTTTTCTACCTGTGACCGCGTAAGAGACGAGCCGGTGACCTTCCATATTCCCGGCAGCCCTTCCTGGACCCCCCGGAACGCCGACGGACGGTATACCTACAACGACCTCACCCTGCGGCAGGCCCTGGGGGCCTCAGTAAACACGGTCAGCGCCAAACTGATCAAGGAGTTCGGCTCGGATAAGGTAATTGAATACGCCCGGCAGCTGGGCATCAAGACCCCGCTGGCCAACTCGCCTTCGCTGAGCCTGGGTGTTTCAGATGTCAAGCTATACGAGATCCTGAGCGGGTACGCCGTATTTGCCAACCGCGGTATCTACACCGAACCTATGGTGCTGGTGCGGATCGAAGACAAGAACGGCGAGGTGATCAAAGAATATTTCCCTATTCAGAAAGAGGTGCTAAGCCAGGAAACCGCTTACAAGATGATCCACCTGATGCGGGGCGCTACCGCTCCGGGCGGAACAGCCATCGGCTTGTCACGCTACGGCCTGATAGACGGGAACGAAATAGCGGCCAAAACAGGTACAACCTCCAATTACTCCGACGCCTGGTTTATGGGCATGACCCAGGACCTGATCGGTGGCGTATGGGTAGGTGCCGAAGATCGGGCCGTACACTTTGAAAGCATACAGTATGGCCAGGGTGCACGCATGGCCATGCCGGCCTGGGGCTTATTTATGCAGAAGGTATACGAAGACAAGGATATAGAATACAAGAAAACCAAATTCCTGATACCGCCCACCATCCGTATTGCCGGCGACTGCGCGGTAACGGCCAATGAAGGTTTTGGCAACAGCCCGGTCAACACCACGCCTAACAGCGGAGAGCTGAAGCCCGAAGATGATGACGAACAGCTGTGATCAGAACTTCATCTTGCCCAGGTTATACTTTTCCAGGAACTCAAGAATGAGCCGGTCGTAGGCTTCGGCCCCGGCCGTTTTTTCAGGAGAAAGGATAACCGGCACCTGCAGGGCGGTAGAGTCGATAAAAGCAGAATCGCGCGGGATATAGGTATCAAACACCAGGTCGCCGAAATTGGCCCGCATGAGGTTCAGGATATTGGCCGACAGCTGGTTTTCGGTTTCGTGCAGGGTAAGCAGGATACCCTCTACGTACAGCGAAGGTTTCAGCCGCTTCTGAATAATTCTTAAGGTACCCAGGATCAGCTCCAGCCCTTCTATCCCGAAAAATTCGCATTGAAGCGGGATAATGATGGAGTCAGCCGCCAGCAGGCTGTTCACCGGTACAATGCCCAGCGAGGGCGGACAATCAATGATGATGAAATCGTACAGCGGCTTAATGGGTTCCAGCTTCTCGGTCAGCTTGTACTCCCGGTCAATGAAGTTCACCATCTCTATCTCCGCCCCTACCAGGTGGTGGGTAGACGGGATCAGGTCAAGGTTACGATAGCCCGTGGGAATGATACAGTCCTGTATAGGGCTCAGCCCCACCAGCGCAGCATAGATGCTCCGGTTGTCAAATTCTGATTTCAGCCCGAAAGCTACGGTACAGCTGGCCTGGTGGTCGGTGTCGATCAGCAGTACCTTATATCCACGGACTGAAAGACCCGCCGAAAAATTGACGGCGGTAGTGGTTTTCCCTACACCGCCTTTCTGATTGGAAATTGCTATTACTTTAGGAAGCATCACGAAAGTCTTTCGAACTACGAAATTACGAAAAAACTCTTATTCCGGTCTGTGCCAGTCAGAAATACTTTCGGTAAGGGTAGAATACACTTTGCTCAGGTCTTCATCATCTGCCAGGAAAGCAAGGTGGGCTTCGAGGGTACGCCGGTCTTTCCGGATGGCCGGGCCGGTCTGCACGTCGGCAGGATGCCCGGCCTGCATCATTTTTTTTACCGTTTCAGCAATCAGCGGTTTCAGTAGTTCAAAATCCAGGTTCTCTGATTCCAGGATCTCTTTTGACAATGCCCAGAGATGGTTGGTAAAATTGCACGAGAATACGGCTGACACATGGTACACCAGCCGCTCTTTTGAGCTGACCTGCAGCACTTTTCCCGATAAGCGTCTGGCCAGGCCGGTGAGCGCTGCAAGCGCATTTTTATCTTCTGATTCTACCAGGATGGGGATACGGTTGAAATCCAGCGGCACACCCTGCGTAAAGGTCTGCAACGGATAAAACACCCCGCAGTCTACCCGCCGGCCGTGGTACAGCGAAAGGGCCCCGTCAAGAACCGACAGCGGCCGGGCACCCGAAGTATGGGCCAGGATAGCGCCGTCAGGAAGCAGAATCTGCGATGCTACCGACTCCAGGGCATCGTCTGATACACAGAGAAAAAAGACTTCTGAACTACTCCGGGAGAAATCCAGGCTGTTAACGGGCACAGCGGCATACAGCCCGTCCGCCAGGGCGGCGGCCTTCCGGATGTCGCGCGCGTAAATCTCATTCACCGCCACTTCGACCCGTTCCAGCGCCCGGGCCAGGTGGCCTGCCAGGTTTCCGGCTCCTACAATAGTTATTTTCATGGTAGTTCCGAGTACATTAGTTCCGAGTGGTTAGTTCCGAGTGGCTAGTTCCGAGTGAGTAGACCAACTCGGAACTAACCACTCGGAACTAATATTTAATCTCAGTCGTCGTTACATTCCACTCCCAACCAGTCATAATCCTGGTCGATCGGCTGCCCGTCAGGGGCAACAAAGAAGGTTTCCGGCTCAAATTCTTTCGGATTTTCTTCAAACCTGCGGATCAGGTCCAGGGCCATCCGGCTAAGTCCCGTATTGGCCTGTGCCGTCAGCAGCCTGATGTCCCGGATAGCGTTCAGAGCTTCCATTTTTGCTTCTATGGATACCGAAGGGGTCCGGCTCAGCTTCATGAGCTCTGACAGGTACATCATGGCTGTAACCCGCCTGATCTGCCCTTTGTAGTCGCTTGCGGCCAGTCCCGGCGCCTTCCAGAGGGTACGGGTGGTCTTAGCGAGAACGTCTCCCAGCGAAGGCAGGTCTGCCTGCAGTATTTTCTGGCTGGCCAGGCGTGAGGCCCGGTCCGGGTTAAGCAAAAGACTCAGGGTCAGCTGGGCCGATGCCTCGGCAGGCCCCAACGGATCGAACGTCATGCCCGTATGCCGCCGGAATGTTTCCCGCATATTGGCTCCGAAACGGTATGCCCGCGGCGGAATCAGCCGCATCAGCTCAGGCGAAAGGGCCAGGAAGTCAGGATCAAGCGTGGAAAGCAGGGCTTCAAAGGCTTCGTTCTGCTCTTTGGCCGGTGCCGGGGTATACACCGGCAGCTTATCTCCTTTTACCCCAAAAGAATAGTAGGCGCCGCCAATGGCCTTGGCTGCCGCCTGTGTCTGGAAACGGTGGAGCATATAAACCGGCACCAGCACTTCTTCCAGGTTGGCATACGGTGTGCCTGCCGGGATTTTCGCTGCCCCAAAGTTTCTCAGGGCCAGCCTGCGCACCTGCATAACATGCTTCAGGTTTTCAGTGGCATTTACCCCGTTATCCCACAGGTGGGTTTGCGGGTGCACCGACCCGTCAGGACGCGCATCCTGGTCGCTCAGGAAGAGGTAGCCTTTCGCGATCACCTCTTCTGTTATTTTATTCAGCGCTGCCTTCTCGTCGGTTCCGGCCGGGAATTCCTGGTAACCCCAGCGGATCGCCATTTTATCAAATTCGCCGATGCCCGCGGCATACGCATCAGAAAGATCGATTTTGCCGTCGGTTATCTTCAGGGTAGGATGCGGGTAATCCATCACCGATGCCCGCGAAGCCACACTGGCAATGTAATTGTGCGGTAAGCCCAACGTATGCCCGATTTCATGTGCCGAAAGCTGCTTCAGGCGGTCAATCACCATTTTCTGCAGTTGCGGCTGCTCCTCTCCGGAGTCAAAATCACCCGTAAGCCCCTGGGCAATCAGGTAATCCTGTCGCACCCGCAGCGAGCCCAGGGTGACTTTTCCTTTCAGGATCTCTCCCGTTCTGGGATCGGTGATGCTGCTGCCGTATGACCACCCCCGTGTGCTGCGGTGCACCCATTGTACCACATTGTACCGGATATCCATAGGGTCGGCATCCGGCGGAAGCATTTTCACCTGGAAGGCATTTTTAAACCCGGCCGCCTCAAAAGCTTCGTTCCACCAGGTGGCGCCTTCAAACAGTGCAGAGCGGATAGGCTCAGGCACACCGGGGTCAAGGTAATACACGATAGGTTTTACGGGCTCGCTAACGGCCTGATCCGGGTATTTCTTTTCCAGGCGGTGGCGGGCAATCAGCTTCTTCTCAATGGGCTGATCTATCGGGGAAGAATAGTCAAAATACGATGTTCCGAAATAGCCTATCCGCGGATCCAGCTCACGGCTTTTAAAACCAGGTTCGGGGAGCTTTACCAACGAGTGATGCTGGTGCATAGTGACGTTTCCCGGACTGGGCACCACCGATCTCAGGTACGGACCGGGGTTAGTTCCGCTAAGGGTAACGATCGCTTCAAATTCCGTATTTTCAGGGAAAGATTTACACATCTCCAGGAACAGCCCTGACCGGGAGGCATCGAAAGAATAGCTACCCTGCCGGGTAGCCGTGATGGCCTGCGCAGCTCCAACGGCATCTCTCAGCAGAAACGGGGTGAAATCAACCAGGGCAACGCCGTTTTTCGTGGCCAGCACTTCAAAGCCGAAAAGTACCGATGAGGCAAACGACTCTTTGACGGCATTTTGCTCCAGGCTGTCGGGTGACGTGGCCCGGTAAGAATAGTTGGGCTCGGTCAGCAGAAGCTTATTGCCCGAGCGTATGAATTTTACGACCTTCCCGCTACCGATCTTCCCGCGGTCCAGGCCGATATCGTTCGACCCGATCCCTCTTGAAAGGCTGGAATAATACAGGAATTCCTGGTTGGTGTTTCCCACTTCCAGGTAGATTTTTCCTTTTGCTTCATGAACATAATACGTGAAAAAGCCCTGGGCTTTCCGGGTATCTTTCAGATACGAATCGAAATCCTGGGCCATCAATGACAGCACCGGGGCCACCAGGAGAATAAGTAGTAGTCTGCTTTTCATTCGATGAGGGTTTTTTATTCAGCAAAAATAGGGTTTTCCCTCACGTGGGCAAGCCTGCGCATTCAAAAGTGTCTTTGTAAATACAAGTGGTGATGCGGGTCAGGATTCAAGATAGGCCAGGATCTTACCCGTGGCTCCTGTATTCCGGTTGAGGTAAGCGTCGGCTTTCCGGCGGATTTCAGCCAGGTCCAGGCCCTCAAATACCTCTTCCAGCGTACCGTGTATGGTAAAAGCCACGCCCAGGTCAAGCAGGTCAAGCGCCTCCTGGAACTTTTTGTATTTCCGGTCTCCGAAGAAAACCGGTATACCGAAAACCGCCGGCTCCAGGATGTTATGAAGGCCCGTACGGAAACCTCCGCCTACCAGGGCGTAACCGGCATATTTATACAGGCGGGCCAGCAGGCCGATGCTGTCAATGTAAAGTATATTTTCACAGCTGTGCCGGTCAATTTCCGAATAGCGCAGCCCGGAGGTTTCGTCGATCCAGCGGCTTATCTGCTCCGGTTTGATGTTATGCGGGGCAATGATGAACTTCATTTCGGGATGGGCGGCCATGAAGGGTTTCAGCACGTCCATGTCTTCGGGCCAGACGGAGCCGGCGACGAGGACTTTCGTTCCGGGTGCCGGGTGGAGAGTTCCGGGTGGAGAGTTCCGGGTAGAGAGTCCGGGGTTGGGTGTACCGGATGAGTTGCCATCTGTCAGTTCGGGCGAAGACGAGAACCGTTCCGGGTCGGGTGTACCGGATGAGTTGCCATCTGTCAGTTCGAGCGAAGACGAGAACCGTTCCGGGTCAAATTCCGGATGCGGCGGATTCCCGGATGAACCCTGATTGCTTTCAATAAACCTTCTGATTCCCGGTACTTCTGAAGTATCTTTCGCCGTAGCAATCACCCGGTCAAACCGTGTGTCGCCGGCTACCTGGTAACGGGTATACCCAATCGAGTCCAGCAGCTCAGCCGAAGCCTGATTCTGGACAAAAAGATGATCAAAACGGTACAATGTTTCCCGGAAAAAGCCTCCCCACGGTTGAAAGAAAGCCTGTTTTTTACGCAGGATGACCGAAATCCCGATCAGTCGTGCCCCCGACCGCCTGATCTCCCCGATAATGTTGGGCCAGAATTCATATTTCACCCATACCGCGATATCGGGGCGGGCGGCTGCCACGAATTTCCAGGCATTGCGGGCCGTATCCAGCGGCAGATAGCAGATAAAATCGGCCAACGGGTAATTTTTCCGGATCTCGTAGCCTGAAGGCGAGAAAAAGGTAAGCAACACGCCATACTCCGGGTTTTTCTCCCGGAATGCCTCCAGCACAGGTCTTCCCTGCTCAAACTCGCCCAGGGAAGCGCAGTGAAACCAGATCACTTTTTCTCTGGAATTCCTCCATGCCGCAAGCTCCTCCGGGTTGATCTTCTCCTGCCCTTCGATGAGCAGGCGGGCTTTTTTTCCCAGTAATTTGCCAACGGGGAGCAGGGCCGCAGCCAGGGTCATTCCTAGATTATATAAAGTACTGAAAATCATCAATAAAAGATCCGTTTATAGATGTAAAACAGGCCCGGGGAGATAAACTATTTGTCGGAGTAGTGGCCTTGTGCGGAAAGAACTATCACTACAATTTCCATATCTGCTATTTCATACACCAGGCGGTCTTTTTTATTAATGCGCCTGGACCATAAACCGGTTAATTCATTTTTTAAAGCTTCAGGTTTACCGGTACCCGTTTTCGGATGCTCTTCCAGTTCCTGAAATATTTTTTCTACTTTTGAAATATCCCCTTTATTACCTGATTTATATATTTTTTCGAGATCCTTTATGGCCTTTTTTTCTACTCGGATAGAATACTTTCCCATATATTTTTGGTATCCTTTATGGTAACATATTCTCCATTTCTCGCATTACTGCGGGCCTTTTTTACTTTTTTTACAAATTCCGGATCATACGATTCCTTTACTTCCACCCCAAGCTTATTCAAAACACGGGTCAGGAATTCCACCTCTCCTTCCGGTACGTTTATGGTGAGTGTTCTGGTCATGATATAAATTGCTTTATATAGAAACAAAGTCCCGCTGCATAGAGTTCATGCACAAATAATTACGGTTTTATCTGTTCCTCTCCAACAAATATAACGAAAGCTACTGCTTTTTCGGGTATTTCCTCCAGAATCTCTTTCAAAAAATCGTAACTTTGCAGCCAATTTTTTTGACGAAATGAAATACCCGGAATACAAGTCGGTCAACTACGCTGAAATAGCAGACGAGATATTAGCTTTTTGGAAAGAGAATAACATCTTTGAGAAATCCATTGAAGTAAGAGCGGGCTCTCCTGCCTTTACTTTTTATGAAGGTCCGCCATCGGCTAACGGCATTCCGGGCATTCACCACGTGATGGCCCGTACCATCAAAGACATCTTCTGCCGCTACAAAACCCTGCGCGGCTTCCAGGTAAACCGGAAGGCCGGCTGGGATACCCACGGCTTGCCAGTAGAGCTGCAGGTGGAAAAAGAGCTGGGTATCACCAAGGAAGACATCGGCAAGAAGATCAGCGTGGAAGAATATAACCGCAAATGCCGCGAGGCGGTGATGCGCTTTACCGATATCTGGCGGGATATGACCGATAAAATGGGCTACTGGGTGGATATGGATGATCCGTATATCACGTATGAGAGCTCCTATATTGAGTCGGTATGGAACCTGCTGAAAAAGTTGCACGACAAAGGCCTGCTTTACAAAGGCTATACCATTCAGCCGTATTCGCCCGCAGCAGGCACCGGCCTGAGCTCGCACGAGCTGAACCAGCCGGGTACTTATAAGGATGTGAAAGACACTTCGCTCACCGCCCAGTTTAAGGCGATAAAAAATGAGCGCTCGCAGTTTCTTTTTGATGCGGCGGGAGATGATAACGTGTATTTCCTGGCCTGGACCACCACTCCATGGACCCTGCCTTCCAACGCCGCCCTCACCGTTGGAAAAGGCATTGAGTATGCGCTGGTAAAAACGTTTAACCCGTATACTTTTCTCCCGGTTAACGTGATCCTGGCCAAAGACCTGATCGGAAAATATTTTAACGAAAAAGGCAAAGACGGCGATTTTGAAGGCTTCGGAGCTTCCGATAAAAAGATCCTTCCCTGGACGGTTCTCGGCACCTGGAAAGGGGCTCAGCTGGAAGGAGCAGAATATGAGCAGCTGATGCCTTACGTACAGCCGAAATCGGCGGCGTTCCGGGTGATCATCGGCGATTTCGTCACCACCGAAGACGGTACCGGAATCGTGCACACTGCTCCTACTTTCGGTGCTGATGACTACCGTGTGGCCGCTCAGAACGGCATTCCGGCGATCCTGGTCGAAGACGAAAACGGCAAAGATGCCCCCCTGGTGGACCGGAAAGGTCGTTTCGTGAAAGAAGTAACCGATTTCGCCCTGGAATATGTAAAAGAGGCCTATTATACCGCAGAAGAGCTTGAAGCCGAAAAACAAAAGCAGGGCCGCGACAAATACCTGTCGGTAGACGAACGCATTGCCATCCTGCTGAAAACCGAAAACAAGGCGTTCAATGTGCAGCGTTACGAGCACTCCTACCCGCACTGCTGGCGTACCGACAAGCCGGTGCTGTATTACCCTCTGGACTCCTGGTTTATCCGGACCACGGCGGCGAAAGATAAGCTGGCCCAGCTGAACAAAACCATTAACTGGCAGCCGGAAAGCACGGGCACCGGCCGTTTCGGCAACTGGTTGGAAAACCTGGTAGACTGGAACCTGAGCCGCAGCCGGTATTGGGGCACTCCCCTGCCCATCTGGAAAAGCGAAGACGACGAGGTGTGCATCGGCAGCATCGATGAGCTGGTGAGAAGCGTTAAAAATGCGCTGGATACCCATGTTCTTTCAGACGGACAACGAGCGAAAAACGAAGCGTTCCTGGCCGCAGCGGCCGACAAGCCTTCACTGGATCTTCACCGCCCCTATGTAGATGAGATCTACCTCGTGTCAACCTCAGGCCAGGTGATGTACCGCGAGGCCGACCTGATCGACGTATGGTTCGATTCAGGCGCCATGCCGTACGCCCAATGGCACTACCCTTTTGAAAACCAGGAAATCTTTGACAAGGCTTTCCCGGCCGATTTTATCTCCGAAGGCGTAGACCAGACCCGTGGCTGGTTTTTCACCCTGCATGCCATTGCCGGTATGCTGTTTGACTCGGTAGCTTTTAAAAACGTGGTTTCTACCGGGCTGGTGCTGGATAAAAACGGCAATAAAATGTCGAAACGGCTGGGCAATGCCGTTGATCCGTTCCAGACATTATCAAAATATGGCGCCGATCCTACCCGCTGGTATATGATCACGAACGCCGAACCCTGGGATAACCTCCGGTTTAACCTTGACGGCGTACTGGAAGTGCAGCGCAAGCTGTTCGGTACCCTTACCAATACCTATAATTTCTTTGCCCTCTATGCTAACCTCGATAACTACACCATCGAGCAGTTCAACCGGGTACCCCGTGAAAAGCTGACTCAGCTGGATCGCTGGATCGTATCGCGGATCTACACCCTGGTCAAAGAGGTAACCGAAGAGTTTGACAATTACAACCCGACCAAAGCCGGGCGGTTGATCCAGGATTTTGTGAACGACGACCTGTCTAACTGGTACGTTCGCCTGAACAGGAGGCGTTTCTGGCAGGGTGAGCTGACCGATGACAAACGGGCGGCCTACCAGACCCTGCAGCATGCGCTTTGTGCCGTAGGACAGCTGATGTCGCCTATTGCGCCGTTCTATGCCGAGTGGCTGTACAGGAACCTGACCCGGAACGTAAGAGCAGAATCTATTGAGAAAAATACACCGTTCAGGTACGAGTCGGTTCATTTTACCGAATGGCATACCTATGAGCCCGAATGGGTAGATGCTGAGCTGGAAGAGGCCATGGCCCTGGCCCAGAAAATCTGCTCTATGGTGCACGCCCTGCGAAAGAAAAGCGGGCTGAAAGTGCGGCAACCGCTGCAGAAGATCCTGATCCCGGCCTTAAACGGTACCGTGAAAGAGGAGATCGAAAGCGTGGCCCATATTATCATGAGCGAAGTCAATATCAGGGAGATCGAATTTATTACCGACGACTCGGGCATACTGAAGAAAAAGGTAAAGCCCAATTTCAAGACCCTGGGGCCGAAATTCGGAAAAGACATGAAAGCAGTAGCGGAAGCCATCACCGGGATGGCGGCAGAGTCCCTGAAAACGCTGGAATCGGCCGGTACGGTTTCGCTTTCGGGCTTTGATATAGCCCTGGGTGATGTGGAAATCCTGACGGAGGATATCCCCGGCTGGCTGCTGGCCGTAGAAGGTGGTCTGACCGTGGCGCTGGACATCAACGTGACCGAAGACCTGAAGCAGGAAGGAATAGCCCGTGATTTTGTGAACCGTATCCAGAACCTTCGGAAAGACAGTGGCTTTGAGGTAACCGATAAGATCAATATATGGCTGCAGGACAGCGATGAGGAAATTTCGCGGGCCATCACCAGACACTCCGCCTATATCTGCAGTGAAGTACAGGCTTTGAGCCTGGAGATTCAGGAAGAAGTAAGCGGCGCGCGTGCGGTAGATTTTGATGAAGCAGAGATTTTTGTAAAAATTAAAGTGGCCTAACGATTTGTCGGAGAAGCGCTTATAAAAAACCGCAAAAAAACTCCGAGAAATTTCTTCGCCTGATTTTGTAAAATAAAATCGGGCTGCTATCTTTGCACCACCAAAACGGAAACGAGGTCTGAAAAGGCCGGGAGGAAGTAAAAAGGTCCGGTAGTTCAGCTGGTTAGAATATCCCGACATATCGGGAGGGTCGCTGAAGGGCTTGTTAAAATAAAGAAATTTGGTCCGGTAGTTCAGCTGGTTAGAATATCCCGACACGTCGGGAGGGTCGCTGAAGAGTCCGTTAAAATAAAGAAATTTGGTCCGGTAGTTCAGCTGGTTAGAATACCTGCCTGTCACGCAGGGGGTCGCGGGTTCGAGTCCCGTCCGGACCGCAAAAAGCACTCAGAAATGGGTGCTTTTTTGTTTTATGACCATACAGGCATATAAGACATAAAAGATTAAGTGAAAAGTGAAAAACTAAAAATTGCGGAACATTATACTATATAGGGCCATTCAGAAAAAGCCCAACTTGTTCATTAAGAACTTGTTGGGCTTTTGATTATCTTTGTATATCACCCCGAATAATACGGTTGGAGCCAAAAATCGGGGTAACGAAACGGAAAAGATATGC
>NZ_JBFOLH020000026.1:0-21384 GCF_040829825.2 Leadbetterella sp. DM7 | reverse complement strand
CATATCTTTTCCGTTTCGTTACCCCGATTTTTGGCTCCAACCGTATTATTCGGGGTGATATACAAAGATAATCAAAAGCCCAACAAGTTCTTAATGAACAAGTTGGGCTTTTTCTGAATGGCCCTAAAAAAACCTGGACAAGCAGGCTGACCAGGTGTTCACAGACGAGAGAATAGCCTCATAAGGGCGTCCTGTCATCCAGGAGCTGAATCTCCAAATGCGAAATCCCCGGAAGTTCCTCCTGCGTTCCGAACGGTCAGTTCTTTCATTGAGGGCCGGGCCCATTTTTTCTTTGCCGCCATTTCACGGGCTGAATTTGCTTTGGTTTTCATAGAGGGTATACGTTTGAACACTTAAAAATAGGAATTTCAGGGTTAATGTACAAAATAGTATTGCACTGAACCGGGGGAAAAACACCTGATCAGGCGCACCGACCAGGTATTAATAAACCCTTAAAAGGGCTCAGCTACACTGATCCGGCACTATATAAGGCCATGTCTCCATTAGAAGCTCCTCCGTTCCGAACGGTCAGTTCTCTCATTGCAGGCCGGGCCCACTTTTTCTTTGCCGCCATTTCGCGGGCTGAATTTGCTTTAGTTTTCATTGGGGTATTAAAATTTGCTTATAAATATAGGCGCTTTCAACAGGAGTAACAACTGTCGGGAAATTTTTTTTTAATGATGAAATTCTACCGGGAAAATTATGATCCTACCGACTTGAATATCTCGCGACATCCTGTATTTTTGCTACGGGTGTTCCGGTAAGCAGGAACACCCTGAAAATATAGCCATAAATGCATTATACGTACCAGATCTACGGGCAGGTCGTGATTTCAGAGCTGGAATTACCGGCCTTGCTGCCGGCAGAAAATTCGGAACACTCCCTGTGTATTCAAAAAGGCCGTGTGCCGGCAGAATTGAATGAACCTATTACGGGTCAGTCCCATTTCAGTGTATTTAATGAGCACGAATGCCTGACCGCTGTACCGGGGGTGGCCCGGTATTACACTACCGGGGGAAACCGGGTGCTGGTAGAGCCGGAGATACCGGACAAATATGAAATAGCTCTTTTTATTTACAGCCATTGTATTCCTCTTGCGCTATTGCAGCGTAACCGGGTGCTCTTACACGTTTCCGGGGTTTTTATTCGCCCCGGAGAAGTGCTTTTGATAGCGGGACCTTCCGGAGCCGGTAAATCTTCTACCGCCCTGATGCTGGAACAGCTGGGGTACCCGCTCTTTACCGACGACACCGCCCTGCTGAGCATGGAAAGCGGGAAATGCTACGCCCGGGCTTCTTATCCCGAAACGCGTTTATGGGCAGAAGCGGCAGAAATGAAGCTATCTCCGGAAGAAAAAAGAAGGGTGCGGCCCCACCTGGAGAAATATGCTTATACCTTTGATCACTCATTCACAGCAGACAGGGTAGAGGTGAAAGGGATTGTTTTCCTGGATACGGAAGGAGAGGAAGTCAATATTGCGGCACTAAACGCTACGGAGACCTGGAGATACCTGAACGATAACACATATGTTCTCCGGTTTATCCGGGGAATGAACAAGAGTAAGCTGCTCTTTCATTATACGACTGCCCTGGCGGGTCTCCTGCCGGGCTGGAAGGCCCTGAGGCCCGCGGGTGTGAAGAGCTATGAAACCTTCAGCAAAGCCATTGAAGAAGAAATTATCCGGTGTGAAGTAAAAGCCTGAAAGCTATGAGCCTTATTTTTGGAGCCATCGGTCCGAAGCACGAAGAGATCCCCCGGGTTCTGAACCGGATGTACGGGGGCATACGCCATATTCCTCATGAAAATTTTCAGACCCTGAGCCGGGAAAGAGCAGGCTTTGGCCATTTATTAACCTACAATACGCCGGAAGCCCTGTTTGAAAAGCAGCCGGTTTACCTGGAAGAAGAACAGGTGCTGATGACTTCTGAGGCGCGGCTGGATAACCGGGCTGCTATTGCACGGCAGTGCGGGGTCAGGCTGCATCCCGAACTGACAGATGGCGAGCTGATCAGCCGGGCCTGGAAGAAATGGGGCAGGGAATGTGTGCATCATTTGCAGGGCGACTGGTCGTTTGCCGTGTATGACGAACGGGAGCGCGAGCTTTTCGTGGCGAGAGATCCGCACGGATATACCGCCGTATATTATTACCAGGACGGAGAAAGCCTGGTGTTTTCTTCCTCTCCCAAGGCCATTTTTGCCGTAGAGGGCTACCGGAAACGGGTAAACATGCGGCATTTCCTGGGAATGCTCCTGTTGTGGCCGGACAGGGATTCGCAGGCGTATGAAGAGCTGGGCATAGTGCCTCCTGCACATACCCTGTGCTTTAAAAACGGAAATGTAAAGCTTTCCAGGTACTGGTTCCCGGAAAATATCGCTCTCAGGAAATACAAAGACCCGCGCGATTACGCCGAAGAATTGCGGGAGATCTTTATAGAGGCGGTAAGAGCCAGGTTGAGAAGCCATAAGCCGGTGGCTTCCATGCTGAGCGGCGGGCTTGACTCCGGATCGGTGTCGGTTATGGCGGCACGCCTGCTGAAGCAGGAAGGAAAAGAGCTGAACACCTTCAGCCATGTGCCCCGGTTCCGGGAAGAGCTGAAGGAGCAGCCGGGAAGAAGGCTTTTAGACGAAACGCCCCAGATTATGTCTACCGTACGGCATGCGGGCAATATAGTGCCGGTATTGCTGGATTCGGCCCATATCAGCCCGGTAGCAGGCTTTATTGAGGCTGTTGAAAAGCTGGAGATATGTTTTCATGGTGCCGGTAATGCGTTCTGGATAATGGACCTGCCGGGTGAGGTAGCCCGGCGGGGATACGGAGCCCTGCTTACGGGAGAGATGGGTAACGCCACCATTTCTTACCCGGGGATAACCTATCTTTTGCCCTGGCATCACCCGGCTATACGCTCTTCTTTCAAAGGGCTGGTCAAACACCTGGCAAAACCCCTGATGCTGCGCTATTTCCAGGGGTATTACGACCGGAAGCCCGACGGGCTTTTAAATTACCTGGAGAGAAGCTTTGTGCATCCCCATATCCGGGAAAAAGCGGCCGCCGATATCCGGAAAAACAAGCGGGGTTTCAACCGATACTACCCGGATGTGGCCGCCGGCATGCTGCACCTCCTGGATGTGGGCGGTAATATGCGGTGCCAGTTCGGACAACTCATCGGGGATGAATCGGGTGTGGAATTCCGGGATCCGACCGGCGACATCAACGTAATTGAGTATTGCCTGTCTATTCCCAATGAAGTCTTTTTTGACGACTCATTAAAGGGAAAGCAGGTGCTGAAAAATATGATGCACGGGTACCTGCCCGACGATGTGCTCTACAGCAACCGGAAAGGCCTGCAGGCCTCTGATCTTTTGTACAGGACCTTAGACGATGCCCACGGAGTAGAAGACGTATTGAACCGGATTGGCACTCACCCGGGTGTGAGTGAGGTGTTCGATCTTCCTCGCTTACAGGCAGAATGGGCGGAAATCAGGCAGACCGGAGCCGGGTCGGTGATGCGGATGCAGATGTTTTTAAAAACGCTGATGTTCGGCTATTTCCTGAGCCGTGACTGAGCGGTGCTTCCTCCCCGGCAATACAAAATAAGCCATACTCCCCGGTTAGGCCGGAAAATAGGGCTCGGATACAGGACCTGAATACGGGTCAGCTGGCTTGTACGTAAGCGAAAAAATCAGGAATATTTTTAACGGATAAGCCGGTGTTTACAGCAAGACCGGCAATTTCGGGCTTTACCCATTTTTTCTTTTCGGCGCTGAGGCCGGGTTTAGAGGGGTTTTTCATTGGTCAGCGTTTTTAAAAGGTAATTTTACAGGATGTAAATATATAGAAAATCCGTCAGATGACGGCATGTTCTTTCAGGCGCTGTTTGGCGGCCCGGATATAAAAGAAAACGCCCAGGCCCACAATCAGGTAGGGGATCACCAGCAGGTAGAGGATTCCGAAATTAAGACCAGTTCCGATCGTGTTTCTGCCTTCGCTTAAATTAGAGCCTACTGTGGCCCTGCACATGGCACATTGAGCCATGATATCACCCAGGGCAAACAAAAAGAACAATGCGGTTAAAATGAATCTCTTTTTCATACGTTTCAGAAGGTGTAGTAAGGACGGATCATCAGGTAAGCAATTACACCGGTAATAGAAACATACAGCCAGATAGGATAGGCGTACCTCACTATTTTCCGGTGCCTGTCATCCATACGGTTCCAGCCGTAGTAATACGCACGCAGTACTAAAGGTAAAACAACAAAAGAAGCAAGAACGTGCGTAATCAGTATGAAGAAATAAAAATACCGCAGGGCTCCTTCGCCACCGAAACGGGTTTCTTCGTTACTGATGTGATACAAAACATAAAAAACCAGGAACAGGCCCCCGAGAAGAAAACCGGCCGACATGCACATTTTGTGGGCCCGGATATTCCGCTGCCGGATAAAATACAGGCCAAGCAGCAGGAAAAAAGCCGTGAGCGAGTTGATGATGGCATTGACAAAGGTGAGCTGCTTTGTCCATTCGCCGATATACGGCTTTTGCCGGAGCCCCAGCATGATCATCACCACCACTACAATCACCACGGAGAGGATATTGATGGTACGGATGCCGATTTTATCTTTCATATTTATCATGACTTAACAATACCTTTATTTCCAGCTTAAGGCGTTCTGTCTCGCTCCTCTGCGTACCGCTGTAGATGCCCCTGAAATGGCCTTCGGGGTCTATCAGCATGATCTTATCGGAGTGAATGAACATGTCATCTACCCGGGTAACCGCAGGGTCGTATTCGGAGGCATCAGCTACGGGCAGGCGGAATTTTTCAATAGACAGGTCGTAGATATATTTCTTGTCTCCTGTAAGAAGATCGTAGTGCAGGCGATCCATGCCCAGGGCCCGTGCATACGATTTGAGCACGGCCGGGGTATCGTATTTCGGATCGACCGAAATGCCGTAAAAGTGCACGTCAGGATTGTCCTTAAAGCTTTCGGCCACTTCTGTCAGGTTGGTATTGGTGATGGGGCAGATGGTTCCGCAGCGCGAGAAAAAGAAGTTGACCACGGTAATTTTACCGGGCTGTACAGTGGTGCTGTCGCCCTCGGTATTGACAAGGGTAAACGGGGGCATGGTAGCAAAAACCGTGTCTCCGGCCATCATCTTTACCTCACCGTTATCACCGGTCTCCGGGAAAAAGTAAGGGAGATCGAAGTTGTTTTTTCCAAACAGCTTCAGGAATATAAATGTTAAGACCGGAATACCCAATATCGCAAAGAGTATTCCGGCCTTCAGCGTTTTATTCATTTATATGAAGAACTTTTCCAGACCAAAGTAATGCCCTTCAACCAAAAGAGCCACAATTAGCCAGAGTACAAAAATAATGGGTAGAACGATGGTCCATATAAAAGACTTGGTCTCGCTGCCCAGGTGCATAAATATACCTACAATATAATAGGCTTTGACGATCGTCATGAACACAAAGATACCGATCTTGGTCCACTTGTAATGATCGGCGTCTATCTTAAACGCCACAACGAATTCCAGGGCAGTCAGGGCCAGAAGGATCCAGAATACTTTCCAAAGGTGCTTGGTGTTCGGTGCTTGTCTTTCTATTGAAGAATGCTCTGCCATTTCACTATTATTTTAATTTTTTAAACCAGATAGAAGAAGGTAAATACAAATACCCATACGAGGTCAACAAAGTGCCAGTAAAGACCTACTTTCTCTACCATTTCGTAATGTCCTCTTTTTTGATATATACCGTTGGTGGTATTGTAAAATACCATGATATTCAGCAGTACCCCGATAAATACGTGGAATCCGTGGAATCCGGTGATAAAGAAGAAGAGGTTGGCAAAGTTTGGCGGACCGTACTCGTTGATCCCCAGCTTAGCGCCGAAAATGGTGGTTCCGTCTGCCAGGGTAAGCCCGTGGTCGGTTCCGTGAATAAAGTGAGTCCATTCCCAGGCCTGTGAAGAAAGGAAGATAAACCCTCCGAGGATAGTCCACAGCATCCATTTTTCCACATCGGCTTTGTCTCTCCTGTGACCGGCTTCAACCGCCAGCACCATGGTTACCGAGCTGAAGATCAGGATAAAGGTCATGATCCCTACAAATACAAGGGGAAGCTCCACGCCGTGAAGAAACGGCACGGCTTTGAATACCTTTTCCGGAATGGGCCAGTACTGTTGAGAAAACTCAAAGGTCTTGTGGGTCATTCCGGCTACTACTTCACTGAAAGTAGGGTAACCAAAACGGATCAGCCCGTAGGTCACCAGAAAGCCGGAAAATGTGAATACATCGGAAAGTAGAAATATCCACATCATTAATTTACCGTAACCTGCCTTTAGTGGTTGGGTACCGCCCTGCCACAAAAGGTGAGGAGGGTTTACAGATGTTTTCTCAACTGCCATAAGTGTACGTTAAAAATTCAAACAAATTTATAAATCTATTACTTTAATTCAAAAACTACTATCTGAAATAAATCAGGAACAGGAACAGGTATACCCAGAGAATATCCAGGAAGTGCCAGTAAGTGGCACAAACTTCTATCTGGGTAGTGTTACCGGCATGGATCTTTCCTCTGAAGGTACTGTAAAAAGCATACAGTAAAACACCCAGGCCCGTAATAATGTGAAACAGGTGCGTACCCGTCAGGATATAGTAAAACGATTCTGCCGGGTTTCCCTTTACATAAATTCCGGCTTTCTGAAGCTCCTGCCAGCCCAGTACCTGCAGCACCAGGAAGGCAATGCCGCCTACAACAGTCAGGGTGATGAGCCTGCGCAGCCTGACAATATCGTCTTTCCGCGCGGCTTTGACCGACAGGTGCATGGTAATGCTGCTCAGCAGCAATACCGCCGTGCTCACATAAAAAATAGACGGAATCTCAAATTCTACCCAGTTGCCTTCTGCTCTCCGCACCAGGTATGCGCTGGTGAAGGCCGCAAAAAGCATGGTGATAGAGATGATAAACAACCAGATGATAAACTTCCAGGGGTTTACCGTATAGATGGGTTTGATATTTTGAACTTTTGCCATCATTTATACTTTGTCAAGCAGATAGGCGATTTGTACAACAGGTAAATACAGGAAAGAACCGAACATGAGCTTCAGCGCAGCTTTATTGGTTCTTTCTTTCATCAGGTGCAGGGTTTGTGCCAGGAACAGCACCCCTGACAGAAGCGCAATAACCGCTGAGTTGATACCGGTCATTCCCAGGTAATAAGGAACCCAGCAGAGCGGCAGCAAAAATAAAGTATACGACATGATCTGGAAGGCAGAAGAGAGATCGCGGCCGCCCTTGGAAGGCAGCAGCTTAAACCCGGCCTTGCTGTAATCGTCGTCAAGCACCCAGGCAATGGCCCAGAAATGCGGAAACTGCCAGAAAAACTGGATGGCAAAAAGAATGCCCGGCTCCAGTCCGAAATGCCCTGAGCTGGCTACCCAGCCGATCATGGGCGGGAATGCACCCGGCAATGCGCCTACGGCCACGGCTATGGGGCCTACCCGCTTTAACGGGGTATAAACAAAACCGTACAGCAGCAGCGAAAGCAAAGCCAGCAGGGCCGCATACAGATTGAATAAGATCAGGATCATGGCCAGGCCGGCAAGACCGCACAGCAGGCTGAATGCCGCGGCTTCCTGCACCGAAAGGCGCCCGGACGGCAGCGGTCTGGAATGGGTTCTGGACATCAGCCGGTCAAGGTCTTTTTCTTTGATCTGGTTGATCACATTGGCCGATGCCGTGACCAGGAAAGAAGCCAGTCCGAAAACCAGGAGATACGCTATATTCAGGTCCTGGGCAGCCAGGGCATACCCGAAACAACTGCTGAAAACCACAGTCATCGAAAGCCTGAACTTGGTCAGCTCAAAGTAGGCTTTTAGTTTTTCAACTGCTGATATGTTTATTGTACTGTTCATTGGTCATGAATTCCCGGGCTAAGCACAAAATACAGGATAAATTGTATTGAGACTATAACCACTGAAAATGTAAGATGCAAAGGCTGGAGCATAGCCGGGAAACCCGCCAGGCCAAGCACGGCTCCGGAAACTACTTCGGTGATGACCAGGATAAGTGCCCATGCTGCGAAGCTTTTAAGAATCCGGCTTTCAAACCTGCCTTTTACTTTTTTATAAATTAAGCCCTGCAATACCAGAATAATCACTGACAGCACGGCATGAAAAATAACTTTACCTTTTACCTCGTTCACCCACATGTCCCGGTTATGATCCCCGAGAAGCCGCTGGGCATGGTCAATTCCTTCGCGGATCTGCGTTCCGAACACAATCTGACCGATGGTTACAAAGAGGGCCATCATCAGCAGGAATTGGATATCGGCCGTCTTCTCGGTGCCCCGGGTCAACGGATGCCCCTGGTAAGATTTTAAGACGGCCCAGATCAGGAGGGCCAGTATGCATACCGCCACTACCATGTGAAGGGTGATCAGGCCCGGTGCCAGTTCTGAAGCTACTACTTTGGCCCCCAGCCAGCCTTCATACGCTACCAGCACAAAAGCGAGCAGGCAGATGTAGAAAATCTTTTTTTCCGTTTTAAAGTAAGCCCGGAAAGCCAGGATCACCGTGATGAAAATAAAGATACCTACCGAAACGCCTACCAGGCGGTTAACGTATTCGGTCCAGGTCTTGACAGCGTTGAATTCTACTTCACCTTTCAGCTTGGCGCCGAATACCTCCTGGTAATTGACAGGAAGCTGATCAACAGAGGTAGGGGGTACCCACATCCCAAAGCACCTGGGCCAGTCGGGGCACCCCATGCCTGACCCGGTTGCCCGCACAAACCCGCCGACAAATATCAGAAAGATAACGGCGATGACTGTACTGATAGCAAATTTCCTGAATGACCTTCCCACTATCTGCTGGACCTATCAGTCCGGAATAGAATAATCGTATTTAATATTCTCTATCTCCTTCTCTTTTTCGATCAGCTCGTTTTCTTCCGGAGTATTTGACTCAGGTGTTGCTGAGAACGGTACGTTCTGCGGGATGAAGTCATCCGGCGCACCCGGCTTGGAGTAATCATACGGCCACCGGTATACGGTAGGAATTTCTCCCGGCCAGTTGCCGTGACCCACATTTACCGGGGTGGTCCACTCCAGCGCGTTTGATTTCCACGGGTTGGCCGAAGCCCTCTGCCCTTTGAACATGGAGTAGAAGAAGTTATAGATAAAAATGAACTGCGCAAATACGGTAATAATTGCAGCAACACTGATCACGATATTGAGATCGGCAAAGGTATCAAATGTTTTGAACCCTGACCATTGGTAATATCTTCTCGGGAAGCCCGCAATACCGATGTAGTGCATAGGAATAAACACCATATATACCCCGATGAACGAGATCCAGAAGTGAATATACCCCAGGGTTTTGTTCATCATCCGGCCGTACATTTTAGGGAACCAGTGGTATACCCCGGCAATCATCGAGAAGAAGGCCGCCGAACCCATCACCAGGTGGAAGTGCGCTACCACAAAGTATGTATCGTGCAGCTGAATGTCAAGAGCGGCGTTTCCGAGAATGATACCGGTCAGACCACCTGAAACAAAGAACGACACCATACCGATAGCAAACAGCATAGCCGGCGTGAAGATCAGGTTACCCCGCCATAGTGTGGTAATGTAGTTAAAGCCTTTCACCGCCGATGGAACCGCAATGATCAGCGTCAGGAGCATGAAGATCGAGCCCAGGAACGGGTTCATACCGGTCACAAACATGTGGTGAGCCCACACAATGAAAGCCAGGAACATGATACCCAGCATGGAAAGGATCATCGCTTTGTACCCGAAGATCGGCTTCCTGGAGTTCGTGGAAATAATTTCCGATGAAATACCGAAGGCCGGCAGGATCACAATATATACTTCAGGGTGGCCCAGGAACCAGAAAAGGTGCTGGAACAGGATAGGGCTACCTCCCTGGTTTGGAAGTGCCTGCCCCTGAATATAGATGTCAGAAAGATAGAAGCTGGTTCCGAAGCTCCTGTCGAAGATCAGCAGAAGCGCCGCTGAAAACAGCACAGGGAAAGAGAGGATCCCCAGGATGGCGGTAAACAGGAACGACCAGATGGTCAACGGCAGCTTGTCCATTGACATCCCTTTGGTCCGCAGGTTAAGAATGGTGGTTACATAGTTTATGCTACCCAGCAGGCTTGACGCAATAAATATGGCCATTGCCACCAGCCAGAGCGTCATACCCGCACCTGAACCGGGGTTAGCCTCTTCAAGGGCGCTTAACGGCGGGTAGATCACCCATCCGCCACCGGCAGGGCCGTGCGGCAGGAACAGCGAGATCAGCATCAGGAGGCCTGCTATGAAGAATAACCAGTAGGAGATCATGTTCATAAAGCCGGAGGCCATATCACGGGCACCTACCTGTAACGGAATAAGGAGGTTAGAGAAGGTACCGCTCAAACCTGCCGTAAGTACAAAGAATACCATGATGGTACCGTGCATGGTTACCAGTGCCAGGTAAAAATTGTTATCCAGCTTACCCGATTCATTGATCCAATGGCCCAGGATTGGCTTCAGAAAAGTCATATCCATATCCGGGAAAGCCAGCTGTAAACGGAAAATTACAGACATTAATCCTCCGATAACCGCCCAGATGATCCCTGAAATAAGGTACTGTTTGGCAATTGTCTTATGGTCCAGCGAGAATATATATTTACCAAAGAAGCCTTGTTCGTGGTGCTCCTCATGTTCGTGTTCCGCATGACCGTGTCCTTCTGCTATTGAATGAGCTGCCATATCTATATTCGTATTTTTTTTAATTCTTATTTAGTTTCTACTGCTGCTGCTACGGGGGTAGCCGTTGAATCTGTGGCCGCTGCCGCAGGGGCTTCTGTTTCAATATATTTCAGTGCCTTTGCTTTCAGCTTCTCAGGAACTTTCACCAGCAGGTCAGGATTCAGGGTCAGGATGGTCTTCTGTTCCCGTTTCCATTTTTCGTAATTTTCAGGCTCATCTACCTTCAGCACCAGGCGCATACCGAAGTGTGATTTACCACAAATCTCGGCACAGGCTATTTCGTAGTCGAAATCAGAGTTGTTCAGAAGGGCTTTCATCTCGTCGGTAGACTTGTCAGCAATAAACCAGAACTTGGTAGGCATACCGGGAACGGCGTCCATTTTCACCCGCATGTGCGGAATGTAAACGCTGTGAAGCACATCACGGGCCCTGATTCTGAGCAGAACGGGCTTGCCTTTCGGGATATGCAGCTCGCTGGCGCTGGAGAAGTCGTCAAAAGCGTTCGGATCGGTAAAATCAACCCCGAGCGGGTTGCCCATACCGTCGTCCATCAGCTTGTAATTTGATTTGCCGAATTCCCCGTCTTCTCCGGAGTATCTTACCATCCAGGCAAACTGCCGGCCGGTGATCTCGATGATCTCCGCGTCTTCAGGGGCTTCTGAAGTAATCTCATTCCATACCACCAGCCCGGAAAGTACCAGCCCGGTCATTACTACAGCAGGAACGGTGGTCCAGATAACCTCCAGGGTATTGTTATGGGTATAGAACGACGATTTTCTTTTTGGAGAATGACGATAAATATAAGAGAAAAGGAAAAGGAAGGTATTTACCAGGAAGAAAGCAACGGTAATAATACCCATAGATACCCAGAACCAGAAGTCGGTTTTTCTACCGTGTACGGAAGAAGCTTCCGGCAGGAAGAACTGGGAGTAGTGAATATAAGACCAGGTAATAGCGACCACCGCCAGAATCCAGAATATCAGCAGGGCTGCTGCATTCATATTATTGGCGTAATCAGGGGCTCCCTGGTACGAAGGACCGCCCTCTCCGGTCTCCCCTCTGTTGGTTTTAATAATCTTTCTGGTTTGCGCTATAACTTTAAAGGTTAGAACTACAAACAGAATGGTCAGTATTGCAATTATGTATGTCATCTTGTAATAAATAACGCTTATTTAAAAAATTATATATCGTGGTGGGTACTCTCGCCCAGGAACGGATGGTTCTTCGGATAGAGATTAGCTTTGGTTAACTGGTTAGCCACGAAATAAATGAATACTGATGCAAATGCCAGGGTGGTGCCCACTTCAATCAGGCCGATACCTCCCTGGTCTTTCGCCACACCCGGCATGATCATCTGGTAGAAATCAAACCAGTGACCCACCAGTACAGCCACACAAGCCAGCTTAAGTAAGGTAAAATTACGTTTTGAGTTCCTGGCCATAAGAATCAGGAACGGAAATACAAAGTTAAGTACCAGGCTGAGCAGGAACGGAGCCAGGTAACGGCCGCCGTATCCGCCTGTACGCTCCTGGAAATAGATGGTTTCTTCCGGAAGGTTCGCATAATAGATCAGGAGGTACTGGCTGAACCAGGTGTAGGTCCAGAAAATAGAGAAGCCGAAGATCAGCTTGCCCAGGTCCTGGATCGTACTCATGTTCACCGCTTTCAGGTAACCGTTCTCTTTCAGGAATATGATGGCCAGCATCATGGCAGAAAGACCGGCCACGTGCCATGAAGACAGGTGATACCAGCCGAACATGGTAGAGAACCAGTGGGTATCAATTGACATGGTGAGGTCCCAGGCGGCAGTAGAAGATGTTACCGCAAAGAACAACAGGAATATTTTGGAATATTTTCTGCTTTTGTAATAGTAGTCGAGCCCGCCGTACTGATCCTCCTGGAGAGAGAATTTCCGGATCTGGATCCAGAGGAAATACCAGATTACGAAGTAAATCACCATACGCAGCAGGAAGAACGGGTAGTTCAGGAACCAGCTTTTGGTGGCAATGATGGCGTCATAAGACGGTGAGGCCGGATCGGTGATCCCTTCGTGCGTCCAGTGGAAGATCATGTGACGGGTAGAAGGCACCAGGAAGAGCACAAGCATGATCACTGAGGGCACGAGGGCAAATGCCGGAAATGCTTCAGCTACCCGCTTCATAGACGCCTGCCAGCCGGCTTTAGCCACATAGTTGTAGGCAATGAAGAACAATCCTACCAGGGCTATTCCTATAAAGTATACGCTGTTCATCCAGAGGTTGGCTACCAGGCGGTTAGCCAGGGTAGGGGCTTCATGATGACCTCCGCCATGCTCTTCTGCATGAGCGTCTGCCGCATGTGCTTCGTGATGAACAACTTCGTGATGATCCCCATGTCCCGGAGCCCACCCTTTGTGAATGAGAAAAGCACCAAGGGCAACCAGAACCACCCCTAACAATGCTGTCAGAATCAGCTTTTTTCTGAGGGCCGGACTGAATTCAAATGATTCGTCAAGAGAGGGTATATCGTGCTTGTGAGCCATTATAATGTTAACTTATATTCCAATAATAAATTTCTTTTTTCAGTATATATCAGCTTCCTTTTTGTAATTTTTGTACAAAGTGGACGATTTTCCATCTTTCTTCAGGGTTAACCTGTGCTGCATGCGGCCACATTCTTCCCTTACCGTAGGTGATGGCGAAGAAAATCCTGCCGGCAGGCAGATTCTTAACGGCATCTGAGGTATAAGATGGCACCCCGTTATAGATATCCGCTACTTTACCGTCAGCACCGCCGGTAGCACCGTGGCAGTGAGAACAGTTTCTTTTAAAGAGCACTTCACCCTCTGCCAGTGTTTTTTCGTTGAGGGGTACAGGGTTAACCAGCGTTTCGGAGGCTTCCACGTCATCGCGGGTAAGATTGTATATCATCAGGTCATGCACCTCTGTGCTGTCGCCCGTTTTAAAGGTGGTATGGTAGTTTCTCCGGGCTACTGTTCCTTCTACCGGGAGACGCATGTTCATACCGTACGGGTTAATGGCATTTTTGTCGATCTGGGTCTGCGCTTCGTATCCAACGGAGTTGTACATGTTCGGCGCAAATTCCCATCCTGTTCTCTGGGTACGATCACATGAAGTGAGACCGGCAGCAAGTGCGGTAAACAGTACTAATCCTGCTAATCTATTGTTCATTTTCATAATTTTATACCTCTTTAACATTCACTTGTTCCGCACCTGCATCTTTCAGGATCTGCGTAATCTCCTCGTCAGAGATCTTGTTTTTACTTAAATCTATGGCCATGGCGAACTTGTCATCGGTAGAACGTTCGTCAAAAATTACCGGTTTGGCGGTAGGTCCGAGACCTTCGGTGATAAAAAACGTGAATGCCATACCGAAGGAGGCCAAAAGCACGGTCAGCTCAAACACGATAGGAATATTGGTAGGGAAGGGAATAAAGTTCTTTCCCCCGATGTTCATCGGCCAGTCCCAGCCCAATGTCCAGAATGTAAGAAGAAAAGCCAGGGTGGTTCCGGTTAACCCGAAGAAGAAAGCAGGAACACCCATGCGGGGCCTGTCGTATCCCAGCGCCTGATCAAGGCCGTGCACCGGGTAAGGACAGTAAACCTCCTGTATCTTAACCTCTTTTTGTCTAACGGTTGACGCGGCTTCCAGTACTATATCCTCATCTCCGAAGATTCCTACTAAATATCTTTTTCCAGCCATTTTTATATTCTGATAAATTCTATATGTCTTAAAAATTAATGCTTGTCACCGGGTTTTCTTTCGGAAGACGATTTCAACACTGCCTTCACTTCCGCCATGTTAATAACCGGCAGGAATTTAGAGAACAGGAGGAACAGCGTTCCGAATAATCCGAAAGAGAATATATAGTCACCGATATCCCCCATACGCGGTGTAAAATAGGTCCAGCTGGAAGGCAGGTAATCTCTGTGGAGGGAGGTAACGATGATCACGAAACGCTCGAACCACATCCCTATGTTTACAATAACGGCAATTACAAAAGACAGAACGATGTTTTTCCTGAGCTTTTCGCTCCAGAATACCTGTGGTGAAAGCACGTTACAGGTCATCATGGCGGCATAAGACCACCACAGCGGACCGGTAGCCCGGTTCAGGAAGGCATATTTTTCGTATTCCACCCCTGAGTATGCAGCAATGAAGAACTCGGTGATGTAGGCGATACCCACAATAGAACCCGTAAGGGTAATGATCTTGTTCATCAGGGAGATGTGCTCCAGGGTGATGTAATCTTCAAGCTTGTATACCACCCGGGTGATCAGCATCAGGTTTTGCACCATGGCAAAGCCCGAGAAGATGGCCCCCGCAACGAAGTAAGGCGGGAAGATGGTGGTGTGCCATCCCGGAATCACCGAAGTGGCAAAGTCAAAGGATACGATGGTGTGTACCGAAAGTACCAGGGGAGTGGAAAGACCGGAAAGAATCAGAGAAACGTCCTCGTATCTTGCCCAGGTTTTGGCTCCGCCGGTCCATCCCAGTGACAGGATGCCGTAAATGGTTTTCCGGATGCCGGTAGCGCGGTCACGGATGGTAGCCAGGTCAGGTACCATACCGATGTACCAGAACAGGCAGGACACCGAGAAGTAGGTAGAGATCGCGAAAACGTCCCATACCAGCGGTGAGTTGAAGTTTACCCACAGGGAGCCGAACGTGTTAGGAAACGGAAGCGCCCAGTAAGCCAGCCAGGGGCGTCCCATGTGCATGACAATGAAAGAGGCGGCACATATTACGGCAAAGATGGTCATGGCTTCTGCCGCACGGTTAACTGAGGTTCTCCATTTCTGACGGAAGAGCAGAAGGATGGCGGAGATCAGGGTTCCGGCGTGACCGATACCCACCCACCATACGAAGTTGGTGATATCCCAGGCCCAGCCTACGGTCTTGTTCAGACCCCAGACGCCCAGTCCCTCCCACCAGGTTCTCATTACCCAGAAACTACCGTATACCAGTACGATCAGGGATATGGTGAATGCTATTTTCCATTCTTTGGTAGGTTTGGCTTCTACGTGTCTGCAAATATCCTCCGTAACATCGTGGTGGGTTTTACCATTCGTTACCAAGTGCTCTCTTATGGGTGAAACTACTGATGACATAATTGTTCCCTAAATAAGTTAGGCTTTCTTTATTAATTGATTACTAATTTCTCTTATGACAATACTTTCGAATCTTCTTTGTCTTTGTTCCGAACCTTAACCAGGTAGCTTAACTGAGGCTGTACGTTTATTTCTTCCAGCATGTGGAAGGCACGTCCTTCTCTTTCGTTGGCCAGCAGTTTCGAGATTTCAGATTCCGGATCGTTCATATCGCCAAACGTGATACAGCCGGTAGGGCAGGAAGAACCGCAGGCCAGCTTGATGTCGCCGTCTTTTAAAGGTCTCTTCTCTTTTTTCGCTACCAGTTTCCCGGCCTGGATCCGCTGAACACACATCGAACATTTCTCAATTACCCCTCTTGAGCGTACGGTTACTTCCGGGTTGATCACCATCCGGCCCAGCTCATTGTTGAAGGCATAATCAAAATCATCGTTTTCGAAGTATTTGAACCAGTTGAAACGTCTTACTTTGTACGGGCAGTTGTTCGCACAGTAACGGGTTCCCACACAACGGTTGTAGGTCATCTGGTTAAGTCCTTCCGAAGAGTGGGTAGTGGCCAGTACCGGACATACGGTTTCACACGGTGCGTTAGAGCAGTGCTGGCACATCATAGGCTGGAATACCACTTCGGGGTTATCAGAAGCCACTTCCATGGCTTTGTAGCCGTTCGGGTTATAACCGGTTTCACGGGGGGCATCCGAGCTGTAATAGCGGTCAATACGCACCCAGTGCATTTCCCTGGCGCGGGCAACTTCGGCTTTACCTACCACCGGGATGTTGTTTTCAGCCTGGCAGCTTACCACACAGGCGGCGCACCCGGTACAGGTATTCAGGTCAATGACCATTCCCCAGCTGTGATTCTTCTTCTCGTGCCCGTTCCACATGGAAATGGTGTTGGGGCGCTTAGGGCCTTCCGATGTAGCGATCATCGGTTCAAACCTTCCGGCTTTTACATTTTTAATGTATTCGCCCAGGATGGTCTCCTGTACCACCGCTTTACGGCCCATGTAGGTTTCATGGGTCTGGGTCTGGGCCAGGGTATAGCCTGATTTGGTTTTTTCGATCTGTATGCCGTCTGTCCAGAAGTTTCCGGCACCTTTAGAGCTTCTCAGGAGCGGCAGAACGTCTGCTCCCACATTCCCGGCTTTCCCGGCTTTGGTGCGGCCGTATCCCCGGGCAA
Source organism: Leadbetterella sp. DM7 (assembly GCF_040829825.2). NCBI lineage: Bacteria > Pseudomonadati > Bacteroidota > Cytophagia > Cytophagales > Leadbetterellaceae > Leadbetterella > Leadbetterella sp. DM7. The sequence goes on along the minus strand of NZ_JBFOLH020000026.1, from coordinate 4,338 downwards.
CTGCCACGGTTCCGTCGGGTTGTCCCGGCTGGATAAGCACAGGCAGCTCTATGGAGGTGTTCCCGGCTGTTACTTTCACCCAGTCGCCCTGGGCAATCCCCAGCTCGGTAGCGGTTCTCAGGGAGAAAGCCGCTGTGTTTTCCCAGGTTACTTTGGAAATCGGATCCGGTGTTTCCTGTAACCAGGGGTTATTGGCGTTTTTACCGGTACCGATGGTGGTATTTTCAAATACATAAAGCTCCAGGCCGTTTCCTTTCGGAGCGGTGGCCTGAGCGGCTGCTTCCTGGATGTTCCCGATGAAAGTGGCGCCCGCTACGGGGGAAGCCCCTAATTCATATACCCCGTCGTGGAGAGTCTGTGTCCATGACTTCCCGTTCAGGATGTTCGATTCCCAGTTGTCTTTCAGGTATTTGTGGTAAGAAGAAGCAGAACCTGACCATTTCAGGAAGCTGGCTTCCGGCTGACGCGACTTGAAAATATTGGAGATCGTAGGCTGGATAAGCGAGTAATAGCCGGTTTTCGGACAGGCGTCACCCCAGTTTTCCAGGAAATGCGTATTTAAAGCAATGTATGTACAGTTTGAAGCGGTTTCGTCGGCCCGGTCGTTGATGGCCACGGTCAGCTTCGCTTTCTTAAGTCCTTTCTCAATTTCAGCCCCTTTCAGGTGGTCGTATACCGGGTTGGCATCTACAAAGATAACGGCATCTACGGCACCACTGTTCAGGTCGGCAATGAACTGGCTCATTTCGGCATCGTTCCCCTGGCGGTAATTTACGGTGTTCCCAAAGTCGATGGTAGTACCCACGGTACCCAGCAGGGCATTCAGGGCATTCACAAGAACAAGGGTGGAAACATCACCCGATCCGCTGACGATCAGGCTTCTGGCGCCTGATTTAACCAGGTCAGCCGCACATTTATCAAGGAATTCGAAGTCGGCTTTCTGAACAGCCAGCGGAGAGCCTTGTCCCAGCTTCTCCGAAACCCGGTTATAGAGGTTGGCTACCAGCAGACCTTCCTGAGACGGCTTATAGCGGCCGCGGTAGTCGGCATTGGCACCGGTAAGGGACATGGTAGGCTCGTAGTGGTAGTGCCTGGACATGGTTTTCTTACCGTCTTTGGCACTGCTTACTTTCCGGTTGGCCACCCAGCCGGCATTGTATTCAATCGGGCTGATCCAGGCGCCGAGGAAATCGGCGTTGATGCCGACAATCACATCTGCATTTTCAAATTTATAGTCAGGAATAACCGCCTTGCCAAAGCTCTTCTCGTTAGCCTGCACCAGCGGGTAAGCCGAATTGGCATCGTACTGAACCAGCTTTGCAGAAGGATATTTAACCGTAAAATCGCCAATCACCTTTTTAAAGGTGGGCGACAGGATGGTGTTGGATACGATGCGGATATTGGAAGCGGCAGCCAGCCCGGCCATCACCTCTTTGTCCAGCTTGTCCCAACCGATCTCTTTCCCGTTTTTAACAGGTGTTCTCAGGCGATCGTTATCGTATAGTGACAGCAGGGAGCCGTGAACAGAAGCGCTCAGGCATCCTTTGGAAACAGAAGAAAGATCATTTCCTTCTATTTTGATGGGCCGGCCTTCTACCGTCTTCACCAGGATGCTGGCGTAATCGCCACCCTGTACATACGATGAAGCATAGTAGTTGGGAATGCCCGGCTCGACATCCACCGGTTTATTCAGATAAGGAATAGTATGTCTTACGGGGGCGTCGCAGGCTGCCAGGGAAACGGCGGCCATTCCAAAGCCGAGAACTTTAAGGAAATCCCTGCGGTAGGTTCCCCCTTCTATTTCATCAAAGTTAAATTCTTTATCGGCGTTTTTTACGACGTTGATATCATTTTTTAACTCTTCAATACCTTTCCAATACCTTTTGTTAGTATCCTCCATGAGTATAATGTAAGTAAAATTCCAGTTTTAATTAAAGGTAATTAATAGTGACATTTAGCACATTCCAATCCGCCGATATCTTCTACTTTCATTGGTTTCGAAGACACCTGCTCATGCGCTGACAGCAACTTGTCGTAATACGCATTACCTTTTGAGTTAACATCTGTCTGCCGGTGACAGTCAATACACCAGCCCATGGTCAGCGAGTGTCTTTGCTGAACCACTTCCATATTTCTGATGTCGCCGTGACAGTTTTCACAATCCAGTCCGCCTACCACGGTATGCTGCGAGTGGTTAAAGTAAGCCAGATCAGGAAGGTTATGTACCCGTACCCATTCTACCGGTGTGTCTGTTTCAATAGCCCGGTAAATCTTCTGGATCTCAGGAGATTCACGTTTGATGGTATTGTGACAGTTCATACAGATGCTTGACGAAGGGATACCGGCCTGCTTGCCTTTGTATACGCCGGTATGGCAGTAACCGCAATCAATCTCCATATCGCCTGCATGAAGCTTATGCGAGAAGTTGATGGGCTGAGCCGGGGCATATCCCTGGTGAACACCAATGCTGTACAGCCCGTCGAGGGTGGCTTTGGTGCCCAGTATGATAAAGAGCCAGATAATAGCGCTCCTCACGGTAGAATTGCTGAAGAGGGCCTTCAGGTTATCTCCCAGGGAAGGTTTCGGCTGAGCCAGCTCCTGCGTAAGGCTTTCGTCTGATTTGGAGAGGGTGTTCAGCAGGCGGATCACCGCCAGGAGAGCTACCAGCACCAATACCATGATACCAAGGAGCGAAACCAGGATAATATTAAAGAATTTACCCCCGCCTGCTTCCTGTCCGCCTGCGGCAGCACCGGCTGCTGCTCCTGCAGCGGCTACCGGAGCTTCGTTGGCTTTCTTGATATAGGCCAGGATATCGTGTATCTCTTTGTCACCGTAGGCCGGGAAGGCGGTCATTTGCAGCTTGTTGAACTTATTGAAAAGATCATTGGCGTACTTGTCACCGCTTTTAATGACTTTATCAGGGTTTTGGATCCATGATTTGATCCAGGCAAAATCCCTTCTTTCTTCAACGCCTTTCAGACCGGGCCCCACCACTATCTTGTCTTCCGGGGAGTGACACTGCTTACAGTTGTTTTTGAAAAGGGTTTCTCCTGCTGCCGGGTCACCTGTTCCTCCGGCTGAGGCGGCTTCAGCAGCGGGAGCTGCGGCTTCCTGTGCGAAAACACCCTGACCTGACAAAAATACAAAGGTGATTAGAAGTAAGAATTTCCTCGTAATGATATGTAACATATTTAACAGAATATTGCTATTTCATCCAGACTGCAAAACTAATGGAGGAATAGTTGGGAACAAAATATGCATTGTGAATTTTCGGGGTACGCGAAAATTTAGAACTATTTTAAATAGAATTTAATAAACTTATAATCAATAAACTAAGTGTCTTATCTTTCAAAAGTTCCATTTATGAGCGGCACCTGAAATAGCATTTATCCTATACGATTCGTTGCCCCGGGGAAGGATCGTTTTTCCGGTGTGAACGGCCGCACCCGGCATGCGGGTATCCGGTCACGGCAGACGGCCGTTTTACCGGGGCCGCGCGGGGCTCTATAGTATATAATTATATAGGCCTTATTATACAGGGCTGTGCCGGGCAGGCGGCACCGGAAGATCCGGGCGCCTGTTGGCAGGGATACGCCGGGGTGGGGGCGCGGTTTTAAGGAGGGCAGGGGTTGGTTAGGGGAGAGTGGATGGAGGGCCGCCATTCCGCGAGGTCTTCCCGGAACAGGCAGATTGCTGTATTTTTATCCGGTCGGGAAATAACGGGTGGGGGAATACTATACATATACATAATAAGTGGCAGTAGCGGCTGTTCGGGTAGTAAAGAAAACAAAAGCGCCGGCCTGTTTACGGCATACCGGAGGGGCCTCCTGAGGCAGATACCGGAACGTGAAAAAAAAGTTTTTAATGCATCTGACTGAGGAATAAACAGATACGGAAAAACCTGAAAAAATATTCGAAAAAAAGTAGTTTTTTTTTGAAGGAAGTATTGCCATGTAAAAAAATGTTTCTACCTTTGCACTCCCAAACGACGAGAGAGGGGAAGAGGAAGGCCGGAGAGAGGGAAAGAGGAGTAGGGCAAACGAGCTCACGATAAGTGGGATAAAGTTCATTAACTTGTTGGGGATAAAGATGGAAGCACAGTAGAGACGAAAGCGATTTTGTCTTTACCACAGGGAGGCGAGAGCCGAGCTGTGAAATAAAAACAGGTAAGAAAAAAGAGAAAGGCAAACTTCATACGATGTGTAAACATTTACAATGGAGAGTTTGATCCTGGCTCAGGATGAACGCTAGCGGCAGGCTTAATACATGCAAGTCGAGGGGGCAGCAATGTCACCGGCGAACGGGTGCGTAACGCGTATGCAACCTGGCCATATC
>NZ_JBFOLH020000025.1:0-24967 GCF_040829825.2 Leadbetterella sp. DM7 | reverse complement strand
GGCCCTTGACAACAACATAGTATCCCATCAGCAAAATCTCTGGCTAGCATTTCTTTAAAAAAACAAAATCGGCTGTCAAAAAATTATTCAACAACCGATTTCAATTCTATTTACTGAATATCCCTATTTTTGCCCTGATCAGGAGAGCCCGGTCTTCTATGTTTTTCATTCCCTTTCCCTCGCGGTTTTCGATGTAGGGGTTGCCGGGTGTGTCTTCGTGGTATTGAATACATGCTCCCGAAGCGCCCGTAGACTCGGCTACCAGCAATACTTCGTGTCCACGTGAGTGCTTCAGGGTATTGGTGGTCAGCTCCATCAGGATATGGTAAATTTCAAATTCCTTTTTTCTTTCCAGGCCGTTGTAGGAAGAAAAATCAGCCCTGAATTTTATCTTGCCCGAACCGTTTACGTTATCCAGCAAACGGACCGTAGCGCCGGCCAGCCCGTTCTCTTCAAACTCTTCCGGCAGCATGTTGTGCGAAATTTCCCTGACAGCCCGGTAGCTCCTGTCAATCAGCTCCCTGATCTGCCCGTATTTCCTGTCAAACTCCGCCCGGTCTGTTTCCGATTCCAGGTTACCGTACAGCCACTTCAGCGCCACCAGCTGGCTTCCCAGGTTATCGTGCAGCTCTGCCGCCACTCTTTTCCTTTCTATGGTCTGTCCTTTTACAATAGACTCTACCAGCTCATTGTTCAGCCGCACGAGGTCGCGGTTCATGGCATCCAGCTCACGGGTCTTTTCGATTACGCGTTGTTCCAGCTTCCGGTTAAAACCGGCAAGCTCTTCGTTCTTTTCCTGTATCATCTGCTGTTGACGGCTGATCTTTTTCCGGCTCCGGTAAAGCAGCACAAACAGCAGTGAAAGCACCAGCAGAAACCCCACCAGCATGTACTGTAGCCGCTCCTGCAGCTGAATTCTTTCCGACTGCCGCAGATTCTGTTCTTTCACGATGGAATTCTCGTACTCCATACGTACCGCCTGTTCGGCTTTCTCCTGCTCTATTTTGTAATTTTTATCTTTCACTTCCATGAAAACCTCGTGAAAGTACAGCGCTTTTTCCCGGTTGCCTTCGGCTTTGTAGATCTTGTAGATCAGCTCAGAGACCGACAACAGGACGGTATCAAAATTATTTTTTCTCGACAGCTCAAAAGCCTGCAGGCCATACCGTTTGGCGGCTTCGGTTTTCCCGTCCCACCGGAAATAGAGATCGGCCAGCGAATAGTAGATGGTAACCAGCAGCTTCAGGTCATCCGGGGAGGTACCGGCGAGCTCAAGCGATTTCAGAAGGTACTTTTCCGCCTCGGGGTATTCTTTCAGGTACGTATAGCAGATCCCGATCTCTTCGTAGGCATTGGCTACGCCCTGCTCCGGGAGAGCCTGCTCAAGCCGGGCCCGGTTATTTTCATAGATTTCCAGGGCTTCGCGGTACCGGCCTGCCCTCCGGAGGTTATTGGCCTTGTTGTTTAAAGCTATTGCATATTCTTTGAACGCTCCCGGCTGCTCTTTCAAATAGCGGATGGCCTTATCGTAATACAACACAGCCGTTTCCGGCTTGTTCAGGCGCGAATAGCTGTCGGCTATACCCCGGTAAGCTCCACTCACCCGCAGCGAATCTCCCAAAGCCCTGGCCACAGCCAGCGACTGCAGGTAATAATTGAGCGCCAGCGGATGCGTGCCTTTCATGACATGGCATACGCCCAGGTAGCTCAGTATTTCCCAGCGCTCCACATCGTTGACAGATTTGAGCTTCAAACTTTTCCCGAAGTATGCAATTGCCGAATCAGGCATGCCTGCACGGTAATATTTCCTGCCTATTTCATTCAGGATACGTATCTTTACCGTATCTTGAACAGCTGAACGGTACAGCACCTTCAACGAATCGGTTTCTGAGGCGGATACACCCCGGGAAGCCAGCAGGCAAAATGACACAAGAACTGATTTTAACCAAAGAGAATGTTGGTTTCTACCTCTTCCTGAGGGGGTTCCTGGACATACACGAGTTTTCAAAAGAGTTTTATACGGTTAAGGTTCTTCTGGCAAGAAACCTGAGCTTTCAACTGACTCATAAAAATGGGAAAAAGTTCTTTATTAAACAACTTTGCCATGGAGGGGAATACGACAAGGCCGCTTTTTCTTTTGAAATGGCCTTTTACGAGGCCAGCGTTTCCCACCCCGGCTTTACACCGGTAGCACCGCTCCTGCCCCGCCTGTATCACTATGATCCGGTATATTCCATAGCGGTTTCAGAGCTGCTGCAAGGCTACCGGCCCGTTGACCTGGTGGCCGGGCACCGGCCTGAAACAGCTGCAGCCCTTGCCCGGATCGGGCGCATCCCCGTACATGCTGCCACCAATGACCAGCGGCCGCCCCTGATGCATCGCAGCGAGTGGAAAAACAACGGGAAAATCACGCAGTACATTCTCCGGAACAGCAGCCTGCAGGCGGCGATCCTTGGGCTCAACGACGTGTGGGATCCCCTGAACATCCTCCATAACGACCTCAAGCCGGGGAATATCCTGGTGAATAAGCGGGGAGAGATCAAAATAATCGACTGGGAGAAAATGTCAACCGGCGACGCGCTCTGGGATCTCGCCGCTCTCATTTGCTATGCTCTCCCGTCCGGCAGCTCAGCTTATCCCCTCCCGGTAGCGCTCAGGAGCTACATAGCAGACCAGTCCGGGCCGCTGCAATTGCTTACCGCTGCCTACCGGGAAGAATGGAAAGAGCAGGATGCCCGCCGCCTGGTGCAATATACAGGCCTGAAAATGCTTACCATCCTGGCTGAAAACGGGCGTACACCCGGTGAGGGCGAGCTGCGGCTGGCAACCGACCTGCTGCTGGCACCCGACAGATACCTTAACTTCCTGTTTAAAAATTATGCATGATATTCTCAGCCATATTGCAGACGCTCTCCAGGTTACAGGGTCTGGCCAGATCATTTTCAATGACCGGCCGTTGCTCAACTTCATGGCGTTCGGCTCCCACAGCCCGGAAGAAGACAAAGCCCTCCTTCAGCAGCAGCTTACCCGGCTTCTCTACGAGCAGTTTTACCGGTTTCATGCGCCCAAGGACGAAGAAGACCGCTGTTTCCTGGAGGAGCTGAAAAAGAATAACCTGTCGCGCAACCGCATCCGTAAAGGCTATACCCTGGAAATAACGCAGGAAGTTCCCTATACCGCATCAAGAGGCAGCCACCGCCTGAAGCTTGAGCCGGGCATGTACCTGCTTCCCGGCGGTAAGAAAACCGGGGATGAGGCCTGGGTGTATTTTCCGAAAGAAAGGGTGGAAGAAACCTTTTACTATGCCTACAGTGCTGCACCCGTTGCCTTTTTCCACGAAGCTGTTCTCCGGTTTTATTTTAATACGGGCATAGCCGGCAGCCTCCGCCTGATGAATTACCTGACCGGCAGCCTCAACCGGGCCCGGGTGCCTTTTGTTATCAAATGTGTATACGAAACCCGGCATATCCACCGTACCGATCCTTTTGTGCTGTATACCGATTACCGCTTTCTCGGACCGGTCTGTGCGCTTATCCGGAGCCTCCCGGATGACGTCTTCCCCTATCCTTCCGTACCGTTATTCACCCGGGTCCTGCGGCCGGGAGTAGGCTTTGCTGAAAACCCGTATGACCCCGAATTAAGCTTCGGCATGTCGCGCTGCACCCTGCTGGCCGAAGCCCTGATGCAGCCCCCTGCTCCCGGTAAAGACCGCCTGCAAATCCTTACTGACTTCCTGGAGAACAGGGGATATAATATCCCGCATTTTTTCCTCAATCCGGGCTCCAGCCTGATTTATCCCTTCCTTTGAATCGATTTTATACTGTCAAGACAGTATATTTCTTCTAAAAAATACCCCAAAATGGGTATTTTACAAGGCCCCAAACTCCCGTAACTTTGCGGTGAGCAAATTAATCAACCTCTGAAATAGCTATAATCTAAACCTCCGCACATCGCAGAGGAATTTTCCGGGGGAAGACGGGCTTAGAACAACCCGGAACATTTTGCCGCACCGGAAACAGAATGGCTATTTCCATACACTTTGAATCAGCAAACAGGTTGCTGGTTCTGCAAGGTTGCCACTATTAAATTCCAATTATACCGGAGTACCGGACCCCCTCTTCCTCTGCGCTGGTAGATCCACGCGGGTTGCTCCAGGGAGCACCCCTCTCCTCCGGGAGAGGGGGATGGGGGGAAAATCTTCAATAACCTGCATGGATATGAAACGAATCATTACTTTTACATTCGGATGGGATATCTGTAGTAAGTCCGGTTACCTGACCCTGCTGGATGAAGACGGCGCCCGTTACGCATTCCGCAACCTGGAAGCCGGCGAGCTGCAGATGCTGGCCGGAAACTTCCACCGTTTCCCCGCATTTATTGATCAGAACCACTGGATTCTCTGGGGAACGGCCGAACCGGAAACCCATAACTGATTTTTTAACCCTGCTTCGCATTTTGCGTATTGAATACCAATACGTATTTTTGACAAATAATTTATTTGCAACATGAAAAAGGCAATTTTCTGTCTTGTACTGCTGACGGCCGGCTGCGATACCGCCCAAAATACAGATACCGATATCGACGATTTATCTTCACTTACCGACAGCACGGCTGCGCTCAACGACAATTTTCCGGCAGATGATGACTTTGCTCCTTACGGGAAAGCCAAGGCAGAAGAGCTTTCGGCTAACCGGAAAAAAGAGCTGGAGGCCATCCTTAGTGCAAGGGGGATAAATGCCGGAGACGTGCCGGCCCTGGTCATCGCCATCCGCAATGCCATAGGCTTTAACGAATGGGATGTGGTGGAAGAAGGTGAAGATACCCAGGCCACAGGTACCAATAAAGAACCCGTTATCCTGACCTCCCTTATTTTCGGACCTTTTGACGGCAACGGCAGAGGCTACAGCGTGATGGCCATTACCGGTAACCGGATTTACCTCTCGGAAGATCACTGGGAAAACAGCGGGATTGATTCGGCTTACAATATCCAGATGGCGGCCGACAAAAAGATAGAAGTTACCGAAACGGGTATCTCCATTACCTCACCGGCAAAAGGAAAGATGCAGCTGAAAAATATCCGGTAGTGGGTTATGAACTATGCTGCCCTGGAAAAAGACATCATGGAACGGCTCTCCGGGGAGCTTCCGTCTCACCTGTACTACCACAATACGGCGCATGTGCGTGATGTGATCCGGGCGGTAGAAGAAATTGCTGCGGGAGAAGGCATAGCAGGCAATGAGCTCACCCTGCTTAAAACGGCCGCCCTGTTTCATGACACCGGCTTCCTGTTTGCTGCCGAAGGCCACGAAGAACGTTCCTGCCGGCTGGCGGAAGAATACCTGCCCCGGTACGGGTACCCGGATGCGGCCATTCGCGAAATCAAAAAGATGATCCTGGCTACCCGCCTCCCCCAGCATGCAGAAACCCCGGCTGAGAAAATTCTGGCCGATGCAGATTTGGATTATTTGGGAAGAGATGATTTCTTTACGGTAGGAAACCGGCTCTTCCGGGAGCTTCTTCATTCCGGTGCGGTAAAAACGGAAGAAGAATGGAATGCGCTCCAGGTAAAATTCCTGGAAAACCATCGTTATTTTACCGGAACCTCCCGAAAAAACAGGGATGCAAAAAAAGCGGAGAACCTGCTGAAGATCAAATCAAAATTAACCAAAACATGTCTTTAAAGCACCAAGGCCCTTTATTTACCGTCTCTGACGTTATTTTCCTGATTCTCAGTGTGCTTTCGGCCAGCTTTGCCCTTAAAAGTTTCCTCGTGCCCAACCACTTTCTTGACGGCGGGGTAACCGGTATATCTATATTGCTTTACGAAATTTACGGCTGGGACCTCGGCGTGGTGCTCATCCTGCTGAACGTACCCTTTATCCTGCTTTCTCTTTATAAGGTAGGCCGGAACTTTGCCATCAGGAGCACGCTGACCGTGGTGCTGATTGCGCTCACCATGCAGTTTGTGGAATTCCCTGAGCTTACCCACGACAAGCTGCTGGTGGCCATGTTCGGCGGTTTCTTTATGGGTATTGCCGTAGGACTGGGTATGCGGGGCGGCGGTACATTTGACGGCATGGAAGTATTGGTGCTGATGACCACCAAAAAAAGCAGCTTCTCAATTACCGAGGTCATCCTGGGCATGAATATCGTTATCTTTATTATTGCTGCCATCTTTATGAAGGTGGAAACGGCTTTGTATGCCATACTGACCTACATCATTGCCGGCCAGACCACTACATATGTCATTGAAGGCATTGAAGCCTACACGGGTGTAACCATTGTATCCGGCGAAAGCGAGGCCATCAAAAAAGCCCTGGTGATGGAGCTTGACCGCGGTATTACCATCTATAAGGGCGAAAGAGGATTTATGAAAGATTCTTTCGCCAAAAGCACCGAAGCAGACATTATCTTTACCGTGGTCACCCGCCTCGAAGTGCGGCGCCTGAAAGATACCGTTTACGATATAGACCCCAAGGCCTTTATCTTTACCCAAACGGTTCGCGAACCGCAGGGCGGCATTGTCAAGCAGATCGTAAAACACTGATTTCATTTAACAACAACCTTAAGCTACCGCTCAGAATACCATAATGACGGTACTGCCGGCGAATAAAGCTGAAAGCGAAAATTTATACCGATGAAAAAAATACTCTTCCTTTTCCTGACCTGCTTCTCTGTTTCTGCCCAAACCGTAGAAAATCTCAGGACCGAATATGCAGAAAACCCGCTCGGCATAGATGTGACCACCCCCCGGTTCTCCTGGCAGCTGAACAGCCCGGCCCGCGACAGCCGGCAAACGGCTTATCAGGTATTGGTTTCCGATAAAGAAGAAACATTGGCCAAAAACCAGGGAAATATCTGGAACTCGGGCGTGGTGAAGACCGGTCAGAGCACCTGGATTGACTACAAAGGCCAGGTGCTCAAGTCAGGTACACGGTATTACTGGAAAGTAAGGGTCTGGAATGAGAAGAATAAAGTATTCAGCCAGGCGGCCTGGTTTGAAACGGGCCTGTTAAAGAAAGAAGACTGGCAGGCACACTGGATCGGCATGAAAGCTACTGAAGGCAAACCGCCGAAATCGGTAGAGCTCCAAAAAGAATTCCCGGTAAAGAAACGGGTAGTTAAAGCCAGGATCTATGCCACCGGGCTCGGTGCCTATCACCTCAGCTTTAACGGGTCAAAAGTAGGCCATGAAGTGCTGACTCCCGGCTGGACCCACTACCTCAAAACCCTGCATTACCAGACCTACGAGATCCCGGCAGAAGAGGTGACTTCCGGCACCAATTTTATCACCGTTACCCTGGGCAATGCCTGGTGGAGCAGCGGCCTGGGCTGGGGCGGCGGCAAGTTCTCGTATAGCCAGGGGCCCTGCCGGCTGCTGTTCCGGATGGAGCTGGAGTTTTACGACGGTACAAAGCAGGTTATCGTTTCAGATGACACCTGGCAGGCCAGGCTCTCGCCCCTTGTTTCGAACACCCTTTATGACGGCGAGGTGTACGATGCCCGCCTTGAAAACAGCAATAACTGGGTGAAGGCCTCGCTGCTCGATACGGAATCGAATACCACCACCCTTTTCAGTGACCAGCCGGGGCCTAACAAGGCAGAAGAGGCAGACATCTTCAGTACGGCAGCCCTCCGGCTGACAGCGTCGCCCTCTCCGCCGGTACGGATAACGGAGGAGCTTCATCCGGTAGCCATCACCGAACCGAAGAAGGGCCGTTACGTGCTTGATTTCGGGCAAAACGTGGTAGGCTTTGTACACCTGAAAGCCGAAGGCAAAGCCGGCAAAGAGCTCACCATGAAGTTTGCCGAGCTGCTGACCGACAAGGGCCTGGCCGACCAGGCCAACCTGCGCAGCATCAGGCCTACGGATAAATACATTTTTAAAGGTTACGGTACAGAAGAATGGGAGCCCCGGTTCACTTACCACGGGTTCCGGTACGTAGAAGTGGAAGGGCTCTCCAAAAAGCCGGATACGCATACTTTTACGGCAAAGGTGATTCATTCTGACCTCCCGGCGGCCGGCAGCTTTGCCTGCAGCGAAGACCTCCTCAACAAGATTTACGCCATCACCGTACGGAGCCTGAAGGGCAACCTGATGGATGTACCTACCGACTGCCCGCAACGCGACGAGCGCCTTGGCTGGATGGGCGATGCCCAGATCTTTACCCCCACGGCTTCCTACAGTATGAATACGAATGCATTTTTTGCCAAATGGGAGCGGGATATTGCAGACGGGCAGCACTCTTCGGGATACGTTTATGACGTAAATCCCAAAATAGTAGTGGGCGGTCCGTCTAAGCCGGCCTGGGGTGACGCCGTAGTCATTGTACCCTACCAGATGTACCGTTTTTACGGCGACAAACGCATCCTGGAAGAGAACTATGCTGCCATGCAGGCCTGGGTAGAATACATGAACAACCACCCTTCAACCCGGCAGTACGGCATTTACCACTTCCAGAGCGGTGAAGGCGACAAGGCCTGGTATGGCTATGGTGACTGGGTACCGGTAGAGGCCTCGCCTTCCAAGCCTATCGGCGGTGCCTACCAGTTTTACTCCAACCGGCTGCTGTCGGAAATAGCGGGTATCCTGAAAAAGAAGCCGGATGCTGAAAAATATGCCGCTATTGCGGCAAAAACCGCTGCCCGGTACAATGAATTGTATTACGATAAAGGTACGGACAACTACCTGGGCGGGACCCAGGCAGCCAACCTGATCCCGCTGAGCCTGGGAATTGCCACTGAAAAAACAGCTGTAGCGGAAAATATCACGAAAAATGTTATTGAAAAAGGCAATCACCTGAGCACCGGCTTTATTGCCACACAAATGCTGCTACCGGCCCTTAGCGAAGCGGGCCAGCACGAGCTGGCCTACAAAGTGGCTACGCAACGCACGTATCCTTCCTGGGGATATATGATCGACAACGGTGCCACCACCATGTGGGAGTTATGGAATTCTGACAAAGAAAAGCCGGAGGGGATGAACTCCCGGAACCATTTTGCTTACGGCTCACTGGGCGAATGGTTTTATGAATACCTGGCCGGAATACGGCGCGATCCGGCCAGCGAGGGCTTTAAGCACTTCCTGCTGGCCCCGATGCCCGCCGGCAACCTGCAATGGGCAGAAGCGTCTTACCTTTCTCCTTATGGGAAAATAAGCAGCCGCTGGGACAAAACCGCTGAAAAATTTACCCTGAAGTGCACCGTTCCCGCCAACAGCACCGCCCGCGTGCAGCTGCCGCTGGAAGGGAAAACCGCCCCGGTGATCAAAGAATCCGGGAAAGTGGTATTTGATGGAAAGGCGGCATCCAAAACAAAAATACAGGGTGTAACTTTTGTCAAAAAAGAGGGAAATACGGCGGTGCTGGAGGTGCTGAGCGGGACGTATACTTTTTCGGTGGAGTAAGTGCCGGAAAAAGGTTTCATTTTTTGAAAATTCGAATTTTCTTTTAGTATATTATGGTAATACTCAGCTAACATATACTTTCTGCAAAATGAATTTTTTAGTAGTAAAAAAAGGAACAAAAAGAGAAATAAATCTTATTTTAGACCTCGCCGGAAGAATGGGCCTGGATATGTACAGGGCTAAAGGATAATTCCCACACCCGTTTTACCGTTTAACCTTCTCCCGCCTCCTTTTATATGCCTTCACCAACCCGAACAACACCACCCCGAAAACCAGCACACCCGCAAAAAGCTTTGCAAAATCAATGAGGTTACGCATAACGGCCAGCAGAACAATGGCTACCAGGAAGAGCGTGGGCAACTCATTCAACAGGCGGTAATGCATGGAAGATTTCCGGTCTGTGCCCTGCTCCTGCAGGCGAATGATGTGGCGGCAGTAAAAATGGTAGGCCACCAGCAGGAAAAGCAAGGTTAATTTTACGTGCATCCATCCCTGTTGCAGCAGGGCCGGGTTAATGGTCAGCATAGAAAGGCCGCAAACCCAGGTAATGACCAGCGCAGGCGTGGCAATCATCTTATATACCCGCCATTGCATGAGAGTAAACTGCTTTTTCCAGTCGGCACGCAGCGCTTCCGGCTTATCGTCAGCTTCGGCATGGTATACAAACATCCTCACCAGGTAAAACAGCCCCGCAAACCACGATACAAATCCTACAATATGAAACGCTTTAAAATATCCGTAATACTCCTCCATAATTTTCCGTCAGCCGTACTATATTTGATGCTCAAAATTAATAGATTCCGGCGTCTTTCAGATGTATTTCCCGGTAGAATATACTTGACAGGCCGGCGGGACGTTTCTCATATGTATAAAATTTAAGCTGACAGCCAATTGCTCACAGCTATTTCATATAAAAACTTTTTATTCTTATGGCGCGACAGGTTTGGGTACTTCTTTTCCTCTTCCTGGCTTTTACACCCGCTTTTACACAGGATAAAAGAGCCTTGCTCTACCTCGATCAGGGAGAAAAAGAATTCAGGCTCCGGAAGTACAACGAAGCCCTCGCCAATTTTGAACGGTACTTTCTGCGCGACAGCACCAGCCAGCTGGCGTATTACCGGACCGCCCAGATCTACGAGTCGTTCCGTAACACGGCCAAAGCCGTGGAATTCTACCAGAAAACCATTCGTTTTGATACTGCCGGGGTAAATTACCCGGTAGCATATATGTACCTGGGGGCCCGCTTACTGGAAGCCAGCCGGTACGAAGAGGCCCGGAAATACCTGTCGACCGCCCTTGAAAATACCAATAAAAATGCCCTGGCATACCAGCAGATCCAGAAGCAGATACGCCGGGCCGATATGAGCATAAAAGCCATGGCCAACCCGCTGAATATCCGCCCGGAGAAGCTGACGGCCACGGTCAATGCGCGGCAGAAACAATATTTCCCGGTACTTACGGCCGACGGCAATACCCTTATTTTTACCGCTATCACGCGAAACGAAGACGAAGACCTGTATGTATCCCGCAAAGTCAACGGCAACTGGGAAACGCCTGCACCTATAGCGCAGAACATCAATACCCCGAACAACGAAGGCACGTGCAGCATTTCTGCCGACGGCAAGATCATGGTTTTTACTTCCTGTGAGGGCCGGAAGTCGTTCGGAAGCTGCGACCTGTTCATTACCCGCCGCGAAGGCGACACCTGGACCGAGCCTGAAAATATGGGCCCCTTTGTCAATTCGCCTTACTGGGATTCCCAGCCTTCCCTCTCTCCTGACGGCTCAAAGCTGTTTTTTTCTTCCGACCGCCCGTACGGCTTCGGGAAAAAAGACCTGTGGATGAGCACCATGGACGAAAACGGGAAATGGTCGCGGGCCGTTAACCTGGGCTCCAACATCAATACGCCCGAAAACGAAGTATCTCCGTTCGTGCATGCCAACGGTTCCTCGCTGTTTTACTCCTCTAACGGCCGGGAAGGCCTCGGTAATCACGATATCTACATGACCAGCATCCGGGAAAACTTCGGCGCAGAATCGGTTAACCTGGGCTACCCCATCAACACCGCCGGCGATGAATCGGGGCTTTTCATCTCGGCTGACGGCAAGTCGGCTCTCTATTCCAAGCAGGAAGGAGACCAGACCTTTATATACGAGTTCCAGGTGCCGCAGGAGCTGGCCTCGCAGTTTGACCGGATCTACTACATCAAAGGATATATCAAAGACAGCAAAACCCAGAAGCCCCTCTATTCTACCGTTGAGCTGGTCAACAGCCGTACCGGTGAACGGGTATCGCGTTTCCTTTCTGACCCGGTAACCGGCGATTACATGTCGGTGCTGCCTGAAGAAGGCCAGTACATCATGTATATTGAAACGCCCGGTTATTTTTTCAAAAGCCTGAAGTTTGATTTCAAGCAGGGGAACGAAAACAAGGAGCTGGACATCCATCTCACCAAAATAGAGAAGGAGACAAAGGAAACCCTGGACAATATCTTTTTTGACACCGGCTCGGCCCGGCTGCGCAGCGAATCGGACATTGAACTTAAAAAGCTCACCGAAATGCTGAACCTTAACCCCAGGCTAAGCGTGGAGATTTCGGGCCATACCGATGATGTGGGCAACGACAAAGACAACCTGGAGCTGTCGAACCGCCGGGCAGCGGCCGTAGTGGAGTATCTCAAAGGGAAGGGAATATCGGCTGACCGCCTGGTAGCCAAAGGGTACGGCGAAAGCCAGCCCAAAGTCAAAAACGACTCCGAAGCCAACCGCCAGCTGAACCGCAGAATAGAACTAAAGGTACTCTGAGCTTTTTTCTTCAGAATTTACGAACTTTGCGGCCTCAAAAATCCTTTTCTTTATAGAACAAACTATCAAATGACTCAAGAACACGCAGAAGTTTTAATATTAGGTTCCGGCCCTGCCGGATACACCGCAGCCATTTATGCTGCCAGAGCAGGACTTAAGCCCGTTATGTACCAGGGAATGCAGCCCGGCGGGCAGCTGACCATCACCAATGACGTAGAGAACTTTCCGGGCTATCCTGACGGCATACAGGGACCGGCCATGATGGAAGACCTGAGAAAACAGGCGGAAAGATTCGGGCTCGACAACCGGTTCGGACTGGCCACAGCCGTAGACTTTTCTACCCCGCTGGCCCATAAGGTGATCATTGATGAAAATAAGGAAATCATTGCCAAAACCGTGATCATTGCTACCGGCGCCTCGGCCAAATGGCTGGGACTGGAGTCGGAAACCCGCCTGAACGGCCTGGGCGTTTCGGCCTGTGCCGTATGCGACGGTTTCTTTTACCGGGGCAAAGAGGTTGCCATTGTAGGTGCCGGAGATACCGCCTGCGAAGAGGCTCATTACCTCTCCAAGCTTTGTAAAAAAGTAACCATGCTGGTCAGAAGAGACGAATTCAGGGCCTCACAGATCATGCAGGAAAGGGTCAAAAATACACCTAACATTGAGATTCTATTCAACACCGAAACCCTGGAGGTATTGGGAAGCGACGGCGTGACCGGCGTACGGGTAAAAAATAACGTTAGCGGTGAAGAATCGGTGATCGATGTTCACGGCTTTTTTGTAGCTATAGGCCACCAGCCGAATACAGGGATTTTTTCCGGTTACCTCAACATGGACGAAACCGGTTATATCCTGGTGGAAAAAGGAACTTCCAAAACCAATGTACCGGGGGTTTTTGCCTGCGGCGATGCCCAGGATAACGTGTACCGCCAGGCCATTACGGCAGCCGGTACCGGGTGTATGGCGGCATTGGACGCGGAACGCTACCTGGCCGCCTCCGGGAGCCATTGAGCTACACGTAATAGCGCGGTTCTTACCTGCGCTCCATTATATACTCTGCTTTTTCCTCCGGAGAAAGCTCAAAAGGGATCCAGTCAATAGCGATCCCTTTTTTTTGCATACTCCTGAAAAAAGTCATCTGCCGTTTGGCATACCGGTGAATCTCGGTTTCCAGCCGGGCATACATTTCATCGTAGCGCAAAAGGCCCTGTAGAAAGGCGGTAATGTACTTATATTCCAGGCCGTAATAGTCCAGCACCTCAGCACTGACCCCGGCGGCCATGAGTCCTTCCACCTCCGCTATCATGCCCTCCTGCTGTATCCGCTGCTGCAGGCGCCGCGAGATCCGGGCCCGTCTTATCTCAACCGGTGGGTCGAGCCCGAACAGGCTGAAATCATACTTTTCCCGTTCAGGGAAAATCATATCCGGATGTGCCTTTCTGAATGCCGCTATCTCCAGTGCTCGGATCTTCCGCTTGCGGGTAGAGGGCAGGCCGGCATCCAGCCGCCGGTCAAGCTCGGCCTCGGGCAGTGCCTCCAGCTCCTGCCGCAGCATTGTATTCTCCGGGATATACGTATCTGAAAAGCCCTGCACCAGGCTTTGAATATAAAGGCCGGTGCCGCCGCAGACCACAACCTGATGGCCTTTAGCCCGTATTTTTTCCACTGCCTGCTGAAAATCGTCCTGGAAACGCGCCAGGTTATATTTTTCACCGGCGTCAACGATATCGATCAGGTGATACGGAACTGCGCCGTACTCGTTCAGGTCTTTGCCCGTTCCCACGTTCATGCCCCGGTACACCTGGCGTGAGTCGGCTGAAATGATCTCCGCCTCTATACGCCCGGCCAGCGCCACGGCCAGTGAAGTCTTGCCGGAGGCCGTGGGGCCCAGGATTACGGGGATTGCTTCTTCCATATCATTTTTATGCTTCCCTGGTTGATTACATCGTAGTGCGGGCCTTCAGCCGGTGAACGCCTGCCCTTTTCATCTACCGTATACCCGATGGGCGGCAGCTCACCGGCAGCCTCAAACCCCAGCGCTTCATAGGTGCCGCCGGAATACCATTCCCGGTCTACATACGTCATAATGGAATCGGGGTCTTTCTCCCGGATAAAACAATGCAGCAGGCGGGAAAAGCCCCCCTGCACATGGTAATTACAGCGAACGGCAAACCGGATGAGCTCGTACGAGCGCGTGCCGTCACGGAACAAACGCGGCCCGGAGAAGGTCATCACGGCCATGAGCAGATCGGTACCGGCCGGTGGTTTTTTCAATACCCTGAAATATTTTCCGGGAAGGAACAACCCGTATTTGATCTTCGAAACCGTGCTTCCCTGGAGGTGATTCTCTTCCAGGAAGGCATCGGCCACGGGCCGGGAAATACGCTGTATATAGCACAAACGGCCGGGCACCCGCTCCAGCAAACCCAGCTTCGACAGCACCCGTGAACGCACGATCTCCTGCCTGAACCGCCACTGGTCTTCCCACACTACTATATGGCCGGCCGGCGGCACCTCCCCTTTCCGACAGCTGGCAAACTTTATATCGGTTTCAAAACCGGCTATCCACTCCTCGAAACTAATCAACCGCTATTTTTTACTATACAACAAAATTTTTTTTAAAGCTATACGTTAGAAATCAAAAAACGAAGATAATTTGCATATAAAAATACATTGCTTTAAACGTAAAACCCTGAATCATGAGAACAGCGCTTATAGCCGTTTTTTCATTTGTTTCACTGACCACTTTTGCTCAATCCGACTACCTGAAGTACCAGAAGATTGAGGCAGATGAATATTACCAGGCCGGCCGGTACTGGGATGCCTTCTTTTTGTACAGAAACCTCGCCAAAACACCCGATTACCAGGGGGATTATAGTATTGAAAATCAGATAAAAAACAGCTCACGGGCCATGTTTCACTGGAAAAAGACCGAAGACTACCGGGCTTTCCAGCAATACGAAACCGCCAAAAACCATATGAAAGAGCTGCTGACGCTGAACCCCTATGACCCCAACCGGGGCCTGCTGCCTGTTCTTACCCTGGAAATGGCCAACCAGATGAAGCGCCGCGCCATTGCCAGCCGTACCGAAGAAGGTGCCGCCGACTACCTCAACAAGGCCCTGAATTACTACAACCTGGCCCTTGACGAGGGGCTGAAAGATGAAATGGTCTTTTCGTTCATCCGCCAGGTAGAAGGCGCCCTGGAGAAAAACCCGTATGCCTCCAAAGTACGGCAGCCTACCACTTACGACATCAATTACCAGAAAGACAAAGCAGAGAAAGCCCGCACGATAGAGATTCTTAACCAGCAGAATAACCAGTAAAGGAAGTGAAAAGTTAAAAGTTAAAAACTAAAAGTTAAGGTACATTGCATTTACACACAGTGTATTTTAACTGCGGCGATGGTCATTCCGCAACTTATCACTTTTAACTTTTATCTTTTACCCATTTTCCCTTTCTTTGCGTCCCTAATCAATCAAATTACATGGAAATTCTGGGAATCGGTTCAAGAGTAAGGCATCCGGAGTACGGCGACGGAGTAGTGATCAGCGTGCGGTCAGAGGGGTATGAGATCACCTTTATAGCCGGCGGTACAAGAAGGGTAAAAACAGATACCGCCCTGGAAGTGATAGAAAGCGTGCCCCTCAGCAATGACCTGGTGAGCCTTGCTGATGTGGAAAGGACCCTCGGCAAAGTACTGCAGAAGTGGATGGATGCCACTGAGATAGTTCCGCTGGCGGAAAAATGGACCGGTGGTAAGATGATCCTCGAACCCGGTAAGCCCGGGATGGCCTCCAAGGAAATCCCGGTGGAAGCCTTCTTCCATAAAATAGTGATGATGCGGGACAAACTGCGCGTGCTGGAGCAAAAAGTAAACGCTTCAGATCTCAGCGATGAAGCCAAAGTAGATATCCAGCAGTATATTTCGAGATGCTACGGCAGCATGACCACCTTCAATATTCTTTTCAAAAACGTAGAGCAGCAGTTTAAAAGCTAAAGCTGCTGCTTCCCGTTACTCAGGCGGTTTTTGCAATAGGTGCCGGTTCAATGCCCAGCAATTCTGCCGTGGCCAGGTGTTCAGCCCTAAACAGGGCCACATCATTCAGAAGCGACTTTCCGTACGAAGGGATCATTTCTTCCAAACGCGGTTTCCAGGCTTCTGTTTTGTCGGGGAAGCACCGGCTGATCAGCTCCAGCATAATCGCTACGGCCGTTGAGGCCCCTGGAGAAGCCCCCAAAAGGGCCGCCATGCTGCCATCGGCCGAATTCACGATCTCCGTACCGAATTCCAGGATCCCGCCTTCCTTTTTATCTTTTTTGATGACCTGAACCCGCTGTCCGGCAACCTCCAGCTCCCAGTCTTCCGACTGCGCATTGGGCAGGTATTCTCTCAGGGCGTCCACCTTCTCTTCCTGTGACTGGCTCACCTGGTTGATCAGGTATTTGGTCAGGTCCATGTTATCCAGGCCCACCCTGATCATCGGTAAAATATTGTGGGTATTGATAGAACCGGGCAGGTCAAGCAGCGATCCGTTTTTCAGGAAACGCGTGGAAAAACCGGCATATGGCCCGAAGAGCAAGGCACGCTCTCCGTCAATAAACCGGGTATCCAGGTGCGGTACAGACATAGGCGGTGCTCCCACGGCCGCTTTCCCGTATACTTTGGCATCGTGCCGGCTGATCACTTCTTTGTTGGTGCACCGCAGCCACTGTCCGCCCACCGGGAAGCCCCCGTAGGCTTTGCCTTCGGGTATGCCTGATTTTTCGAGCAGGGGCAGTGAGCCGCCGCCGGCACCAATAAACACAAAACCGGCATGAAATTCGGTCTTGCTGTCGGTGGTCAGGTTTTTCGCTACTATCTTCCATTTCCCGTCTTCCATACGGGTAAGATCTTTTACCTCGTGGGCCAGCTTGAGCACCACCCCTTTTTCAAACATGAGGTATTTGAGCATCTTACGGGTCAGTGTTCCGAAGTTCACATCGGTGCCCCATTCGGCCCGGGTAGCCGCTACCGGTTCGTTCTCGTCGCGCCCTTCCATAATGAGGGGGGCCCATTTCCTGATTCTTTCGGCATCATCGGTAAATTTCATCCCCTCAAAGAAATGATATTGCCGCAGGGCCTCGTACCGTTTTTTCAGGAAACCGGTATTCTTTTCACCAAACACAAAGCTCATGTGCGGAATGGTATGAATAAACTCTTCCGGAGCCTCTATCAGGCCTTTTTTGACCAGGTAAGCCCAGTATTGCCGGGAAGTCTCAAACTGTTCAAAGATTTTCACCGCCTTTGTGCAATCCACGGTCCCGTCTTCTTTTTCGGGCGTGTAATTCAGCTCACACAAAGCGCTGTGACCTGTACCTGCATTATTCCAGGCATCGGAGCTCTCTGCTGCGGGAGCATCCAGCCTTTCCAGGATATGGATGGAGATATCCGGGTTCAGTTCCTTCAGGATTGAAGCCAGGGTAGAGCTCATAATTCCGGCGCCGATCAGCACCACATCTGAATGTATTATCGGTTTTGAAACTGGCATTGGCATTCTGGTTTTTCCAGGGTAAAATTACACATGCTTATTGAGAAACATTCCAATTAGCCGGATAATCATTTGCTCCGATAAGGAAAAGTCAAGTTTATTCCTTTTTTATACTATTTCGGACCCGTTCTTCAGCCTTTTCCCGGCCGGAAGACGGGCAGGCCCGCAACGATCCGGAAACAGCACCCGATTCGACTTTACAATTCGGTCAATCGTCTACATCCCTTTTCTAAAACGGGCTTCTTTTCTTATTTTTCGAAAGCAATTAATTAACAAAGCCCAGTCAGTCCTATATGAAGAAGTTTTTCTTATTCCTCTTTTTTCTTTGCCTGCAGTTAAGCACCATGGCGCAGGTAAACCTGAAGTACTACCTGCCGGAGGGGCAGGCCTATGACAGCAAGATTCCTACCCCGAAAGAATTCCTGGGGTACGAAGTGGGCGAGCAGCACGCCACGCCCTATGAAGTACAGGCTTATTTTCGTGAGCTGGCCAGGCATTCTGACCGCATGAAAGTAGAAACCTACGGCCGCTCCTACGAAAACCGTGAGCTGCTGCTGGTGACCTTTACTTCACCTGCCAACCTGGCCCGCCTTGAAGACATCAAAGCCGAGCACAAAAAGCTCACCAACCCTGATCTTTCAAAAGGGTTAAAAATCAAAGACATGCCTGTAGTGATCTGGATGGGCTATTCGGTACACGGCAACGAAGCCAGTGCCATCAATGCATCGCTCCTGGCCGGTTATCACCTGGCCGCAGCCCAGGGACCTGAGATCGATGCTCTGCTCAAAGATGCGGTGATCCTGGTTGATCCCTGCCTGAACCCTGACGGTGGCACCCGGTTTTCTACCTGGGTCAACAGCAACAAAAGTCATACGCTGGTTTCTGACGGCAACAGCCGTGAATTTCGCGAAACCTGGCCCAATGGCCGTACCAACCACTACTGGTTTGACCTGAACCGCGACTGGCTGTACCAGCAGCTTCCGGAAAGCCGCGGAAGGCTGGTGAAGTTCTACGACTGGCGGCCCAATATCCTGACAGACCATCATGAAATGGGTACCAACTCCACGTTCTTCTTCCAGCCCGGCATACCGGCCAGAACGCACCCTTTAACGCCAAAGAGCAATATTGATCTTACTGCGAAAATAGGCACCTACCATGCCAAAGCCCTGGACAAGATAGGCTCGGCCTATTATACCAAAGAGAATTACGATGATTTTTACTACGGAAAAGGCTCTACCCTGCCCGATGTTAACGGTTCTATCGGTATCCTGTTTGAGCAGGCCTCTTCACGCGGGCATCTGCAGGAAAGCGTTAACGGGCTCCTGAGCTTCCCGTTTGCGGTAAGAAACCAGTTTGTGACTACCCTCTCTACCCTGCAGGCCGGTAAGGAGCTGAGAGAAGAGCTGCTGGCGCACCAGCGGGATTTTTACAGCCAGAAAGCCACCGGCGACATCAAAGCTTATGTGTTCGGAGGCAGCAATGACCCCGTAAGCACCTGGGAGATGGTGAACATGCTGAAAAGAAACCAGATCGATGTTTTCAGGTTAGCCAAAACCGAGAAAATCAATGGCCTTGACTTCAGCAGGGAAGATGGCTACGTGGTTCCGATGGACCAGCCCCAGCACCGCCTGATCACCTCGATGTTTGAGAAGAGAACCACTTTCCAGGACAGCGCCTTCTACGATATCTCGGCCTGGACCACCCCGCTGTGCATGAACGTGCCGTATGCGGAAGTAAAAGGAGCGGTGGGTGTCGGCCAGAAAGTAGAAGACAACCCGTTCCCGGCCGGTAAAGTGATCGGAACCAGTCCGCTGGCCTATCTTTACGAATGGGACAGCTACTTTGCGTCAAGAGCTGCCTATGAATTACTTTCCAAAGGATATACCTTAAAATACGCTACCGAACCCTTCACCGTGCTTATCGACGGCAAGGAAAAAGAATTCAGCTACGGTACCGTGCAGGTGATCGGTAAAGACGTACGCGGCCTGCTGGAAACCCTGGCTGCCCGTGACGGCATCACCTTCTACGCCCAGACAACGGGCCTGACCCAAAAAGGAATCAACCTGGGCAGTGAAAAATTCAAAATGATGCAAAAACCCCAGGTGCTGATGATCACCGGTGACGGCGTAGATGCCAACGATGCCGGTGAAGTATGGCACCTGCTGGATACAAGGGTGAACCTTCCGCTTACTTTTTCAGATATCAGCCAGGTGAACCGCATGGATTTAAGCCGGTACAGCCATATTGTACTGAATAACGGGCGGTATTTTGACCTGTCGGCCGAAAAGATCAAAAGCTACGTGGAAAGCGGCGGAACGCTGATTGCCCTGGGCGACGGCGCCACGTGGGCTTCCCGGAATAAAATCGGATCAGCCACCTTCAAAGCAGGCGTTTCTGCCGACACCAAAGGTAAAAAGCTTCCGTATGCAGAGCAGGCCAACATTAACGGGGCCATGTCTACTGCCGGAACCATCTTTGAAACGAAAATAGATATCTCTCACCCGCTTTGCTATGGTTATAAGCAATTGTACCTGCCCGTTTTCAAAGTGAACAATACGGTTTTTGAAGATACGCAGAATGCCTTCAACACCCCGGTGATGTTTACCGAGAATCCCCTGATGGCGGGATATGTGCATCCTAAAAACCTGGAGCGCATCCGCAAGAGCCCGGCAGTAGTAGCCCAGCGTGTAGGGGGCGGCCAGGTGATCAACTTCACCGATAACCCGAATTTCCGGGCCTTCTGGTACGGCACCAACAAGCTGTTCCTGAATGCTATTTTCTTCGGAAAGAGCATTGGCGGAGGAAGATTCGGAGAGGAGGAGTAAGATAGTGAACAGTGAATAACTAACAGTGAACAGTGAAATAGTTAAGGTACATTAATTCCTTCACTGTTAGTTGTTCACTGTTAGTTATTCACTATCTTATATTCCACTCTGCGGTTCCTGCTCCTGTTCTCTTCGGTGTCATTCGGCGATACGGGCCGGCTGCTGCCATAACCTTTAAAACGGATACGCTTGCCGTCGACCCCCTTTTCAACCAGGTACCGGCGTACGTTGAAGGCCCGTTCAAGAGAAAGCTTCTGGTTGGCCGCAGGATCGCCCTGGTTATCGGTGTGGCCTTCAACCTGGATTTTGAGATCAGGATGCGCGTTCAGGTAGGCGGCCAGGTTGTCCAGCTGCTCATACGATTCCTGCAGGATCACCGCCTGGCCCAGGTTAAAATATACTTTATCGAGCTTAAAGGCCGTAGCTTCTTCGTTCAGACGCTCCCCGATAGCAGCCGGAGGTGTGTCTTCTGTCACAGCAGGCTCTTCTTCAGCCGCCTCACGGGCATCCGGCTCTACGTAAATATCTTTTTCAAAACTGCCCGATTTCAGGAAAAGCCTGAGGTTAAGGGCCTCGGTGAGCGGTGCAAAGCCCGGAGCGGAAACATCGAAGCTGACCTCGTTTTCATTGACATAAAACTCGTATTTCCCGGTGCGGGAGGTCTGAAGCGAGTCGATCACTTCACCCGTACCTTTGCCCGAACAAATAATTTTGGCATTGATGGGCTCGCCCGTAGCGGCATTCAGGATACGGCCGTATACCCGGAAGTCTTCGGCTTTGAGCACCGGCTCTTCTACCGGTGAATCCGGAGCAGGTTTGCGGTCTTTCGGGTTGTTGATCTTTATGCCGTTAAAGTTCCAGTACTGAAAGGTGCCTTCCGCGTCTGCATCGTACTCGATCAGGTCTATTTTCTCAAACCCGGCCGGGATACGTTCAAAATATACCTTAAAGAAATACTTTTTCCCGGTTTCTACTTCCTGCCGTTCGGGAGAAACCGGTATGTTAACGGCTTTAATAAACTTAAACTGCCGGCCGTCAGGCAGCACTATCCGTGAGCCCGGCTGAAAGCTGATGGTCTGCCCCATGCTCATCCGGTCACGAAACATCTTCAGAGCCTGCCCGCGGTCCAGTCCCATATCTTTCAGCCGCCGTCCTATTTCCGGGTTCTCCTTCATGAACCGGTCGAAATCGCCTTCGTCTGACTTATCGTAAAACTGCATATGAAAGACGGTGTATTCCGACGTAATTTCTATTTTGTTGATGAATACATTTTTAGCCGATTTTCGTTCAACAGGCGGATTGGGCGTCACCTGGCTCACCGCCGGGTAAGCGAACAAAGCAGTAAAAACAAATAGCAAAAACCCTTTCATAAGTGTATTATATGGTGTTAAATCAAAAATTTAAACGATAAAATACAGAATTCCGGTGCCCGGTTCAGCGTTAAAAAATGTTAAAGCCGGCAAAAACCTTACTAACCAAAGGCTTAATGCGCCAACAGGCAATTTACTGTTTTTTTGAATAAAAATCTTGTTTCCAAACCTGAAAAAATGTGCTATCTTTGTATCCCGTAATCAATCATCATCGATATGCCATTGAGCGGGAAAAAAAGTAAGCCGAAGTATATTTTTGTGACCGGAGGAGTAGCTTCGTCGCTGGGAAAAGGCATCATAGCTTCATCATTAGCCAAACTATTACAATCACGCGGATTTTCTGTAACCATTCAAAAACTGGACCCCTACCTCAATGTAGACCCGGGCACGCTCAACCCGTATGAGCATGGGGAATGCTATGTTACCGAAGACGGTGCTGAAACCGACCTCGACCTGGGTCATTACGAGCGTTTCCTGAACATTCCCACCTCCCAGGCCAATAACGTTACCACCGGGCGGATTTACTATAATGTGCTGACCAGGGAACGTAAAGGCGATTTCCTGGGCAAAACCGTTCAGGTTATTCCCCACATTACCGATGAGATCAAAAGGCACATCCGCCAGCTGGGTGATACCGGGGCGTATGACATCATTATTACGGAGATCGGCGGCTGCGTGGGCGACATTGAGTCGCTGCCCTTTCTTGAAGCGGTACGCCAGCTGAAATGGGATCTGGGTGAGAAAAATATGCTGACCATTCATCTCACACTGGTGCCCTACCTGAAATCAGCCGGTGAGCTGAAGACCAAGCCTACACAGCACTCGGTAAAGATGCTGCAGGAGTCGGGTATTCAGCCCGATATCATTGTCTGCCGTACCGAACACCCGCTTCCGGCAGAGATCCGGAAGAAGATTGCCCTGTTCTGTAATGTGGAGGTTCCTTCGGTCATTGAGGCCATTGACGCCGATTCGATATACGAAGTTCCCGTACTGATGGCCCAGGAAAAGCTGGACCACCGGGTATTGTACATGCTGGATATCTATAACGGTACAGATTCTGACATGCGCAAATGGAACAGCTTCCTGAAAGTGCTCAAAAGCCCGGAATACGAGGTGAATATAGGCCTGGTGGGCAAGTATATCGAGCTAAAGGATGCCTATAAGTCTATAGTGGAGGCCTTTATTCATGGCGGGGTAATGAACAAATGCAAGGTAAACCTGAAGTGGATACACTCTGAAAAAATAGATGCTGATAACGTCAACGAACTGCTGGAAGGCCTTGACGGGGTGCTGGTGGCCCCGGGCTTCGGTGAACGCGGAATTGAGGGAAAAATAGCCACGGTAAGGTATGTAAGGGAAAATAAAATACCTTTCTTCGGAATATGCCTGGGCATGCAGATGGCCGTAATTGAATACGCCCGTAACGTAATAGGCTGGGGAGATGCCCATTCTACCGAAATGGAGACCAACACCACGCACCCGGTGATTGACCTGATGCACGACCAGCAGAATGTGGAGAACAAAGGCGGTACCATGCGACTGGGTGCCTATGCCTGTAAAATCCAGGATAAAACCCTGGCCCGCAGCATCTACGGCAAAAGCCGGATCAGCGAGCGGCACCGCCACCGCTGGGAGTTCAACAACGTATTTAAAGCTGATTTTGAGCAGAGCGGTATGGTGTTCAGCGGCACCAATCCTGACACCGGCCTGGCCGAGATTATCGAGCTGCCCGGGCATCCGTTCTTTGTGGGTGTACAGTTTCACCCCGAGCTGAAAAGTACGGTAATGAACCCGCATCCGCTGTTTGTGAGCTTTGTCAAAGCAGCGCTTCAACATAAAAATCAATGAGTTCTTTCAGGAGGTTATCGGTCTCTGTCTCTGCTTCGGGTGAAGTAACCCGGAAAATAGAAGAGACCGGCCCTGAAGAAGCAGGTACCAACGAATTGCTGATCAGGGTGGCGTACTCTTCCCTGAACTACAAAGATGCCCTTTCCGCTAACGGGAACAAGGGCATCTCCCGTTTTTATCCTCATACACCCGGCATTGATGCCGCCGGCACGGTGGTCCGCTCCTCCCACCCGGATTTTAAGGAAGGCAACAAGGTCATTGTCACGGGTTTTGACCTGGGCATGAATACCCGGGGCGGCTTTTCAGCGTATATCTCGGTGCCTGCGCATTGGGCAGTACCCCTGCCCGAAACCATGAGCCTGAAAGAGGCCATGATGCTGGGAACGGCCGGGCTTACAGCCGCCATGAGCATCGATAAAATCCTGAACTCCGATCTTACGCAGCTTCCTGTCATTGTCAGCGGAGCCACAGGCGGGGTAGGAAGCATTGCCTTACTCATTCTCAAAAAACTGGGTATCGAGACCGTGGCCTTCTCCCGGAGGCCCGAAACCACGGCCTACCTCCGGTCATTAGGGGCAAAAGAGGTCATTCATACCTGGGAAGAATCGCCCAAACCCCTGTTAAAAGCGCTGTTTTCTGCAGGCATAGACGTCGTAGGCGGATCTGTGCTTCAAAACATGCTGAAACACATTCAGCCTTACGGAGCGCTGGCCGCCTGCGGCATGGCCCTCTCCCCTGATTTCAGCACGTCTGTATTCCCGTTTATTCTTCGCGGACTGACCCTGTACGGCATAGAATCGGCAGAAGCCCCTATGGCCTGGCGTAAAACCCTGTGGGATAAACTGGCCGGCGAATGGAAGCCCGAAGGATTGGACGCTATCTGCCGCACGGTTTCACTGGAGGGCCTGGAGGAGGAGATACAACTGATGCTGGCGGGGAAAGCACGGGGGCGGGTAATTGTGAAACTTTAAATTTATTTTTTCAGAAAGTCGGCTATGGTCACAATTTTTGTGGAGCCATAATTTACCATATCAAGTAAGTCTTTATCCCCGGTAATTAGGGCCATTCAGAAAAAGCCCAACTTGTTCATTAAGAACTTGTTGGGCTTTTGATTATCTTTGTATATCACCCCGAATAATACGGTTGGAGCCAAAAATCGGGGTAACGAAACGGAAAAGATATG
>NZ_JBFOLH020000024.1:0-32772 GCF_040829825.2 Leadbetterella sp. DM7 | reverse complement strand
GGTAGCCCCCTATGGCTATCTGGATTCACTCAATGTACGAGAGAAAATAGTAATCTAATGGGAAACCATCATCCATATCAAACAAAATTGGTAGCGTAAATCAAATGACTTTCCCAGCAGACCCTAAATAAACCTTTTTGATTGGATACTCTTTATATACCCTTTTTGATATAGTACTTCAGGGGCAGTGTATCAGCAGGAAAACTATAAGGGTCTGAAAGGCCGGAACGTTTTGAAATTCAATGCGACCAAAGTGATGAGCGGGTTGTACCACGTTCGGGTGAGCACCCGGGAGAAGGTTGAATCAAAAACGGTGGTGATTGAAAGGTAACCTTTCTTGAATAAGTATGCGGCTTCTCAGAGAATTCAGGGAAGCCGTACATTAAAAGGGATATTGCAACTAAATGCTACAAGTTATACTAATGAGTCCAGAGGCGCAGATACCTTTATATATTTCATTCCTTTATGTTGGTTTACAGATATTTTATTCTTAACGAATATTTTACCTAAATTTGCACTTTGTTTTTAATCAAAAGATATGTTTCAGAGTCTTCAGGATAAGCTTAACGGGGCGTTTAAAACGCTGAAAGGAAAGGGAAAGATCACCGATATCAATATTGCCAGTACGGTAAAGGAGATTCGCCGGGCCTTAATGGATGCCGACGTGAACTACAAGGTAGCCAAGGAGGTGACAGACAGGGTGAAGCAGGAAGCCATTGACCGTAAGGTAATGATTGCGGTAGAGCCCGGTCAGCTCTTTGTGAAGATCGTACAGGAGGAGCTCACCAGCCTGATGGGCGGAAAGGCAGAAACCGTAAACCTGAAAGGCTCGCCCGCGGTGGTCTTGATTGCCGGTTTGCAGGGTTCGGGTAAAACCACTTTTTCCGGGAAGTTTGCGGCTTACCTGAAGAAGCAGGGCAAGCAGGTGATGCTGGTGGCGGCTGACGTATACCGCCCCGCGGCCATTACCCAGCTGCAGGTGCTGGGAGAGCAGATCGGTGTAGACGTATATGCGGAACCCGAAAATAAAGATGCTGTAAGCATAGCGCGTAACGCCGTGGCAGATGCCAAAGCCAAGGGCAGGAGCATCGTGATCGTGGATACCGCCGGACGCCTGGCCGTAGACGAGGTGATGATGAACGAGGTGGAGAACATCAAGAAAGCCATCAGCCCGTCGGAGATCCTGTTTGTGGTAGACTCCATGACCGGCCAGGATGCTGTTAATACCGCCAAGGCCTTTAACGACCGCCTCGATTTTGACGGGGTAGTGCTGACCAAGCTCGACGGTGATTCACGCGGTGGTGCGGCGCTGTCGATCCGTGCCGTGGTAGATAAGCCCGTGAAGTTTATGAGTACGGGTGAGAAGATGGAAGACCTGGATATCTTCCACCCCGACCGGATGGCCTCACGGATCCTGGGCATGGGCGACGTGATATCGCTGGTAGAAAGAGCCCAGCAGGCTTTTGACGAGGAAGAAGCCCGCAAGCTGAACAAAAAAATGCGGGAGAACAGCTTTGACCTTAACGACTTCCTGGGGCAGCTGGAGCAGATCAAGAAAATGGGTAACCTGAAAGATGTGATGGGGATGATCCCCGGCATGGGTGCCGCTATCAAAGATGTAGACATCAGCAACGATTCTTTTAAGCCGATCGAGTCGATCATCCGGAGCATGACCCCGAAAGAACGGAACCAGCCCGATATCATTGACGGCAGCCGCAGGCGCCGGATCGCCGGTGGCGCAGGCCGGACCATCCAGGAGGTAAACAACCTGCTGAAGCAGTTTGAGCAGATGAAGAAGATGATGAAGAAATTCAATAATATGACACCGGGCAACCGTTCCCGGATGATGCGGTAAGGACGGCTAAAAAGTATACAAACTGCTGCGTTGTTTCGGAATCCGGCCTCAGTCACATACGGTTAGTATGCTCCTTCGCCCTCTTCCTCAATGCCTTGCATTTTGTACACTTTTTAGCCCCCTTCCTGAGTCTTAAGCGCTACACTTTATCCTCACCGGAACCGGGTAATTGATCATTTATTTTTTACTATAATAATACAGCGGTGGTATCGTAGTGCCGGTGCCCCGCTCGCTGAGGGTGTAGTAGCCCCGCACTTCCGTATCCCAGCAAACCGACTCGCCCTGGGGTTCCAGTATATACGGTGCGTTCAGGTCGTGGTTACGGCTCAGCACCTGGTAGAGCGTTTCTCCCGTTTTCCTTTTCCAGTAATAAATGGCATTGTATGTTTTGAGCAGGATCTCGTTGCCGTCAGGCGAAATGTCACCGCCCACCATCAGGAAATATTTAATGGTACCCATAAACTCAGGTACGTTTATGCCGGTGGTATTCTGGGGATAAGGCAGGCGGTATACCCGCACATTCAGCTGGGCCTTGGTAATAACGTAGATGTCGCGGGTGGAAGGATCCACCAGCAGGGTTTCGGCATCGTACGATTCATTATCGGGATACCGGAAATGGATCGTATCGTAATGGTCTATGGTGTTCTGGCCTTCTGCAGGCTCTTCAAAACGGTAAATGTAGTAGTCGCTGTATCGGGCGTCATTATCCCCGATCTCCCCGAGATAGATGTAATTTTTCCCGGCTTCCGGTCCGGGCGCTAAGGCCATATCTTCCCAGTCGCGGTTGGTGCCTGCAAAGGTTACTTTTCGTACGTAGGTGCCGTCATTTTTGATCAGGTCGATTTTCGGTTCATTACCGCTGTCTTCCTGGAGCCAGAGATGCCCGGGAAACCGGATAGAGGAGGCTATTCCCGATACTTCATTCAGGTAGTTCACATTTACCTGTGCCACGCGGGGAGCCGGGTCAAATTGAGGCAGATTGTCTTTTTCGTCTGTAGGGTCATTACAATCCCCCAACCAGCAGCACGACTGCAGGCAAAAAGAGAAAATAAGCAGGGCAGGGTATCTCAAGAGCACAACGTAATGTATGATTAACGAATACCAGGGTCAGATATTGGATTGCACCAGCTCTTTCAGCAGCCCGATCCACAGGGGCGAGTCATTGAGCGATTCCACCAGGTCCCATTGGGTTCCGCCCCCGGCTATAAACAGGTCTTTGTATTCTTCTCCTACTTCGATGGTGGTTTCCAGGCAGTCGGCCACAAAAGCCGGGCTGAAAGCCAGCACTTTCTGTACCCCCTTTTCCAGCAGGGTTTTGACCGTATCTTCGGTATACGGCTTGATCCATTCGGCTTTTCCGAGCCGCGACTGGAAGCAGGTGGTATACGAGCCTTCTGCCAGCCCGAGCCGGGCCACCAGCAGCCGGGTAGTTTCGTAACACTGGGCCTTGTAGCAATGGTAATTGGTTTCGGTGAGGCCGGCGGCACAGCCTTCCTGTTCACAGGTTTTACCGAAATGCGCTTTCTCTGTCTGGCGCTCGGGGAGCCCGTGGTAGCTGAAGACGAAATGGTCGTAGCGGGTGTTGTCCAGGTATTTCCGGGCATTTTGTACGAAACCTTCCAGCAGCAGCGGGTGGTTGTAGAAAGCACCCGTAAAGCAGATCTCCGGGATGGTTTGCCAGGAGCTGACCTTTTCAAAAACTTCCTGGTGCACAGATCCTGTGGTAGCCGAGGCATATTGAGGGAAAAACGGGATCACCAGGATCTTTTCCAGGTTCAGACGCTCAAATTCTTTCAGTGCAGCCGGGATAGACGGGTTCTGGTAGCGCATGGCCAGCCGTACCACGTACTGATCTCCCAGCGCCTTCTGCAGCTCTTTCTCGTTGCTCAGGCCGTACACTTTCAGGGGGGATCCTTCCGGCCGCCATACCTGCCGGTAGATCCGGGCTGATTTAGGGGCACGGAACGGCGCTATAATGAGGTTAACCAGCAGCCAGCGGTTCAGGTAGGGGATGTCGATCACCCGCCCGTCCATCAGGAATTCCCTGAGATATTTTCTCACATCAGGTACCGAGGGGGAATCCGGTGTACCGAGATTAACCAGAAGGACTCCTTTTTTTGGCATATAGGGATAAAAAAAATGGTATTATTGGTAATATAAATTGTAATTAATCTTATATTTGATGTCCGAATCAATCAGACACATTATGAAAACCGTACTTAAAATAGAATCCATAAGTATCCGGGATTGTCTCAAAAACCTGGGTATCACAGAGGCTACCGCTAATATTTTTGTGCTTCCGAAAATAATCAAAAAGCCGGTTAGTAAGCCCTGACGTACCTGCCTTCCATGAAGTTCAGGAAGGCTTTGTTCACTACTTTGTTCCCTCCGGGAGTAGGGTAGTTTCCTGTAAAATACCAGTCACCCAAATGGTGGGGGCATGCGGCGTTCAGGTTCTCAACGGTCTGAAAAACCACAGAAACCTCGGCCTCAATACCTGCAGGAATAATGATTTCTGCTATTTTGGCTGAAACTTCTTCGTCGGTAAACAGGTCAAAGAGCTCTTTCACCAGGTTGGCTTTTTTGAGGTCTCCTTTTTCCTGGAGCAGGAGGATTTTATGGTATACTTCCTCTTTTTTATCTTCGAGCCCGCGTTCTTTCAGGAGCGCCAGCATGGCCCGGAAAGCCACGAATTCTTTTACTTTCGACATATCGATGCCGTAGCAGTCGGGATAACGGATCTGCGGAGCGGAGGATACGATGACAATTTTCTTCGGCCCGAGCTTATCCAGCAACTTCAGAATGCTTTTTTCAAGGGTAGTACCCCGAACGATAGAGTCGTCAATGATCACCAGGGTATCTGTTTTCTTCCGGATCACCCCGTGGGTCATTTCGTATACATGCGACACCATCTCCGAGCGGTCTTCATCGTTGGTGATGAATGTTCTCAGCTTAACGTCTTTGGAAACCAGCTTCTCAAAACGGGGCTTGAATTCCAGCACCTTTTCCAGCTCTTCCTCGTTCAGGTCTCCGGAGAGGATCCTCTCTTTCCGCCAGGTGGAAAGGTATTGCTCAATTCCCTCCACCATGCCGTAAAAGGCGGCTTCTGCCGTATTGGGTATATAAGAGAAAACGGTATTTTCGAGGTCGTAATTGATTTCTTTCAGGATCTGGGGGATCAGCCTGCGGCCCAGCTCTTTCCGCTCGTTGTAGATATTGGGGTCTGACCCGCGCGAGAAGTAGATCCGTTCAAAGCTGCACGATTTTTTCTCGAGGCGGGGCAGGATATTGTGCTCTGCAAAATCGCCGCTTTTGTTAATGATCAGGGCATTGCCCGGTGTGATCTCGAGGATGTCGTTATACCGCGCTCCGAAAGCCGCTTTGATAGCCACTCTTTCAGAGGCTACCACCACCACCTCGTCGTCATACCAGTAGTAGGCAGGGCGTATGCCTGCGGGGTCACGCACCACAAAGGCCGATCCGAAGCCGGTGATCCCGGCCATGGCATAGCCGCCGTCAAAATCGCGGCAGGCCCGGTGCAGCACCCGCTGCATGTCCATGTTATCCTCGATCACATCACTGAGTTCGGGGTTTTCGTATTGTCCTTTGAAATCATCAAATATCCGTTGATTTTCTTCGTCAAGAAAGTGCCCGATTTTTTCAAGAACGGTAATGGTATCGCCCCTGTCTTTGGGGTGCTGTCCCAGCTCTACCAGCTTTTTGAAGAGGTCGTCGGCATTGGTCATGTTGAAGTTCCCGGCCACCACCAGGTTACGGCTCCGCCAGTTGCTCTGGCGCAGCATGGGATGGCAGTTTTCAATTTCGTTTCTGCCGTGGGTACCGTAGCGCAGGTGGCCCAACCACACCTCGCCGGTGAAGGCAATGTTCTGTTGCAGCCAGGCGGCGTCTTTCAGATGGGAAGGATCCTGCTTCTGAACCTCAATGAATTTATCGTTGACCTTTTTAAAGATATCTACTACCGGGCGGTTTTCAACAGAGCGGTAGCGGCTGATGTAGCGGCTTCCCGGCGGAACTTCAATTTTTACGTTGGCTACCCCGGCGCCGTCCTGCCCCCTGTTTGACTGCTTCTCCATGAGAACATACATCCGGTTGACGGCGTACAGCGGAGTACCGTATTTTTCAATATAGTAGTCAAGAGGCTTGCGGAGGCGAACCATGGCTATTCCGCACTCGTGCTTGATAGAATCACTCATTGCTGCTGGTAATTGATGACAAAGTTCCGAATTATTGTTTCCCTTAACAAATTAAATTTTTACGAACGAATTAATTACTTTTGGGAGGCGTTTCTGATATAACAATAAATGACGCGTAAATATTACCTCACAAAGGTAAGTATTTGCATAAAACTTTAAAAGGAATTTGAAATTTCAAGAATTTAATTTACACCCCGATGTTACGCATGGCATAGATGCCATGAATTATAAGGATACCACCCCCATTCAGGAGAAAGCAATACCTATTATCCTGGAGGGGAGAGACCTGCTGGCCTGTGCCCAGACCGGTACCGGCAAAACGGCCGCATTCCTGATTCCTGTGCTGAGTAAAATACGGGAGGAAGGCGGCGACGGGCTCTCCACGCTGATCGTGGTGCCCACGCGCGAGCTGGCCAAGCAGATCGATGAGCAGATTGAAGGGCTCGGGTATTTTGTAGGCGTGACCAGCCTGGCCATTTATGGCGGTGGAAAGGGCGAGAACTGGGACCAGCAGCGTACGGCCCTTACCGAAGGCGCCGATATCATTATTGCCACGCCGGGAAGGTTGCTGGCGCACATGAAATCGGGAAAGATCAGGTTTGACCGTATCCGGCGCCTGATCCTGGATGAGGCCGATAAAATGCTGGATATGGGCTTCTCAGACGACATCATGTACGTCATTCAGCATCTGCCTGCGCAGCGTCAGAACCTGATGTTTTCGGCTACCATGCCCCCGCGGATCCGGACGTTTGCCCGGAAAATCCTGAATGACCCGGCCGAGGTCAGCCTGGCCGTATCCAAGCCGGCGGAGAAAATTGATCAGCAGTTTTATATGGCTTCCGATGAGCAGAAGCTGCCCCTGCTGCTGAGCCTGATCAAGCCTTATGCCGGGCAGAAAATCATTATTTTTACGTCTCAGCGGGTCATGATCCAGAAAATTCTGCGCGATCTGGCTAAAAATAAGCTGAAGGCAAAAGGTATATCTTCGGATATTGAACAGGAAGACCGGGAGACAGCCCTCCGTGATTTTAAGGCAGGGAAATACAATATCCTGGTGGCTACCGACGTGCTATCAAGAGGGATCGATATTTCGAACCTGAACCTGGTGGTTAATTACGACATCCCCCGCGATGCGGAAGATTATATTCACCGGATAGGACGTACGGCACGGGCAGACACCGAAGGAGCTTCAGTGACCTTTGTGTCTGAAAAAGACCGCCGCTCGGTGAAGGCCATTGAAGGCCTGCTGGAAAAAGAAGTGGAGGTCAGGAAAATTACGGAAGAACTGGGCCTGGGGCCTGCTCCGGAGTTCCGGGCTGCGGGCAAGGGCTTTGCAAATAAAGGTAAAAAAACAGGGCAGAAGCCCGGTCCGAAAAACAACCCGAACCGGAATGCAAGGAGTCATCCGAAGCATGGCGCGAGGAATAGATAGTACCGGGTATATTAGTTCCGGGTGGTTAGTGCCGAGTGGTTAGTACCCGGTACTCGGAACTAGCCATCCGGCACTTTTTTATAACTATACACTTTAGCAAACAGTCTATGATCTCATCAAACTATCTCATTATAATGGCAGGGGGGGCAGGTACCCGCTTCTGGCCCTTCAGCCGCCAGAATTTTCCCAAGCAATTTCATGATATTTTAGGTACGGGAAGCACCCTCATCCAGCAAACGGCCGAACGGTTTGAAGGCATTTGCCCCCAAGAGAACATCTATGTGGTGACCTCGCGGGAATATTACGATATTACCCGGGAGCAACTTCCTTTCCTGACCGATGACCAGATCCTGCTGGAGCCGGGCCGAAGAAATACCGCTCCCTGTATTGCTTATGCCTGCTTCAAGATCGCCAAGATCAACCCGAACGCCAACGTGGTGGTGGCGCCGGCCGACCACATCATCCTGAAGCCCGAAGAGTTCAGGCGGAGGCTTACCCTGGCCCTTGATTATTCCCAAAATGCCGATGTGCTGGTCACCCTGGGCATTACGCCTACGCGCCCGGATACGGGGTACGGGTATATCCAGTTTGACGACAGCGATGATCAGGAGGTTAAAAAGGTGAAGACCTTTACCGAGAAGCCGAACCTGGAAATTGCGAAGATGTTTATTTCAAGCGGCGATTATGTATGGAACGGCGGCATATTTATCTGGAGCATGCCTTCTATCCTGAAAGCGCTGGATAACTACCTGCCGGAGATTGCTGACGCCTTCCGCGAGGCCCAGCCGCATTTCTTCACGGAAGGGGAGAAAGAGGCCCTGGATATGGCCTACCCCCGGTGCCGGTCTATATCTATTGATAACGGCGTGATGGAAAAGGCGGAGAACGTATACGTAGTGCTTTGTGATATCGGCTGGTCAGACCTCGGAACCTGGAAGTCGCTGCACGAAAATTCGGAAAAAGACGAGGTAAATAACGTGGTCAGCTGCTACAGCATGCTCTATAACGTGGAAGACAGTATCCTGAAAATGCCCAAAGACAAGCTGGTGGTGGTGAAAGACCTGAAGGGGTACATTATTGCCGAGCATGATCGTGTGCTGATGATCTGTCCGAAAGAAGATGAGCAGCTGGTAAAAGAGTTCGTGGCGAAGGCGGAAGAGTTCGGTAAACATTATATTTAAATGAATAATCTTTAGAAAATACGACGTAACTCTTATAAAGTATTATTTTTTTTACCCGAAAAGTCTTTTTTTATTTAAAACCTCATGCTTGAAATGGGGTTTTTTTATATTTGTTCCTCACTCTAATCTGAAATAACGATGCCCAATCAAAATCTGGAGGCCGTTTTTACCCGGGAGGTTCACAATAAGTATTTGGTTTTTAATACTTTATTTTCGAGGCTTCCCTATGATAAAATGGCCAAGATCGGCTCACTGATGCCTTTTTTGTACGATAACGCCAAGCAGGGCTTTGAAGAAGGGAAATACCCGAAAGAAATCATTGACGCTTTTTTTGAGAAGTTCACGGTTTTTACCACGGAGAAAGAAAAAATAGACCTGCTTTTTCGCCTGATCACGTACGTGGAGCGGCAGGTGGTGCTGTTTGACAGCGTGGAGGATGCGGCTTTTGAAAAGCTGACCCCGGCCGACTCGCCCGGTACCCTGAAAGCCATTCTTGCCCTGGCCCGCCAGAACAACAAGCTGGAAGAGGTGAGAGAGAAGCTGAGGAACTTTAAGGTGAGAGTGGTTTTTACCGCGCACCCTACCCAGTTTTACCCGAACTCGGTGCTGAGAATCATCCAGGACCTGGAGCAGTACATCCAGGTGAACGACATCAGCACCATTGACCAGCTGCTGCAGCAATTGGGCAAAACTCCCTTCTTTAACGATGAGCAGCCTACGCCCGTACAGGAAGCGCAAAGCATCATCTTTTACCTGCGGCATGTGTATTACGAGGTGCTCAGCCAGATCCAGGAGACCGTGACAACAGAATTTTTTGACGGCGAAGAGATAGCCCCGGTAATTGAGCTGGGCTTCTGGCCGGGCGGAGACCGTGACGGTAACCCGTTTGTAACGGCGGATATCACCCGTAAGGTGGCCCAGGAGCTTCGGTCGAATATCCTGAAATGTTATTATAATCACTTCAAGAGCATCCGGCGGCGCTTTACGTTCAAAGGGGTGATCCCGTTGCTGGATAAGATTAATAACAAGCTGTATACCAATATGTTCGGCTTGAACAACGACCTGTCGTACAATGCCCTGCTCAGCCGACTGGAAGAGGTGAGGGAAGTGATGGTGACCCAGCACGGCAGCATGTTCATTGAAGAGCTTGACCGTTTTATCCTGCGGGTGAAGCTGTTCGGGCTGCATTTTGCCACCCTGGATATCCGCCAGGACAGCAGCATCCATGAGAAGGTGATGCAGGCCGTAAACGAGAAATTCAAGGTGTCAGATACTCCTTACCCGGAATGGACCCACGAGGAGAAGATCGAGTTTCTCACTGCCAGCACCATTGAGGTATGGGAGGATGACTTCACGGATCCCCTGGTGAGAGATACTTTCCGGACCATCCGGGCCATGAAAGAGATCCAGGGACATAACGGTGAGAAGGCCTGTAACCGGTATATCATTTCCAACTCTACATCGGCCTGCTCGGTGCTGGAGGTGCTGGCCATGTTCCGGTTCTGCGGGTACCGCGATGCGGAAGCGTCAGTGGATATCATACCGCTTTTTGAAACCATAGAAGGGCTGGATACCGCCAAAAACAGCATGGAAGAGCTGTACAACAACCTGGCCTACCGCCGCCACCTGAACATCCGGAGAAATACCCAGACCATCATGCTGGGCTTTTCTGACGGTACCAAAGACGGGGGCTACATTAAAGCTAACTGGGAGATCTTCCGGGCGAAGGAGCAGCTTACCCAGGTATCGGAAGAAAACGAGGTAAGCGTGATCTTTTTTGACGGCCGGGGCGGTCCGCCGGCGCGGGGCGGTGGCAAAACCCATCAGTTCTATGCATCGCAGGGGCCTACCATTGCCAATAACGAGATCCAGGTGACCATCCAGGGCCAGACCATTACCTCGATGTACGGCTCGCGGCCCCAGGCCCGGTTCAATTTTGAGCAGCTGCTTTCGGCCGGGGTGCTGAACGATGTGTTCGGTGACCAGAAGGCCATTATCACGCCCGAAGAGCGTGTCCTGATCGAAGAGCTGGCAGAAACGGGCGGCGAGAAATACCTGGAGCTGAAAAATCACCCGCTGTTTGTACCGTACCTGGAAAACAAGAGCCCGCTGAAGTACTACGGGCAAACCAATATCGGAAGCCGGCCCACCAAGCGCAGCTCGGGCGGAAAGCTGAAGCTCACCGACCTGCGGGCCATCCCGTTTGTAGGCGCCTGGAGCCAGCTGAAGCAGAACATTCCCGGTTTTTACGGGCTGGGTACAGCGATCGAGTCGATGGTCCACCAGGGCCGGGAAGAAGAAGTACGGTATTTGTATAACAATTCGCTGTATTTTAAGACGCTGATCCAGAACAGCATGATGTCGCTTTCCAAAACCTATTTTGCATTGACCTCCTACATGCGCGAAGACCCGGAGTACGGTGAATTGTGGAACATCATGAACGAGGAATACGAGAAGAGCGTGAAGTACATGCTGGAGATCTCCAACCAGAAAACCCTGATGGAGACTGAAGTAGTGGGTTCGTTGTCTGTTAACTACCGCGAGCAGATCGTGCTTCCCCTCCTGGCTATCCAGCAATACGGCCTGCAGAAGATCGAAGAAACCGATGACGAAGAGCTGAAGCACATATACCAGAAGATGGTGACGCGCTCGCTGTTCGGCAATATCAATGCCAGCCGGAATTCGGCTTAGAACGCTTTCCGTTTAATAAAAAACAGGAATTCCCTTTTGATCTGAAAGGGAATTTTTTTATTTTTGTTATATGAGTTCCCTACGCTTTACGAGCCTACCTTAACCCTATGCCGGTTTGTGTGGATAGCAGGAAGCAACTTGACCCGTGTATTTTAATTGTCCATTTAATATCTATTTAATCTATGAAAGGAAAATTACGTCTT
The DNA here is from genome assembly GCF_040829825.2 of Leadbetterella sp. DM7. Taxonomy (NCBI): domain Bacteria; kingdom Pseudomonadati; phylum Bacteroidota; class Cytophagia; order Cytophagales; family Leadbetterellaceae; genus Leadbetterella; species Leadbetterella sp. DM7. The sequence goes on along the minus strand of NZ_JBFOLH020000024.1, from coordinate 21,196 downwards.
CTGGTATTCCTGTTCTTTACAGCAATAGGGATATCGTACGCGCAATCCACAGTTACCGGAACGGTACTGGATGTTGACCGGGAGCCTGTTCCCGGAGTATCTGTGCTGGTGAAAGGAAAATCAACAGGAACCATGACTTCAGCCGACGGGAAATTCAGTATTGCGGCCAATCCCGGAGAAACGCTGATCTTCAGAGCTGTGGGGTATTCGGAAACTGAAGTAACCGTACCGGCTTCGCGGGTGGTGAATGTGCAGCTGGAAATTGCCCAGGGAAAACTGCAGGAAATTGTAGTGACCGCCATGGGTATAAAAAAGGAGAAAAAGGCACTGGGCTATGCGGTACAGGACCTGAACTCGGAGGAATTGCTCAAGAACAAGAGTGCGAACGTGGTGAACTCACTGGCCGGTAAAATTGCCGGGGTGAACGTTACGCAGTCGTCAGGAGCGGCCGGTGCCGGCGCGCAGATCATTCTCCGCGGAGGTACCTCGCTTGAAAGAGATAACCAGCCGCTCTTTGTGGTAGACGGGGTGATCTACGATAACTCTACCATTATTGGCGGTAACAGTGCTTTTGACGGTGCGCTGTCAGTGGCAGCCCCTAACGGTAACCGGGTCATGGATATTAACCCGGAAGATATTGAGAATGTATCTGTTCTGAAAGGACCTGCAGCGGCAGCCCTGTACGGGTCACGTGCGGCGGCAGGGGCTATCCTGATCACCACCAAGTCGGGGCAGGAAGGCCGTGCCGAGCTGAACTTTTCAACGCGCGTTTCTACCAGCTGGGTAAACCGTTACCCCGAACAGCAGGATAAATACAAAAGAGGCTATTACAATGCTGCCGGGGTGCTGGATACCTACACCACGCAGTCGTGGGGAGAAGCTTTTGCGCCCGGTGAAAAGGTTTACAACAATATTGAAGATTTTTTCCAGAACGGAACTTCCTTTGACCACAATATAAGCCTGGCAGGCGGAAGTAAAAACAACTCTTTTTACCTGTCGGCATCGCGCTTTGACCAGACCGGGATCATCCCGAATACCGGCTTTGACAAGACCACTTTCCGTTTTAACGGCGATCAGCGCTACGGGAAGATCAAGCTGGGTGCCAATGTGGCCTACAGCATAGCCAACACTGATAAAACGCTTACGTCTTCAGGACTGTATAACTCAGGCGGAACGGGAGCCATGAACTCTACCTACCGCTGGTCGAGGAGCGACGATATGCAAAAATACCTGAATGATGACGGTACCAAATACCGGATGTTTGAAGGCCTGCAGGAGCTGAAAGATGATATTGAAAACCCTTACTGGACCATCAACAGGAATAACCTGGCCGATCAGACCAACCGGCTAACCGGGAACCTGAATGCCAGCGCAGATATTTTTGACTGGTGGAAGGTGTCGTACCGCCTGGGTTCTGACTGGTATGTGACCAAAAACTCCACGCTGATCGGAGAAGGCGGCGCCATCAAAGATATCTGGCAGCAGGGGATGATGTCGGAGAGCGATTACAACTTCAATTACTGGTCGTCTAACCTGATGTCTGATTTTAACAAGAAAGTCGGCGATTTCGACCTGGGAGCTTTAGTGGGCTATTTCTCGGAAGAAACCCGGGTGGTGAATAACCGCAGAATGGGGTATCATTTTGAAGTGGAAGGCTTTCACAGCTTCGGAAACATCATTGATGCCAACAAGTTCATGAATGTGGTAAGCTCAAAAAGAAGGCTGTTCGGGGCTTACGGAGAGCTCAGGGCCTCGTATAAGAGCATGCTATTCCTGAATGTTACGGGACGGAACGACTGGACGTCAACGCTTCCGGCCAGCAACCGCTCGTATTTCTATCCTTCGGTAGGCGGTAGCTTTGTGTTTACCGAATTGCTGGACAATACACCGTGGTTAAGCTTCGGTAAGCTAAGGGCTTCATGGGCGCGTGTAGGGAAAGATGCGGCGCCGTATGTGACCAATACGTATTTGTGGTCGCCGCGCGAATTCCTGGGCGGGATTGTCGGTACCGGTAACAACTGGCAGCGGGGTAACCCTTACCTGAAGCCGGAAAACACCACCTCGTTTGAAGTGGGTCTGGAAATGCGCTTCCTGAAAGGCCGCCTGGGACTGGATTATGCATATTATACCAATAACTCGTTTAACCAGATCCTTTCTCCGCGGATGGGACAGTCAACCGGTTATATTTTTGTTTCGGTCAATGCGGGGGATATCTATAACAAAGGGATGGAGCTTTCACTGACCGGTAAGCCGGTGGTCCGGAAAGATTTTGAGTGGAACACCACCCTCAATTTGTCGCGGAACAGAGGAACCGTGGAAAACCTGCTCCAGGGGCTTGAAATACTTTACGTAACCGACGTACAGGTAGGAAATGCCAAAGCAGCTTCTTTTAACGGCGGTAACTTTATGGCCATATCGGGTTCAAAATGGTCAAGAACCGATGACGGCAAGATCATCCTGGATGCCAATACGGGTATGCCGGTAAGCGATAATCTTACTACCTACAATATCGGTAACCGGGAGCCTAAGCTGATCGGGGGCTTTGACAATAACATAAGGTATAAGAATTTTAACCTTTCTTTCTTATTTGACTTCCGTTTAGGCGGTATGGTTTATAACGGTACCGATTATTTTATGACCGTAAACGGGATGAGCAAGCGTAGTATGCAGAGAGATAACCTGGTGCTGAGCGGTGTGGTAAAAACCGGCGGCACAGACGCAGCCCCGGTATACGAAGATAAGACCTTTACGTTTAACGCCAACGAGTTCTACAGCATACGGGGCGTGCAAACCAGCGGCCGTAAGATCATCCAGGATTACTGGAGCGATTTTTATGTGCGGGAGAGTGCCAATTTTATGACCGATACCAAATGGCTGAGATTAAGAAGCATATCGCTTTCGTATGATATCGGGAAAGGCCTGCTGAAAAACAACCAGGTATTTAAAGGCATGACGGCAAGTGTGACCGGAACCAACCTGTGGTTGCTGACCAACTACAAAGGCATGGATCCGGAGACCTCGGCGGCGGGCTCGGGTGTGATCGGGTCGAGCTCGGTGGGCATTGATTTCAACGGTGTACCGGCCACGGCAGGTCTGACATTTGGTTTAAACGTTAAATTCTAAAAACTCGGTTATGAATAAGTTAAAAAATATATTGTTATGGAGCGTGGCTTCGATGCTTATCCTGTCGTCGTGCAAAGACAGCTGGCTGGATATTAACGAAGACCCCAATACGCCTTCCAACACGGTGGCGTCAGTAAAAAGCCGGCTGACCTGGGTTCAGCACTATTACCTGTATGCGCAGGGCACGGCGGGTGTCAGGGCGGCTACCGTTACCCAGCAGGTAACGTTTGTGAACAGCACGGCCCAGCAAAGCATGTCGGCCGGGTGGAACCCCATTGCGGGTATGTCTACCACTCCTTACCAGTTCTGGTTTGTAGGTGTGGGCTCCAACCTGGAAGACCTGGAAATCAAGGCGGAGAAAGAAGGGGCCTACCATTATATGGGAGCGGCCAGGGCCATCCGGGCCATGGGCTTTATGCTGATGACCGACTGGTACGGGGAAATGCCGTATACCGAAGCTCTCAGTGCCGCCATCACCCCGAAATTTGATGACGGGAAAGTGATTTATGAAGGCTGCCTTGCCGATATTGATAAGGCCATAGAGTACTTTAAAATGGCCCAGCCGGCTACGGCTACGCCCCTGGCGGCCGGCGACAGCTGGAATAACGGTGACGTGAGCAAGTGGCTTAAGCTTTGTTACGGGTTAAAAGCCCGGTGGCTGAACAACCTTTCGAAGAAGAGCGGCCTGTATAAGCCGGATGACGTTCTGGCCGCATTGGCACAGGGCCCGCAGTCGGTAGGGGAGAGCACGGTGATCACGCACGAAGACTCGCCTGCAGACAACGTGGGTGACGTTCTGTTTGCAGACCCGCTCAAAACAGCCATTGTTTTTGATAACCTGGGCATGAATACGAACTTCCGTTTAACCAAATGGTATGCCGACCTGCTGACCAACTTTGATAACAAAGGCGTAGAAGACCCGCGTGCAGACAAGCTTTTGCCCTGGGCGGAATTCGGTAACCCGAAGAAATTTGTGAGAACGCAGGGAGTGGATATGCAGTCTAAGATCAGGATGGAATCAGGTCCGATCTCGCCTTCGTATAACGCTACCACCAGCGCCATTCAGAGCAACGGAAGAACCGTGCCGGCCAAGTCGTGGTATATCAATAGCGCCAACGCCAGCCGCTGGGGCGATACGGTATATGTATCGCTGAAAAGCAGCTCGATCGGGTACAACAAAGACGTTACAGACATTTATAAGTGGGCTGACGGCACCGTGGCCGCTACCGGAACGTTCTATTCAAGACCCGATGCGCCCACCCATTTGGTGACCTATCCTGAAATGTGCTTCATCAAAGCGGAGGTGCTGTTCAACAAAGGAGATAAAACCGGGGCATTTGCTGCTTATAAAGAGGGGATCAAGGCGCACATTGACCTGATGAACATGAAGCTGGCGGCTTACGGAAACGTAAATGTCAGCAAGTCGCCGATGGACGCGGCCAAAATTAATACGTTTATGGATAAAGGCATCGGTACGGCTGCTGATATTACCCTGGGTAAGATTATGACGCAGAAGTTTATTGCCCTGTCGTATACGCAGCAGAACTGGAACGATATGCGCCGTTACGATTACAGCACGGTGGCATACCCGGGCTGGGCGGTTCCTTACGAATATACGGTTACGGCTGCTGCGCAGAACAAAATACCGCTCGGAAAGCAATTCCGCCGGGTAATGCAGGTTTCTCATGAGATCAATTACAACTCGGAGAATGTGAAAGCTTCGCACCCCAGCGCACTGAGCAACGATATCTGGTCTTACCCGGTTTGGTGGGATATCAAAGAGTAGTTTTTACCGGGAATATAAAAAAAGGTGCGTGGCCGGAGGCCGCGCACCTTTTTTGTTTTTGTTAGTACTTAATTAGTACCCTGTATTCTGCTGGGCTGCAATACCGGGGTTGGCATTGATCTCTGCAATGGAGATCGGCAGAACGGTCTTGAAGTAGGTCCGGTCAATGGTTTTGGGCCGGATGTTGATGTTCGATCCGATAATCTCGTCATTGAAGGTGATCGATTTGTTGTTCCGGAGCACATCAAAGAACCGGTGCCCTTCTCCGAACAGCTCCTTGCTTTTCTCATCCAGGATCATATCGAGGGTGATGTCGGCGGCTGTGGCTGCAGCCAGTGCCGGAGCCCTGCGCCGGATGGCGTTCAGGTAAGTGGCAGCCTTGTCTTTCTGATTCAGCTGGAAGGCCGCCTCCGCCGCAATAAGATACATTTCAGATGAGCGTATCACTTTGATGTTCACGGCCGTATTGGTGCTTTTCCCGTCACCGGCCAGGGTAATGCTGCCGCTGTATTTGTAGAGCGAGCCCAGGCGCGGTGCTGCTGCGGTAGAGATCTCGTCGGCGTCCATTACTCCCCAGCGTACGTCGGTCGGGTCTTGCTTAAGCCGGTTCAGGAAGTAGTCGCTGGCCCCGTAAAACCCGAGTGCCGTGCTGGCGCCATGGCCTTTTCTCCGGAGGTAGAACCCGAGTGAGCCGGTGCCCTGGTCGCCTTCGTTGGGGAACATGCCCAGCTCAAATATCGACTCGGAACCGAATTGTTTGGTCCACGACTCCACCCAGTTGGCCGGGGTGTAGAGCGTATATCCGCCTTTGGTGATCACGTCTTCAGCTGCCGCCAGGGCCTCGGTGTAGTTGTTCATGTACAGGTATACCCGTGCCTGTATGGCCTTGTTGCCGTAGTAGTTGATATACCCGTTACTTTTGGTTTTGGGCAGCAGGGCTTCGGCTGCTTTCAGGTCGGCCAGGATCTGGGTATAGTTTTGTTCCACGGTGGCCCGGAGGGGCTGCTCTGTAGAGCTGAGCGTGGTGGTGATGTTGGGCACCCCGTATGCCGATTTGTCGAAATTGTAGGGCTTCCCGTACAGGCGCACCAGGTCAAAGTACATCAGGGCACGGGCGGTCAGCGCCTGGCCTTTGTAGGCGTCGAAGTTTTCGGTGCTTCCTTCCGCCTGCAGCTTTTCAATGCCCTCCAGGAGGCTGTTGGCCTGCATGATATTGTTGAAGATCACTGACCAGAATCCGCCGTAGGCATTGGAGTTGGCTGAGTGATTGAAGGTGTACATCGCGTCATTTCCCCGGCCGGCCGAGTAAATGGTCATATCGCCGCCTTTGGCGTCACCGTACAGTACAAAATCACGGCCGTAGTAATTGATGGAGGTCATCCTGCGCATGATGCCGTTAATGATGATCTTGGCATCATTGGCCGTCTGAACTGCTACCTTGGAGTCGCCCGAGTTGGTCGGCTTTACCTCCAGGAAGTCTTTACAGGAGGTGGTGCCCAGTAAAGCGCTTATGGCAAGTATCTTTATTATATTCTTCATTGTTAAGCAATTTTTGAGGTTTTACAGAATTAAAAGCCAAGTTCAATACCAAAAGTATAGGTCTTACCGTAAGGGGTTTCCCATCCGCGGGTACTATACTGGTTCACCTCAGGATCTGCGATTTTAAATTTGGAGGCGGTCCATAAATTGGTGCCATTGAAAAAGAGCCGGCAATTTTCTGCTTTGATTGCTTTCAGCGCATTTTTAGGCACGCGATAGGCCACGGTAACGTTCTTCAGGCGGATGAAGCTTGCGCTGTGAAGCTGCCGGGTAGAGTTCTGCATGGGGTCGGTCAGGTCATTGCCGTCCAGCTTGGGCATGGTGCCGGTAGGGTTGGAGGGGCTCCACATGTTTTCATAGTACACCTCTGACCGGATCCGCTCCCAGTAGTAGCCGTCATCGGCCACATCTTTGAAGGCGCCGTCATAGAGGTTGCCGCCCAGCTTGTACATGAAGTTCAGGCCAACGCTGATGCCTTTGTATTCGGCGTCGGTGTTGATGCCGCCGTAGAGTTTCGGAATCCCGTTCCCGATGATCTTCCGGAACGCCTTGCTGTAGGAATAGGTGGCCGCACGCCCGTTAAACTGGAAGTCGCCCGAAGAAGGATTTTCCGGATCGTTGACATACCATACGTTTTTACCGTTTTCCGGGTCTACCCCGGCCCATTCGTACCCGTAGAAGGCCAGTGTAGACTCACCTTCGCGGTAGATAAACTGCGAGCGGGCATCACCGCCGGTAGGGTCGTTCCAGATGATGTCCTGGCCGCCGTACAGCTTGGTCACGGTTGACTTCATGGCGGTGGCGTTGACACCGGCGCTCCAGCGGAAGCCGTCTTTATGGATGATGTCGCCGTTCAGCTCGATCTCTATCCCTTTGTTATTGATCTCCCCGATATTCTTCAGGGTAGAGCTGAAGCCGGTAACGGTAGAGATGGGCACATCCTGCAGCAGGTCTTTGGAATCGCGGTTAAAATATTCCACGCTACCGGAGAGGCGGTCTCTGAACAGGCCGAATTCGAGGGCCAGGTTAGAAGAGTAGCTGGTTTCCCAGGTGAGGTTAGGGTCAGCCAGGGTGATGATGCCTCCGCCGGGCTGCTCCATGTATTTGTTGTTGTAGCCTACCAGTGAGCGCCAGCCGAAGTTATCGGAAGGCAGCGTACCGTTTGTACCGTAGGAGGCCCGCAGCCGCAGGTTGCTGATGACGTCATTGTCAGCCAGGAATTCTTCTTTGCTGATGCGCCATGAACCGGCCACAGACCAGAAGTTACCCCAGCGGGTATCCGGCCCCAGGCGTGATGAGCCGTCTCTCCGCAGAGAGGCCGACGCAAAATACTTCTGGTTGAAGCTGTACTCGGCCCGGGAGAAGTACGAGAGCATGTTATACCCCCACGAGTAGGCAGAAGCATTGGTGGTTCCGGCGGTAGACACGGTATGCAGGGCGCTGGAAGGCATGTCGGTGCCCGATGAGCGCATAAAATCGGTCACGTTTTTCTCCGCTTCAAACCCGAGCAGGAGGCTGAAATCGTGAACGGTGTTAAATGTCTTGTTGTAGTTCAGGGTATTGGATGACAGCATCTTGTTGTAATTGGTGGTCATCTCATTTACTGCGCCCCGCGTGGTTTGTGCGTTCCAGTGCACGGCGCTGTAGTAGATGTGATCCCTGACCTTCGAGTTGTCGTAAGAGAAAACGCTCTTAAAGTTAAGACCCGGCATGAGGTGCAGGGTGAGTGTTTCTACCGCGCTGAGGCGCAGGGTGTTTGAGGTGTTTTCCCATTCGTTATCGTAGTACAGCGAGTTCTGGGCCAGGCTTCCGTACCGGGCGGTGAAAGGCAGGCCCGTTTTGTAGTTGGTAGGCCAGTAAAGCGGCCACAGCAGGTTTCTTACCTGCATGAAATAGTTGGCGCCGGTATTCCGGGTATCGTTGTAGCCTTCCAGGTTATTGCTGGTGATATTGATGTTGGTTCCCAGCTCCAGCAGGCGGCCGGCTTTCTGGATAATATTGATACGCCCGCCGATTCGGTCAAATTTATTGACGCGCATACGGTTCTGATCGGTGGTATACGAAAGTGAAGTAAAGTATTTGGTAGCTTCTGTTCCGCCCTGCACTGAGAGCTCGTTGGTATTGTAGGTACCTGTACCGAATAGGGCTTTGTCCCAGTCGAAATATTTTCCTTCCCGGTTCTCAACGCCGTTGGTCATGCCTTTGATGATAACGCCGTCCATTCTGCCGGTACCGGTGGCTTCAAATGTATACCCGTGCTGGTTGAACTTGCCGTTCAGGCGGGTAATGGCATTGTTGCTGGCATAAGCATCGTCTCTTCCGCCTGAAGTGTTGAAATCGTGGAAGATCTGGTACAGCATGTTGACCTGCTCCTGCGCGCTGGCGGGCTCATAGTTATCGGTGGCCCAGGCAGGCGTAAAGCCCACCGAGCTTTTGAGGTTAACTGAAGGTTTCCCGGTTTTTCCTTTCTTGGTGGTCACTACGATCACCCCGTTAGCGGCGCGTGAACCGTACAGCGAAGAGGCGGCGGCATCTTTCAGTACGGTGATCGACTCGATATCTCCCGGGTTGATAGAGCTCATGATGTTATTGCTGCGCAGGATGTAGTCGCCCAGCTGTCCGCCCGAGCCTGAAATGACCGGCACGCCGTCAACCACGTAAAGCGGTTCGTTGGAAGCGTTCATGGAGCCTATCCCGCGGATACGGATGTTGGGCGTTGAGCCGGCCTGGCCGCTGCTCTGGGTGCCCTGCACCCCTGCCATCCGGCCATTCAGGGCTCCTTCGAAGGAGGGAAGCGGCATATCCCTGATCTTATCGCCTGACAGCGAGGAGGCAGAACCGGTGTAGGTACCCTTGTTGGCGGTACCATAGGCTACCACCACCACTTCGTTAAGCTGGCTTTGCGATTCCTCCAGGGTCATGTTAATAACAGAGGCGTTCCCTACAGTGACAGAGGCGTTGATATACCCCACAGCACTGAAGACAAGCACCTGGCCGGACTGAGCGCTGAGGCTGTAATTGCCCGAAACGTCGGTTTGCGTAGCCAGGGTTGTTCCCTGGATTTTTACGGTAACTCCCGGCAGGGCGGCGCCGTCAGCAGCGGAGGTTACTTTGCCGGAGATCTTTCTTTCCTGCGCCCAGGTGAGTTGAAAGATCCCAATGAGCATGAAAAGAAAAAGTAGCTTTTTTTTCATAACAGGTATTGGTTAATAGAACAGATGATTTTGAAACAGGCTTAAAAGACCATTCTGTGTTTTAATGATTCTTTAAAAGACTATTTTTAATTTGCCATGAAATTATTAAAATAATGATCAATACAGTGCTTTTTCCAGTATAATTTTCTGCAATTTAAAATGTTTCAATGGAGGGAGTTACGGGTTGAGGGCAGGGGGAGATGCGTTTCAGGAGGGATATACCGGATTTGCCCCCTGAAGGCAGCCGGGGAGGTACAGGTATACAGGATCATGCGGGCCGTTTCAGCGTGACGATTTCGAAATCATATTCGTTTTTTTCAGACGGGTCAAAATGAACGGAATCTACGGTTTCCCAGTTATTATAGGGAGAGAGGTCAAAAAAGGCGTCTCCCTCAGGAGCGGTGTTTACCCGGGTAAGGTAAAGCCGGGTGGCGTATGGAGCGGCCAGCTCATAAATCTGCTGCCCGCCAATGATAAAAATCTCTTCTTTACCGGTCAGGGTGCGGGCCAGGCGGAGGGCCTCTTCCATGGAAGAAGCTATCGTTGCGCCTTCCAACTGCAGACCGGGGTTTCGCGAAATGACCAGGTTAATCCTGCCCGGGAGCGGCCGGCCGATGGAGTCGAAGGTTTTGCGGCCCATGATAACTACGTGACCCAGTGTACGTTTTTTAAACAGCTTCAGGTCGTCGCTTAATTTCCAGAGAAGCCGGTTGTCTTTTCCGATCACCCCGTTTTTGGCTACAGCTACCAGTACAGATATGTCCATAAGGATTAATTTGACACAAATATATACAGATGAGTGATATGAAAACAGCATTTATTACAGGGGGTACCAAAGGAATAGGGTACGGCGTGGCAGAGCAGCTGCTGAAAGAAGGGTATGCCGTGGCGTTTACGGGCCGGGCCGAGCAGGGCGTGAAAGAAGCGGAAGCGGCCCTTGTCAAAGGTTTTGAAGGAAAAGTGCTGGGCCTGACGGCCGACGTGCGCAGCCGCGCCTCTATGGAGAAGGCGGTGGCTGCTACGGTACAGGCTTTCGGTGGAATTGACGTGGTGGTTGCCAATGCCGGTGTGGGCATTTTTAAAAGCATTGAAGCGCTGACCGACGAAGACTGGAACGATACGCTGGAAACCAACCTCACCGGTGTGTTTTACACCGTAAAAGCGGCTCTTGACCAGGTAATCAGCCGGAAAGGCTATATTATCACCATTTCCAGCCTGGCCGGAGCCAATTTCTTTGAAAAAGGTACGGCCTACAACGCCAGCAAGTTCGGACTGGTGGGCTTTACCCAGGCGCTGATGCTCGACCTGCGCGATAAAGACGTAAAGGTCAGCACCATCATGCCGGGCTCAGTGGCCACTTATTTCAATAACCACGTGCCGTCAGATGCCGATGACTGGAAAATTCAGCCGGAAGACATCGGGCAGATGGTGGCCGACCTGCTCAAAATGAACCCGAGAACGCTGCCGAGCAAGATAGAGGTGAGGCCGGCGAAGGTGAGGAGGTGAGTAGTTAAAAGTTAAAAGTGAAAAGTTAAAAACTAAAAGTTAAGGAATGTTTGTTTTACCCTATAAGGCATATAAGACACCTAAGTTTCTTGTATGCCTTATGTGCTTTATAGGGGGAAATAAACAAGGCGGAGCCGCCATGACGAATAAACAACCGGCAACTTTTTGTATTTTCGCTTCTCCCTCCTAAATTTGTATGAATTTAGTAAACTAAGGAAATGAAGAAAAACGTAGGACTTCTTGCTATAGCGGCTACTATGCTGGCAACCGCCTGTACTTACCAGAAAAATAACCGGATAGAGCAGAAAGATGTGAATGCAGGTAATGATTATGTTTATGCGAATCCTGATTCTATGGCACGCCAGAGAAAGGTTCAGTATACGCCGAATTCGGAGAATGAAGTAAGGGCCATGGAGATCCAGGAGAAGCTCTACGGCACAAAAGCAGAAGAATAAGGCAGAGCGGCTGTTCTGTAAAAATAATAAATTTTCAGAGTGATTTCATAATCCGCCGCTTACGGCGTTTTGTAGATTATGGGATCACTTTTTTATGTAGAATAGCTAAGAGCTATGAGCCATCAGCCCTGAGCTTACATCGGGTATGTCAACGCTGATAAACTCATAGCTCAAAGCTTATAGCTCAAAGCTGATATGCAGTTTTTATATCCGAATGTACTGTGGGGACTTCTGGCGTTAGCTATACCGCTGATCGTACATTTTTTTAATTTCAGGCGTACCCGTAAAGTATATTTCTCCAATGTGGCCCTGCTCAGGAGTGTTGATACCCGGATATCGGCTTTCCGGCGGCTGAAGCACCTGCTGGTGATGCTGGCCCGGATGCTTTTTATAGCCTGCCTGGTGCTGGCTTTTGCCCAGCCGGTGAAGAAAGCCATTGAAAACCGCGACCTGCCCCGGGGCATTAACGGAATTTACCTCGACAATTCCCAGAGCATGCAGAATACCCGTGAGAACCGGCGCCTGCTTGACCTGGCCGTGATCCGGATAGACGAATTGCTCTCGCTGCTTGACCGCACCTCCAATATCCAGCTTTCTACCAATGAATTTGACGGGCAGGACCAGTTTGTAAGCTCGGCAGGGCAGGTACGCGATCGGCTCACTACCGTGACCTTCTCGGAAACGGGCCGCAGCCTGGCGCAGGTGTATAAGCGGCAGCGCTCGGTGGCGCACAAGCATAACCCGTCGGGCCGGAATCATTTTTTCTGGTTCTCCGACTTCCAGAAGAGCACCGCAGGTAACCTGGCCGACCTGCCTGTAGATACCAATGATGTGGTGCACCTGATACCGGTAACCGGCAAGGCCGCCCGCAATGTTTTTGTAGATTCGTTGTGGCTGAATGTGCCCTTTGTAAGAGAAATGCAGAACAATGTGCTCAGTGTAAAGGTCTTTAACTCGGGCAACCAGGCGGTAGAAAAACTACCCCTGAAGCTGTATGTGGATGACGTTCAGATTTCCACTTCTTCCGTAGATCTGCCTCCCAATGCCTATGGCACGGCAAAATTCAACTTTACCGTCAATTCAAGAGGGCTTCACAAAGGCCGGGTCAGCTTTGATGACCAGCCCGTAACGTTTGACAATGATTATTACTTTACGCTGAACGCATCACCGGCCATTCGTATTCTTCACCTGTACGGCCAGCGGAGTGAGCAGAATTATATAGGGAAAATTTTTGCCAACGACAGCCTCTTTGCCTACAAGGCCTATTCTATAGACAACTTTAATCCCGGTGAGGTACAAAATGCTGACCTGGTGGTACTGGAAGGCATCTCTGCCCTGGACGGGGAAAGGCGGGCAGTGATGGAGACGTTCCTGAACCAGGGCGGAAATATGGCGCTGATTCCTTCTGCGCAGGTGTCGCAGGTGAGCCTGCAGGAATTCCTGGGTCCGTTTGGCATACGCAATGTGCAGGCAGACAACCATGTGCCCAACCCTGAAGCCATGCAGGAAATGGCAGGACCGGAGGGACAGTCGCCTTTCTTTGAAGATGTATTTGAAAAGGGAAGCCACAGCCGGCTGATGAGCCTGCCAAAAGTTTACCCGAAGATCAGGTGGGAGGGTGTGGCCGAACCCATACTGACCCTGAAAAACGGGAAGCCCTTTCTGACCCGTACCCGTGCCGGGGAAGGGAACATTTATCTTTTTGCTTCGCCGCTGACGCGGGACTACGGGAATTTTGCCGAGCATGCTCTCTATGTGCCGGTACTTTTCCGGATGGCCTACCTGAGCGGTAAAACCGATCGCCTGGCGTATAATTTCAGCGAAGGGCACGTGCAGCTGTACATGCCCGAAGCCCCTAAAAATGCAGTCTACAAGCTGAAAAACAAGAACCTGGAGCTTATTCCGGTGCAAACCCTGCGGGGGAAAACCCTGATCCTGACCCTGCCCAAATCATCGGAGCTGCAAAATAACCAGCTGCTGGGCTCGGGGATTTACGAGCTGGAGATCAACGGCAAAGCGGTGAAGTCGCTGGCCCTGAACCACAGCCGGACCGAGTCGTATATGGACACCTGGTCAGCAGAAGAGTTGAGAGAGGCGTTTGCCGCCCAGGGGAATGTAAAAGTGTACGATGACGTGCAGGACGGGCAGTTTATCGAGGCCTTCCGTGCTTCTTCCATTGATAAGCCGTACTGGAAATACTTTGTAATGGCGGCCCTGTTTTTCCTCCTGGCGGAGATCCTGCTGGGGCGCCTGCTAAGGGCGGGCAACAAACCTGCATAACGGGCCTGCGTCGGTTATCGGGGAGTCCTCTTTAAACCAGGAACGGCACCCTTTGAAGACAGGCGGGAAACAGCGCCATCCTCCAGATGACAAATTCCCGGTATTATTTTTTCAGCTCATTTCTTATAATCTTCCATGTTTCCGTATGATAATAGAATGCTTTTTTTAAATCATTCGTTTCATAGGCGGTATTCTGAAGAAGAATAACACTGGTCTTTGTTTTGGGGAAGTAAAAATTCATCGAGATAAAGCCCGGGGCAAATCCGGTCTGTCCCAATTGCAAAATGTTTTCTTTTGTATCGACTGTTATTCCATATCCATATTCGGTAATTCCAAATATCGGATGGTCACGGACAGCTCCTTTTTGTTTAGTTTTTAACATCTTCATGGTCTTGTTTTTTAACAGCTTACCACCATAAAACAAGTCATTCCAGGTATTTAAATCTTCTGCTGTCGATATAAAAGACCCTGCGGCCACATAGTTTTGAAATGTTTCGGTTTCGTATTCCAATTCACCACTTTCACTTTCTGTGTAGCCTTTGACCAGGTTACTATACTTATTGATGTCTGGGTGAAAAGTATTTTCCATCCTGCATTCTTCGAATAAACGCCTTGAAAGTTCTGCAAATGATATATCAGAAGTTTTCTCAACTATTTTAGCTAACAAGTCATAACCTATCTGAGAATAAGAATACTGACTTCCGACTTTGAAGCTTGTTGGTTTATCTAACCCGGTAATGCCATGCGTGTGGGTTAATAAATGGTGTATTGTGACTGTGTCTGCCCAACTTTGGGTCAATTCGGGTAAATATTTACGAATTGGGGTATTCAATTCAATACGTCCTTTTTCAAATTCCCGAAGTACTAAAACGGCTGTAAATTGTTTACTAATTGACCCTACTACAAATTGATCATTTAGTTTTAAAGGTTCTTTCTGGTCAATATCCGAATAACCGTATGTTTTCAGATACTTAACCTGTCCGTTTTGAGAAATAAGGACTATTCCATTGAAAGGTTTGGCAGTTTTGAGCAAAAACAAACTATCAAGTTGTTTCTCAATATCATTTTGTTGTCCAAAAGCTATACTGGTAGTTTTTAGAAAAGCGAATAAAAAAAGTACATATTTCATGGATGTAAAGATAAGTGTCTATGCTTTGATGGCCGCCCTGCCTGTACAGATTTCGAATCTTTTTTTGGAAGATTTGAAAAAACTGGTATCCTTTTCTAATCAATTAAGTGGAGCCTAATTTATTTCACATCAGGAATACCACCTCCTGGTATACCATTTACAAAGCAAGTCTGCTGTCAGGTTGATTTGTTTGGAAAGCTATCGTTTCAACACTTCTTTTAGTTTATTAAATAATTGAGCATGTTTGTCCGGGTTATTTACTTTGAGTTTATTTAGATTCAATTGTTTCCATTTCACACCGGGAAATTCCGAAAATGGGTAAACGTTCCAATCCGGACTGAGGTCTTTAAAGCTCAGTAGAAAATGCTTGTCTTCCTCAGTCAGTACCTGATGAATGATATCAATTAATTCGAAACGCGTTCTTTCATAGTCCTGATAGGTGAATTCTTCACCGGTCATTCCTTCGAATTGGTTCTCAAAAGCAGCGCGCTGATCAAGCAGATGCGGAGCCAACATTTCGTTTATGGGTCTTTCGCTACATAAGAGCATCAACAGAAAACCCTCTTTGATTTCTTGAGTAAATCCCTCATTCTGCAAAAGGTATTTAACGTCGAACAAGTCCCGTGGGTGCTGACGATCCAACGCCGCACATATCTTTCCTCCGTATAGCTGTCCTGTGGAAATGGAGGCTATTTCACAGAACGCTTCGTAAGTGTCCTGCGCTTTTGCACATAATACCCTGGTCTCGGGCTTTCCCAGCAGACCGCGGTTCATCACACTTACTTCAATTTTAACAACAACATTTTTGACACTTACGATTAGCTTAGCCTCTTTTTCTTTAAGATCTATAGCTACATCAGGTATTATCTTTTGTATATGGGTCGCAATCTCATTGAGTCCACGCAGGATATTGGAAAGTGAGGTATCCCTGTCTTCAATAGGAATATAGGTGAGGTCTATATCAACAGATAACCTTAACATATTGCGAACAAACAGATTAATGCATGTTCCACCGTGTAGGGCAAAAACTTTCACTTTGGCTACTTCGGGTAGTATCTGAAGTAAAAGCCTTACCTGTTTTTCGTACAGCTCTTTTTTCATATCTGCTATATTTTGGGAACCGTTATCTGATACTTGGGCACATATATGCCGTTTTTAACAAGGCTGCGTTTTCCTTTTCCGAGATCTATTTCATGGGTTTTTATATACTTAAACCATGTATGTTCTGCTCTTTCAGCAAAATAAAGGAATAGCCGTTTTACCTTTACGGAATTGCACTGCTTTAAAAGTGCTTCCACTTTTTGTGGCACCAGATTGTTCAGCCCTTCCATCAGCTCGTAACATTCCTTAAGGCTTGTCTGGTCATCTGCAAGGTACAGGCACTCCATCATAGCTCGTGCCGCGCCGGATATCCTGATGTCAAAATTACCGGCAGTGTACTCTATCAGACCTGTTTCCGGCGGTAGCATTGATGTAGTATGATATACGATTTCCACTTCCCATTGATGCTTTCTGAACCACACGGGCAGTCCTTCTTTAACAGCTCCGAAGACTATGGCCTTACGAGAGCTCATTTCCAGATAATGTGACCTGCCCGATAGGGCCAGCGCAGTTTTGCCTCCGGGATGTACAGAAGCTTTGGCATATTGCTGTAAAGCATATATGGCGCCCAGATACCCCACATCGTCTCCGGAACGTACCATAGCACCGGTTCCTATGGAGGTAAGCCAGTTGCTTTTCCGATAGGTTTTCTGCAGATCATAGCTGTAACCATTCTCAGCCAACCATTGGGACAGATAGACAACACCGGAAGGGAGCTCAGTTATTAACCTGTTTATTTTACTTGATGTAGAGGTATTCATACTGCTTACTTATTATGTAAAACAAACTAACGGGAAACTTTGTTTGTTTTAATCTATGTAAAGGTATTAAAAATACCGTGGATTCAATGAAAATAAACTTGTGCTTGGACTTTTTTTTTTCAACTAAATCTAACTTCGATCGATCATCCCAATTGCAATTCTTTACGTATGTATCAGTACATATGAATTTACGTGATAGACAGTATTTTAGAAGAAAAAAAAGACAAGTCGGAAATAAATCTGACTTGTCTTCTTATGTCGCCCTGCCTGTACAGATTTCGAATCTTTTCTTATCGGATTTAAAGCAGTTGGCAAGCCTGGCGGTTTAAATGATGCAATCGTGATGCTATTATGAAGCAATTCACCTAAGATCATACAATATGCTTTGCTGTTACAAAATTTCCCCTGTTGCTGATGGGAAATCCAGTAGCTAAAAACTTAGAATTTTCATTTTTATCTTTTGTTAAAATTGGGAAAATGAATGATTGCAGAACATTGCGAATACAGTGTGTTCGCAATTATTGAGGCATTATAAAATTTATTTTTCATAGTTATACAGTCAGGTTTATCCTGACCATTTAACTATAATTGAAAAAACAGCTCTATTTGTATATCAAAATAGATTGTTTTTCGTATCATTGTAGTCAGGTTTAACCTGACGATGATGCTATGAGAAATAAGTACATCTCTACACAGTCAAATGAACTCTTGTCATACTTTCATGAACAAGACAGATCTTGCTTTAGTTATGCAGAGGCTTTTAAGGCTTTACCCGAATCAGGCGAAAGCGCAGTAAAGGAATTATTAAGCGATATGACCAAAAGAGGTCTTTTAATGCGCTTAAAAGAGGGGGTATATTATATCATTCCCTATGAACAAGATGCGGATACATTTATGCCTGACTGGCACCTGATACCTGAATTTATTGTAAAAGATGCCCAATACTATATTGGCTACTATTCTGCGTTGCAAATTCATAATTTGATTACACAGCCGTCATTAAAAGAGCAAATTGTAGTTTCCAGGCAACTCAGACCTTCAGTAATTAAGATCAAAAACGTTCCTTTCCAGTTTATATACCATAATCCGGATCACTTCTTTGGTATGAAAAAAGTCTGGATTGACAGCTTTCATAAAGTACAATGCTCTGATCTTGAAAAGACGATTATTGATTGCCTTTTTAAGCCGGATTATGCAGGGGGTATTGTTGAGATTGCAAGGGCGATCAGCATTTCTGCAAGCCAAATTAATTTTGGTAAGCTGCTGGAATACATAAAAAGGTTTAAATCACAGGCAGTTATTAAGCGGCTGGGCTTTCTCCTGGAACTGTTAGAAATTGATAACCCGATTATAGAAAAATTATTAAAGGAAAAGACGGCCTCTTATGTTGTATTGGATACTGAACTACCCAGGTCAGGAAAAATGATAAGCAGATGGGGCATCCAACAAAATCTGGAAACAGAAACCATTAAATCAGCTATTTACACATGATTAAACCCGGAGAAATACAGCAAAAGGCAAGAGAAGTGGGGGTTCGTGACCAGCAGATAGAGAAAGACTATATTCTTTCCTGGATATTAAAAGGTGTGTCTCAACATGAGCAGCTTTCAAAAATCATGGTATTCAAAGGTGGCACTGTATTAAAGAAAATCTATTTTCCCGACTACAGGTTTTCAGAAGATCTCGATTTTACATTGTTGGACAACGAGATCATCAATGCGCAAATATTTGCATGGTTTAAAGAAGCCTTTGAATATATCCGGGACGAAGCAAATATTCCCCTTGACATAATCGACAATAATGTGCATGAAGATGGTGGAATAAACTTCTATATCAGTTATGTAGGGCCATTGGGTGGACAAGGAAACAATAAGCGGGTAAAGGTAGATATTTCCAGAAGTGAAAAGCTGGAGTTTGAACCTGTTTTAAACCCCGCTTTTATTGATTATACGGATTTGGAAGAATATGATCTGCAATGTTACCCACTGGAAGAGGTATTGATCGAAAAGCTACGGTCTGTAATGCAGCGTATGGCAGCAAGGGATTTTTACGACATCTGGTATTTATTAGTAGAGCATGGAATGGAAGCTGAGTTTTACTTAGCTGAGTTCAGGAATAAATGCGCAAGTAAGGGATTAAACCCAATAGATTTTCATAAGAAGTTAACGGAACGCCTACCGCAATACAAAGGTCGTTGGAAAAGCTCTATGAGCGAGCAGATAAAGGATTTGCCTGACTTCGATAAAGTGGAGAGAGAAGTACAAAGGCAGTTAAAGAAGATGAAATTATGACCAAGTAAGCAGTTAGACAAGCCTGGCGGTTATATAACGTGTGCTTTCGGTTGTTTTACTATCGTCCACTTTCTAGGCCAAACCAGACGAATAAGAAATTGAGAAGTAATCGCGAATAGAGTAGTAAGATGTTCTGATATGTAAACGCTGTCTGCCATTTTACCTTTTGTGGTACAATAAGACCCAATGTTTAGGTCTTATTGTACTTCGATTGGTGAAAATATGTAGGGTCTTCTTATTATCTGTAAGTGATTTGTGTACAGTGATTTATTGATAAAAAACAACCCCGAAAATGACCAATTTCTCGGTATTTCGGGCGGTCGGCCGCTGCCGGTTTTTTGTGTATTTTAATATCGCCAAACATCTCATACACAGATGCAAAATACATTATTTTCTTTAGACGACCCAAGATTCCACCAATTGTATTATTTCAAGAATTGCACAGAGCTGGGTACGATTTATAAAGCTATTCCCTGGGAGGAGCTGGTTAAGCTTCTACCTCCGAAAAAGAATTTTCGCGGTGCGCCTTCGTATCTCCCTCCCGCTGGGCTTTTCGGACTGATGTTTTTGAAGCACTATAGCGGTATGAGCGATGAGAAGCTTATCGATGCTTTTAATACCAATTATGCCTACCAGATGTTTTGTGGTTGTGTCATCAATTCTTTACATCCTATCCGGGATAAAGCCTTGGTCTGTCGGGTGAGGAAGTTCCTGGCTCTTCACTGTGATATGCAAAAGCTCCAGCAGGTACTCATCAAGGCTTGGAAAGGGGAGTTACCTCATAAGAATATGCTGTTGATGGACGCTACCTGTTACGAGGTCAATATCCGTTTCCCTACGGATGTTAAGCTACTTTGGGAGGCCTGCAGCTGGTTGTGGGAAACCCAGATTCCTCTCCTGTGTAAATTCTATAAAATCCCTATTCCTCGTTCTAAATACAGGGTTCAGAAGATAAAGCAACTTCAGCATCAAAAACAAAGAAAAGTATCTTATAAAAAGACTCAAAAACGCAAGAGGTCTCTGCTGTTACTATTAAAAAAGGGAATTGAAGCCTACCAGCATCTACTTAACCACACTTCCGGCATCCGATTAAATGAAAGTATTTCCCACCGCTTCAAAAACATTAAAACACTTTATAGTCAACAGTACTATCTTTTCCACCACAAAACTACCTCTGTAAAAGACAGGATAGTGAGTCTGTCCCAACCTCACATCCGACCTATCATTCGGGGAAAGGAAAACAAACCTGTGGAGTTCGGTATTAAAGCCCATGTGATGCAGGTAGGCGGTATTGATATCATAGAACACCACAGTTTCCAGCCTTTTAATGAAACCACCCGATTAAAGCATACGGTGTATAAGCACCACACTCTCTTTGGAAAATGTACTCACCTGGCAGCTGATGGAATTTATCCCACCAACCGAAACAGGAACTATTGCAGTTCCAAAAGGATACAGACCAACTTCATAGCTAAAGGGAGAAAGAAGAAAGACAAAGCCCTGGATCAAGTCAAAGGAATGCTCAACAGGGAGAGAAGTACCCGGCTGGAGGGAAGCTTTGGAAGCCAGAAAGAGCATTATGGTCTTAGAAAGATCAAGGCTAAAACAGCTCCAACCCAAATCCTGTGGATGTTCTTCGGAGTAATGACAGCCAATGCCGTCACAGTAGCTAAACGACGACGAAGTCAAAAGGAAACCATACAAGCGGCTTAAAAACAGTGCCTTTTTTACAAAATCCTGGGAAAAGACTGTCCTTACCTATTCTAAGCAGATCAAAACTATTGAGATCTCCCTAAAATTGTACTTCTTAAAGGTAATATCACATAAAAAACAAAATCCGGTCCCCTTTTGCAGACCGGATTTTGGACGAAGACAATATCAGTTCTGAATTATCAAGGAAGGCCTAAATGGACTTTATCGCAACTCCAAAGGGCAGAATTGTTGTTTGAAAGATATCCCTTGCTGTCTCAGGCTTATAGTTTATCGATACAGTTAGGAAATATATTTGCTCATAGTAAAGCGAAGGAGAAC
>NZ_JBFOLH020000023.1:0-53894 GCF_040829825.2 Leadbetterella sp. DM7 | reverse complement strand
AATCGAACTCAAGGGAGATTCATTAAGAAAAAACAGGTAACTTTGGCAGTATAATAATCCTATCACCAATAAGCGCCCACGGGTCAACGAAAACCGAAACGAGGGGTCAACGTCTCCGAAATATGCATAAGACGGCCCATCAGGGTAGAACCCAGGGCTTTCAGGCTCGTTTCAATTCTACAAAATACGATTAAGACGCATCCCCCTTGTTTTTGGCACCAGACAGATCAAAGTTTCAATTCTACAAAATACGATTAAGACGGTTTTGCGACGGGTCACGTGTGGGAGTGTAGGGAGTTTCAATTCTACAAAATACGATTAAGACAGCTTGCTGGTGACGATCTGAAGGCATACAGGAAGTTTCAATTCTACAAAATACGATTAAGACTTTTGCTGTTCCCGTTATCTTTATGGCCGCTAACTCTGTTTCAATTCTACAAAATACGATTAAGACTTGAAACGATGTTGGAGCGGGGGGTGAAGATGCTTGTTTCAATTCTACAAAATACGATTAAGACTGTCAGTGGTATCATATGAGTACACCTGCTCCGAAGTGTTTCAATTCTACAAAATACGATTAAGACATGAACCGGAACTCTACCTTGTAGTCGAAAAAATACTGTTTCAATTCTACAAAATACGATTAAGACTCACCGTCGGCCTGGCCGTCCATTTCGTCAAACTTTGTTTCAATTCTACAAAATACGATTAAGACCGCACCTGGGCCGAGGTAAATAAAGTGATTAGTCTGTTTCAATTCTACAAAATACGATTAAGACGCCTCCCATCCGCAAAGAACCGCTGATCTCTATTTAGTTTCAATTCTACAAAATACGATTAAGACTTCCTGACACTTTTCGGGATTCAGTACATGGCCATGTTTCAATTCCACAAAATACGATTAAGACAAGCTGGCTGGCATTGCCGCCGGTGTGGGTATCGCGTTTCAATTCCACAAAATACGATTAAGACTCCAATGTTCTGTTGATCCTTATAGAGGTTGTATATTGTTTCAATTCCACAAAATACGATTAAGACTTTTGTGCTAAATGATAGACCCTCTCAAAAAATACCGTTTCAATTCCACAAAATACGATTAAGACATTAATATATCCACTATCGGAAATGACTATATATCGTTTCAATTCCACAAAATACGATTAAGACTTGACGAACGGAGTGCAGAAGGAATATCCCAGGCCCGTTTCAATTCCACAAAATACGATTAAGACAGTGAAGCTGTCTGTTCGGGGCAATGGCTTACCGTGTTTCAATTCCACAAAATACGATTAAGACTTTGTTTGTAGAGATAGAACTAGAAGGGACTACTATGTTTCAATTCCACAAAATACGATTAAGACAAAGAAGAACTTAAGAGAGAACTAGGTTTATCATGTTTCAATTCCACAAAATACGATTAAGACAATCTCCACTCTATGAACATTATTTAGATACTTTCGTTTCAATTCCACAAAATACGATTAAGACCATATCGAGGGTGAGCTTGTGGTCATTACTGAGGTGTTTCAATTCCACAAAATACGATTAAGACGGGTTGTGTGTCTTTAGTAGACAACACAGTATCGTCGTTTCAATTCCACAAAATACGATTAAGACAAGATACAGCGGCAGCGATACAACGACTTCAGGCGTTTCAATTCCACAAAATACGATTAAGACAGGCTCGGAGGCTCTCGTTCCGTTTGGTGGCTTTAGTTTCAATTCCACAAAATACGATTAAGACATAATAATAGTTAAAGTGCTGAAAATCAGCGTTTTCGTTTCAATTCCACAAAATACGATTAAGACTGGATCTTGCTAGCGATTTAAGACAAACCAGTGCGTTTCAATTCCACAAAATACGATTAAGACGCCCTCACCCAGCTCCGCAAACGTGCTTGGCAGCAGTTTCAATTCCACAAAATACGATTAAGACAAGGTTCGGAAGCTCTTGTGCCGTTCGGTGGTTTTAGTTTCAATTCCACAAAATACGATTAAGACGTCCAGGCAGAGGTCATCAAAACGTTTCCTAGCGGCGTTTCAATTCCACAAAATACGATTAAGACTGTAGCGACGTTGCCGCCGGGAATTTGTATAGTATGTTTCAATTCCACAAAATACGATTAAGACATTACCCCGGACAGGGAAATGGTATTATTACCTATGTTTCAATTCCACAAAATACGATTAAGACTTTCATGTCGGCAACAAATTCAGGATCATTTTTCCGTTTCAATTCCACAAAATACGATTAAGACCAGGCCACTTAGCGCGCTCTGCAGTCTTACTATATTGTTTCAATTCCACAAAATACGATTAAGACCCTGCCGCACATGAATAGATTCGTGTCTAAGTGTTGTTTCAATTCCACAAAATACGATTAAGACAGTTATCCGCGCTCATGCTCCTCTTTCGGAGTTTAGTTTCAATTCCACAAAATACGATTAAGACCTTTTCCTGTAACCGTAGAGACCCAAGATTTAATTTTGTTTCAATTCCACAAAATACGATTAAGACTTTTATTCATTCAAAAACATTGTGCTGGAAACACTGTTTCAATTCCACAAAATACGATTAAGACACGAAGAGCTTCGGGATCTAACCGCCTGGGTAACCGGTTTCAATTCCACAAAATACGATTAAGACGAAGACCGGAATCTATAAGCTCATTGCCGGTGATTAGTTTCAATTCCACAAAATACGATTAAGACTATAAAACGACTGCTTAGTGAATGAGGTCTCGTCGTTTCAATTCCACAAAATACGATTAAGACCGGACCGAAAACACACCCTGACTACGGCATTTAAAGGTTTCAATTCCACAAAATACGATTAAGACATTCGCCGAAAAAACATCAGAAACAAAACTTTAGTATTGTTTCAATTCCACAAAATACGATTAAGACCCCGGTACGGTTCTATCTACGGCAGCCTCATACTTGCGTTTCAATTCCACAAAATACGATTAAGACCATTTATATCATTTTGTGCTTGAGCATTTGCATCATCTGTTTCAATTCCACAAAATACGATTAAGACTATAGGTGTCACCCTCCGGAAGAACTCAGCTGCAGGTTTCAATTCCACAAAATACGATTAAGACAAATACCGCCGCCATCCGTGACAGTCTTGTGCGCTTGTTTCAATTCCACAAAATACGATTAAGACAACGAGGCCAGGGATATCCGGATCCGGATCCGGAAGTTTCAATTCCACAAAATACGATTAAGACGCTATAACCCCTCACCACTACCCATTTTATAGAGTCGTTTCAATTCCACAAAATACGATTAAGACCACCGATGTGCCTTATTCGGAATTCGCAGCTGTTGTGTAGTTTCAATTCCACAAAATACGATTAAGACTGTTTTTTGCCCGTGAAATCTCCTGCTCGATGATCTGTTTCAATTCCACAAAATACGATTAAGACCATATATCACCTCGTAGTTCATGGTTCTATCGAAAGTTTCAATTCCACAAAATACGATTAAGACGATTCGGCTCTTGTCCTCCGAAAAGGAGATCAGTTCGTTTCAATTCCACAAAATACGATTAAGACTGAACCGGCTGGTTTTCATCGGCCTGATCGTTATAGGTTTCAATTCCACAAAATACGATTAAGACGAATGGGATTTTGACAGCTTTGATTCCAATTTCTTTAGTTTCAATTCCACAAAATACGATTAAGACATGTTTTTTGCCCGTGAAATCTCCTGCTCGATGATTTGTTTCAATTCCACAAAATACGATTAAGACGGCGCAAAGCTCCCCTTCTTAAAACCATTATAAAAGTTTCAATTCCACAAAATACGATTAAGACTGTAGTACTCCCAATCATCCCGCGCCTCCGTTGTCAGTTTCAATTCCACAAAATACGATTAAGACTTTTGTAGCTGTATCAATATCGCCACAGACAAGATGTTTCAATTCCACAAAATACGATTAAGACACCTTACCGGCCCACTGCCGATTTATTTCAATATGGTTTCAATTCCACAAAATACGATTAAGACCCCATCGGCCGAAATGCATGATCAAGGTGGCATCGCTGTTTCAATTCCACAAAATACGATTAAGACTCTTTTGCCAGACAATGCCCTGTTATACGTTGTCAAGTTTCAATTCCACAAAATACGATTAAGACGTAAGACCGATACCAGTAAAGAGCCGGGTAGTTATGTTTCAATTCCACAAAATACGATTAAGACTGATCGTAAAGATAATCATGAAAGTACTTATTAACGTTTCAATTCCACAAAATACGATTAAGACTGAATGTCGTTAGTCATCCCAATTGAAACTAACTGAGTTTCAATTCCACAAAATACGATTAAGACCCGTGCTCCTGTACTTACGCTTACCGCCAACCATGAGTTTCAATTCCACAAAATACGATTAAGACGTGTTTTTTACGGCTTTAAGAATTTCATATATCTGTTTCAATTCCACAAAATACGATTAAGACACTGGTGTAATGGTAGCATGCATGCACGCATAAGCAGTTTCAATTCCACAAAATACGATTAAGACTTCGGTCTCAATGCCGTGAATCATAGCCCTTGTAGGTTTCAATTCCACAAAATACGATTAAGACACCAGGACTTCCGGGCGAACAGCATCTAATTCAACCGTTTCAATTCCACAAAATACGATTAAGACGGGGTTTCCCCCTCAAAACGGAACAAACCATCATTAGTTTCAATTCCACAAAATACGATTAAGACCGAAATCGAAACAATCACGGCCGAAAAGGCAAGGCTGTTTCAATTCCACAAAATACGATTAAGACTCTATCTCTTCTTCGGTAAACATGCTAAGAATCTCGTTTCAATTCCACAAAATACGATTAAGACGGTGTTGGCTTCAATGGTGTCCAGGGCTAAATTTTGTTTCAATTCCACAAAATACGATTAAGACTCTATGCCGATACTGTATTCTTCGGTTGGGAATGGGTTTCAATTCCACAAAATACGATTAAGACAACTTCCCGGTAACGCTCACTATCTATAATTTTCGTTTCAATTCCACAAAATACGATTAAGACTTACTGCGGCTTTAATGGTGTCTACCATCGTAAGGAACGTTTCAATTCCACAAAATACGATTAAGACAGCTTTTTATTTTTCAGTAATTCAGGTTCTAAAATGTTTCAATTCCACAAAATACGATTAAGACAATTTACCGTTTGCGGTTCATACGCATCCCCTGAAGCGTTTCAATTCCACAAAATACGATTAAGACTTTATCCAGTATGGCTTCGAAATCGAATTCTGGTTTGTTTCAATTCCACAAAATACGATTAAGACTGTACAGGGGGTTGGAGGTCGCAAAGTACGACACCGGTTTCAATTCCACAAAATACGATTAAGACTGTCCGATTAATAACCAAACACAACTTTAATCGGAGTTTCAATTCCACAAAATACGATTAAGACCAAAATGCCAAATCCAAAGCAGGTAGGCAAGTTCTGTTTCAATTCCACAAAATACGATTAAGACGTCAATATTGTTTACAATACTACGGAAAACATTAAAGTTTCAATTCCACAAAATACGATTAAGACCGCGGTGGATTCATGAGCTGGCGAACCGGAAATCAGGTTTCAATTCCACAAAATACGATTAAGACGACTGTAAGCCGGGGTGAAGATGAATTTTCAAAAGGTTTCAATTCCACAAAATACGATTAAGACCCGTCGCTTTGACGAGTAAAAAAGCCTGTTTTTCAAGGCTTTAATTTTTCAAAAATAGGATTTTTAAGCTGAAAAAGTTGTCGACCCCTGATAATAAAATTCAAGCAGGGCATCGACAACCCCTTAACTTGTTGATTTTCTGACGATCATTTATTGATTACAAAATATCAAAGAACTTTTAAGGCTTAATGGAGATGATCGACAATTACAGGAAATTGTCCAACTCGTTCTTCTCCTTTCCGACAACCTCCTTTTCCAGCCATTTTTCGCCTCTGCTTTTAAAGATAATGATACTATCTGCTTCTTTATCCATGATTTCTTTGGCGCGACATAGCAGTTCCTTTAGTTTAACTTCGGTGATTTCTCCTTCAAAAACACTGTTCTGTATCCAGTTCAGGTATTGACGGCATAGCCTTAACATCTTTGATACTCGTTTTTCTGCTATGTCATAAACTAAAATAATATACATTATAAGAGGATTAAAGTTATAAAGTATAGGTTATTGTTATCAGCGACATTATTCCAATTCACCATCGGGCCTTAAAAGGTTTATACTCATCCATACCCAGAATATGCTTGGTTAATTTGTAACACTCCAGCTTTACCAGATGTTTATAACTTACGTTTCTCTTCAGTACCGGATGTTTGAAGGTCTCATTGATCCTTTCTTCCCAGGCTTTTACAAAAGTTTTCCTGCCTCCATCTTTTAATAAACAGGCATTCAGCTGGTGGTCAAAATCTTTACTTTGAATCTCTCTTTTGTTCAACAATCTGAAAATGAGCCGGTCTACCAACAGGGGTTTAAAGATTTCGGCCAGATCCAGTGCCAGTGAAAATCTCCTGTAACCGGGTTCATGAAGAAAGCTGATAGTAGGATTCAACTGCGTATGGTAGATTTGATTCAGGCAAAGTGTATAACAAAGCATATTTCCAAATGAAATCAAGGCATTGATCTCATTTTTTGGCGGACATTTCGACCGGTTCTCCATCTGAAAGTCACCCGAAATAATTGTATCAAAAGCCGGATAATAGGTTTGTCGTATATTCCCTTCTATACCCATCAGCTCATCGATATCAGTAGCATGATCAATGGCCATGGCATATCCCTCCATGGTTTCCAGGATGGCCGAAAGATCTTTTTCCCGGTTAATATAATATTTCAGATTCTTGCCCATATTAAAGGCTGCCCCACTCACAAACTTCCGGGCTATTTCCAGTCTTTTTTTCTTATCTGTGTATCGTTTAGTTTGTTCTATTTGCATTTTCCCTGCCAAAAGATATTCTTTTGGCATAAAACTCCCCGTGTAATGTTCGTAATAGTCAAAAAAGTGTACCGCTATTTGTTCTTTCCCCAGGAAATTATATAAGGCACTGTTGGCATCCAAAGCTCCGAAACAGTAAAACTCGCTTACTCCTTCCACCGGTATATATTTAGGGGCACCTTCCAGGCCTTTTTCGTCTACCGGCGTAAATTTCAGGGTATTGTCTTTGCGGCTCATGCGGCCGGGATTAAATAGATAGTAGGTTTTTTTCATATAGGGCCTGGATGAATTGTTCTGTAATTTTTTAAGGATGAAGGAAATAAAATTTACAATTATGAATAGCAAGATGGAACCTATTCCTCATCCACATAGCATAATTCGTAATAGGAGCAACTTTTACATATTTTGGTATGGATTACCGGCGGACACTCCTCCCCATCTTTAAGTTCAGCCACTTTTATAACCACCTCTTCTAAGTACTGTTCATCTGTTTCTCTCAAATCCAAATGACTGGTATGCCTTATGAGGGGATATTCCAAAATAGCCGAAACGTGGTCTATACCATTTAATTTCAACAGCCACAGATAATATTTCACTTGCCACTCGTGTGCATTTTCTACTTTGTCGCTCCGTTTGGTTTCATGAATAATCTTGTTACGCGCATCATAAAAGTCTATTTTTCCGTAAAGTGTAATTTCCTTCCCATTCTTGCTCTTAGGAGATAGCCTTGCTGATAGTTCAATCTCCGTATGTTTTTCAGCCCGCTGGGGATAACTGATCTCGTGCAGTAGTTTCCCGTCATAAACAACCTCACTGGTGTGTTCCATCCGTACGCCGTTGGCATGTAACCAGCATTCCCGCTTACAAACGTGGTAAAGGTTGACAAGAGTCGCATTAATGTTCATCGGTTCAGAAAATATTCTGTAAATTCATTCAGCTCTGCCAGTTCAATTTCCATATACTTTTTGAAAATAGTATCTCCTACTTTTTCCCTAATAGCTGATATTCCAACATCAATAAGGCGTAAACCCGAATTCGTAAGGAGAATATTATCAAATGCCAGACCAGTGAGGTTAGAAGGCCTTTTTATATCACGATGTACAAAACCCGCACGATGCAACTGGCGTATTTCATCCATAAACACATCCAGCCAGAGTTCTCTTCGTTCTACTTCATACGCCCTGAAATCTATAGGGTAGATTCTTTCCATCACCAGCATTTCCGCTTGCAATTCCTCATTGAAATCCAGGTGTTTGAATTTCACTACCAAATCATTGACCTGGTTGGCATAACGCATTTTTTCTGCTTCAGAGCCAATGTCAGAGCGGCTGTCACCTACAAAAAGTTTGGCAACTTCCTGTTCATTAAGGACGATTACTCGGTTATTTGCACCGGAGGACAGGAGGCGGGGGTATTTCATTTCATTACGATTCTAGTAAGATAATCAATTGCTGTACTAATATAAAATATTCTTCTTCGGTTTTAAAATCAGGGAGTATGCAGTTAGAACAGTAAATTAAACGTTATCATAAAAACTGGGTTTCATTACTGTTAAAATCCTTATCCCGCATTCCACTCTCTATGTCATATAACTCCGGCCAGTGTTCAATATATTTATAACCAAATTTACTTTTTTCCACATCTGAAAAAAGGATAATTTGCTTTTCTACATTCAGGTTCGCAAAAAGAGAAAAGACATACTTTGACATAATTCCCTGCAATATCTTTTCATATGTTTTTTGCCTGATAAATTCCTGTTTATTAAGAATAAGATTTAAGTATATATCAAAAACTTCTCGCCCTTCAATTTCTTCGTTGTGGTTAGGGAATACATTGTACCTGCTCAGAAAATCCAGCTCTATTTTACTGAAAATATTTTCTTTCTGTTCATCGGTTGTTCCATCTACTTGTAAAGGGATATTTACGGGCACAAAACACGAAATATTTTCCTGGTTTATTAACTTGAAGTCTTCATGAACAGATTTGAATTTTAGTGATCGTATTTTATTTTCATAGTCAGTAAAATTCTCCACCATCTCCTTTTCATTCCAAAGATTTCTATCATTTAGTACAATATTATAGAGTTTGTCAAAATCCTTTTTGCTTAATATTTCTTTATATTGCTCCTTATTGATGTGCTTCCGGGTTAGCTCTAATCTTTTGTCTTGCCCGTAAATTATAGCTTCTTTGTTATAGTTAAATAAGAAGAGCGTACAGTCACGCTTATTAACATTCCGATTAATTCTTCCAGCCAGTTGCTCGTCACTGTCTATTAGTGAGCGATCTTTAAAACCCAGGTCCATATCAATATCTACTCCTGCTTCTACTACCTGGGTAGTAATCAGCAGGATTTTCTTGTTCCGGTTGGATTTATTTTTCAGAAAATTAATAATATATCTTCTTCGGTGTTCAAGGATGCTGCCTGATAACAGAAATATCTCATTGAAAAAGTTAGTTCTTTGAATAATTTGATAAAACTCAGCTGCAGTCTTCTTAAAGATAAACTCTATGATTGCATACACACTTCCGGGGGGCTTTACCTTGCCAAAATCTTTTGCAGCATATATTTCAGATTCACTAATCAACTTATCTGCAATTTCTTCAAGTTCCAGATCATTTCTGTCAAATAAGTCAAAATTGAACGAAACCCGACCTGCGAAGTTTGGATTATTGAAATACATCTCTTTGGCGTTTGGCAAAAGGTAAACAAAATCCTGCACTTTATCTTTAATGACATTCAGCTTATCCAGTTTGGGTAAGGTTGCCGACATCAATATGAATTTGATATTGAATTTATCAGCATATTGCTTTACAAAATAGATTACCTTATCCCAATGCTGAGGATTATACGATTGCAGTTCATCAATAATAACCACTGAATTAGCTAAACGATGCAGCAGGTAATTGGCTTCTTTTTCGTTGGTTTTTAACATATCAAAGAAGCGGATATGTGATAAAAAGGTAAATGGAAAGTTCACAAAGAGATAATTGATATAATTAAGTTTTTCATCTCCGTATTCATCATCTTCCATGCCTTTATTTGCTTTTATACCCGCCTTAGAATGCAGCTCTACCATTTCTTCCTCCTTCAAAGCCAATGTTTCTTTCAGAGATTTATAGGTTTGTGCGATTAAGGTAGTAAAAGGAAAAACATAGAATACCTTATTGTACTGCCCTTCATATATTTTCAATAATTCTATGGCAGCCAATGCCGATAAATTGGTTTTACCCCCTCCGGTCGGGGCTTCGATATAAAACAGGTTGCTTTGATAATATCTACGAACATTCTGAATTACTTCAATTGCCATTTCCTGCCGGAGGATATTCAAATTATCACCATTGGCTATTTGTGGATTTTGTATTTCATAGCCGCTGATTTTCTGATTAACCGACTTGTTGTAATTCCTCTTTTCTTCATCTTTATTAATCCATTCTTCCTGGCTTATAAAACAATATAATTCATCAATTCTCTCTTTTGTAAGTGTGCCAAAATACTCTAGTGGAAACTGGTTCATATACTCATTGGTTGCCAGGTAATCAGATGCAGTGAGTAATGAAAAATTCAAACGGCATAGTGCATAAAGTGAAAATGAGTGATGTGTAGACAAAGCTTTTTGATTAATCAATAAGTCATTTTCCCCGATCAGTTGAATAATTTTCGGATGAATGTTATAGGCAAATGCATGTAAATACCCGGAAAGAAATGCCTTGACTTCATCGAAATTAAATTTCGCTTTCAAATCTCCAAATCCGGTTGTGTACAGGCAATCATCATCCAATTGCCTGCTATGATGTTTAAAAATCGAATAGGACAAATAGATACAGGTGGTAATTAAAGTCCGATTCGGTTTAAACTCTAAAGCAATCTCGTTTAGGTGCTTGCTCAGATAGATATAAGCACCTAATGCCGAATGAGTTGAATTTATAGGACTTTTCTTGAATGTACGATCCCTAAATAATTCATTCTGCATTTTATCAAGCTGGAAACGTTCGTTTATCTTACCGAAGTCATGAAAAATAATCGTATTTACAAAAAGCTTCTTTAAGTAGTTTCCTGTTTCCGGATGAGCACTTTCATTAATATCTTCTACTAATTTGTCAATGATAGCTTCAAGCCTGTGTTCATTTACTAATTTTACAAGGTATTTATTGACCAATAAAGTATGTTCCTCCAATGTTTCTTCAGGAGTACTCTTGTTTATCTTGGGTAAATGTGCAAAATAAGACGCTGCATCTTTTAAGAATGTATCTAATGCAGGAAATTCATTTATAATATCAGCTACTGACTTATAGCAACTGGACATAAGCATTTAACTCTTGAATAAAAAATAGTCCCTCAATGACATGAGCATTATTTATATAATAATTAGAGAAGGCATATTCTGATATATCATATTGCATCAGCTCAAGATCAAAATCTTTTGGTAATCTTTCGAAATAGAGGAAATTCACTTCCTCAAAATCAAGATTAAGCAAATCAGGGAAGGGGACTTCCGTATTTCCCTTCAGAACAATTTCTTTCTGAAAGATTGTTTTGATTTTAATACGTTCCTCTTTAGATATCTGTTTCTGAATGTAGCTATATTCTTTAACGGAATCTTGATTCCACCAGGCTGTAAATTCATTTTTACCTAAATAGGGAATATATTCAGCCTCTCCGTTTTTTATGAAATGATAAAGCTGATTATGGTAGGCATTCTCCAAATTCAGCAATAAATAAATTCGATACCCGGGGTTTATCAAAGTGAGCTCTTCTGTTAAAAAATTAGAGCCTTTATTGGCATAACCTACTGTATTAGAATACTTAATATTAGTCTTGCTATAGCTGCCTTTATCGTGGTTCAACGGTTCTATGCCAATTTTGACTTCTCGCAGCTTTTCATAATATTCAGGAAGTTTTCCTTTTTCTTTGTATCCGCTTAACCCAATTATTGCTCCCAAAATACCTAATGCCGCAGGGCGGTGAATGATATTATAGGATAAGTTAATAGTATTATTGGTTTCCGGCTTTCTGAAGAAGGCAAAGTCAGCCTGTATATCAAATGATATTAATTTCATCGGCTTATCTTTTAGAGTTCAGAGAAAACCGCACCTGCCGGCTCATTCAATACTTTAGTATTCGACTTGTTATAATAGATTTCTATTCTCTCAATTTCGTTTTTAATCTGAGTATCTGCCAATAAAGTACTTACGCTAGATAAATCAATTTCTCTCTCCTCATTAATCCCGATAAGGCTAACAAAAGAGGGCAATACTGCTTTTGACTCCGGCTTTAGCTGTACCCATAGCAGTAATTCGTTTTCGGTACCGGCTTTTGCAGCAGAGTCATAATAAGTAGCCCCTTTTCTGAGCCCTTCTTTAAGTTTAGCTATATCACTTTCTGTAACCCCTTCTCCCTTGACCCGTTGTGTATCGTCTTCAATATTTTTGGGATTGACAGAAAAGTGGTGAACGTAATGCCCCTCCTGCAAACGGGATTGAGAGCCTAAAGTGGTCATCGTACTTTCAGCGCTTGCTTCATTTGAATTTCTGAACGGTGACATGATTTGTTCAGAATAGATAACATTCTCCACAAACTTGTTTAACCCGTGCGTAATCTGGCATGTACCATGAATAGAAATATTGGTTTTACCTGCATAAGTTCCACCAAATAATCTAACATCGATACATTTCAAAATATTACTCAAAACCTCCAGTCTTAATTCCGGGCTTTTATCCTTTCCATTAAATTTTCCAAAATGCAAATTGTAAGTTTCATCCAATGTACGCGGAGACATTTCTTCACTTAATGACTTAAAATAGAATACTTTTTCTCCAAGAGCATCTTTCCAATAATTCCTTATCGAATACTTCAATGCTTTATCGGTAGCATATACCGTTCCATTAGGCAGTTTACGGGGCTGACCGGAAAAATCTGCATTATAATTGGAATTGATAGATTTGATGACGGCGGCACCGTACACCCGGTTATTAAATGTTGTCATTGTAATTTATTTTGAAGAATTTGAACTAAATAATTGATTTTTTGAAAAAACTCCGGAAAGAATTTGTGGCAATAAATGCTTAAGATTGGCATCGGTTTCATAGCTCAACACAAAAGCGGCAACTCTTTCGAAATTTCTGGAAAAATTTTCGTGTTTGTAGCGGCCGAAATCATTTGCTATGTTTTTTTTAAATTCCACACATCTTGATTGTTGGAGATAAGGTTCCAGCAGGTTATAACTGCTGTCTGCCGACTTGCTTTTACTTAGAATATATTCAATAACCTGTCCTGCGGCAAAAGCAAATTTTTCATCTGTAATATCATTCAATTGTTCTTCCGCTATGATAGCAGAAACAAAGTCCTGATACTCTTTTAATTTATTTACCATATTTATTTTTTGTTTGGGGTTAAAATACTCATACAGACTATACCAGATATTTAATTTCTCTTTGATGCCATATCCATTACCATGTTTAATGTCATCTGAAATACTATTGAAAACCATTTCATAAAACACATTGCCATCAATAGTATTTCGCTGTGATTTATACACAAAGTCGTAAACCGCTTTTCGATATTTGGAGTAGGATCCGAACGTCATATCCAACTTAGCATAATCTTCCTTATTCAGATCTCCGAAATAATCAACTCGTAAATATTTACTCTGAATCAATGGTTTTAACGCTTGTTGTTCAAAGTCAAAAATATTCTTGATAAGTGGGTAGTGTTTATCTGCTTTTCCTCCTTTTTCTTTTATCTCGAAAAGGTTTTGTATGATTACCGGCTGTTTGAACTTGTATTCAAATCTGGAGACAAAGTCAAAGTCTTTAAAAACAATTCCGTCCATTGAATTTTGCCAGAAAAGCAGGTAATAGTTTGCTATATCCGATTCTGTATCTTCGACAAGCTTTTGAATGATTTCCTTGTATCCGAATTTAAAACCACTTTCCCTGAAGATACTTATAACCCTATCTTGTAGCATTTCATTCTGGTAGATGAAAATGGGTAAGGGGTTGGGCAGTGTTTTATTCGGAAACATATTTTTCAAGTCGTTCAACAGTTTTGCCTCTATATTTGAAATCCTGCCACTGATATCAAAACTCGCAGTTTGGTGCATCAGGAAAGGCATGTTACTATTGAAACCGTTCATGAAATTATTGGTGCCAAATATCAGCCCTTCATTATTTGGTGTAGTATTGTATTTATCCGTATTAAAGAGCTTGTCGTCTAAATACTTCTTATGAACACTTTTATAAAGCTCTAAAGCAACGTCCAGGTATAAAATAACGTAGCTACCCTCTTCTAATGGCTTTACTTTTAGAAGCTCCTGCTCTGTGTGAGTAATTTTCTCCTTTACGGCTTCTTTTTGAGCTTTATCGTTAATCTCTTTGAGTTCTTTTTTTAGTTGTTCCCCCTTTTCTTCCAAATGGCTTCTGATCATGGCATATTCATTCTCAATTTTTAATAAGACTTTTGAAAACTCATTATGCGTAAAAAAATGTTTAAATTGTACATACTTCTCTTTGTCCTCCTCATTTTCAAACAATGTAAAAGCTTTGTTAAAATACTCTTCAAAGCGCTCATAAATCTGTTTCTTCTTACCTTGATTTTCCGTATACTTTTCTCCCCCCTCCAGATGCTCTCTTTTAAAACCTACAGCAAAAGGAGAACAGGTATGAATTGCTTTGATGGGCAAATCGAAACACTTATTGGTATCAATGCACCATGCGTTTTGATGCAAAAGTTTGCAATAGTTTAAAAAATCAGAAGGTTCACTTTTCTGCTTTCTTGAATATTGCTCATGGTAAAAGTTTTCTAAATCTAATGAGACTCCACCATTCTCATTTACGATATTCTTAATGAGAATATGCAACCCTTCTTTTGGCACAGAGCCGAGATTCTTAAATTCTTCATCAAGGCTTTTTGTAAAATTTATTAGTTCTTTTATCATCACTCTAACATTTTTGTTAAATGATTATATATATCAATGTCTGAAAAATCATCTTTGGAAAACCATTCAGTGAAAACAAAATGCTTATTCTCTTTTTTCAAATGGAGAGTATAAAGAATAAAACTCTCTATATCCATTATACTTCCATCACTCACTATGTAATATGTATCCTCCATTTGCCAAATAATTTTGACAAAGATAATAATTAATCATAGTTAATCTAATTGTTACATTTTTTCTTTTTCCATAATTTATCCTTATCTTTACATGTCAGTATTTCTCAATAGTTTACAAATCGTACTAAGATGGAATTGAAATTAGTTAAGCTAATTGTTTGAAATACTGACTTTTTTATTTCAAGTAATTAACACATCCACACCCCACCCCATTATACACGCCCGTACCCACATTCAGTAATAAGTCAACAAACCTCCTTTCTCCCGTCACCTTTAACCTGAAATTCATCCAGCCACGTATCTGTGTTTCTTGGAGAGTGTCTGCTTTAATGGTTATTAAACGGGACTTAAACGCCCCCCTCATCGGTATCACTTCCATCATAAGCAAAGCTGCAGAAGCAGTAGAGGCATCATACGAGGTTTCAATCTTATTCCTCCAGTTAAAAATCAGGCTTTCAACGTAACGGGGATCGTCAGGCGACAGGAAATCATAATAGCCTTTATCATTTTTTAAGCCGGCTACGACAGGAGAAACCGGAGTGAGCTCCAGGCTCACCAATTCAGTTACCTTATATTTTTGAAGCGGGTTGGGAAGTGTCTCTACCGACTTTACCAGGAAACAGGCTTTGGATTTTTTGTCTGCAATTTCTACTATTTCCGATTGAAACAAGCCTTTGACAAAACTCTCCATGGCTAGGGGTAAGTGAAAAGCCACATCAAAGTAAAGCTCTCTCTTCAATAGACACATCCTGTCGCCATCAATACGAAAAGGTACATTGACCTGGCTGAAAGTAAAAAACTTAAATCCTTTTCCATAGCCGGTTTCGTGAAGGAAGCTCGCATATTCAGCGTTGCCTTTGGCCAATATACGATATATAACAGCAGATAAGGGGTAACTGTAATTTAGAGGTAAAACAGGGTCTCTGTCTTCCGAAACAAGTGTGATTCTGAAACGCATGGAGTACCGGGCGGTGGTTTATAATTCTTTGGGCCTATGTGTCTATCCTAAAGGTACTCAGGATATTCCGATATACCAAAAAATTATATAAAATTTTAATATTGAATAACCCGGTAAAAGCAGCCATACAAAGCACAGCCAGATGCTGAACAAAATCAGGCCCCTTTCTTTAAAAGCTGCAGGTATATAAAACAAAAAAAGCCGGGAAAACTCCCGGCTCAAATTTCTCACAGAATTCTAACTAAATCTTCTCTTCACCAGCGCCAGGAACTCTTTTACGTCCTCCCCCTGCAGGTTCCAGCTGTGCCTGCCGGCGTAGCGGGTTTCGAGCACGTCACGGGCCTGGTCAAAGGTGGTGCATTGCTCTACCTGGCTGAGGGCCTGCTCAAAACTGTTAAGGTCAGCACCAAAAAGTGAGTTCAGGAAAGCGAAGCGCTGGTTGAGCGTCATGCTACCCTTCAGCGAGTCTATCCGGCTGCGCTGGTGTACGTCAGCCAGGGAGTTACGCTCTTCGGTGCTGAGGCGGTCATTCAGGGTAGGGATGTTCAGCCCTTCAAAGATGCTTTTGGTTTCTTCCCGGATCACCACCCGGGTCTGCACCACTTCTGTTCTGACCGGGGTGGCCGTTACCGGCTCAGCCTGAACAGCCACCGGCTCAGCCACAAGCGCCGTTACCTCTTCTGCTACCGGGGTGCTTACATAGCGCACCTCTGCAGGGGCGGGCTCTTTTACAGGCACGGGCTCAGCAGGCAGTGCGGCTTCTGTTACGGGGGCAGCCACCGGCGCGGCCTCGGCCTTTACTTTATGTACAATGCGCTCAAAAGGCGACACCTCCGGCTCACGAAACTCTGAGGTGGGCCGGGGCGGGTTAGCCACCAGGCGCTCAAAGAAAGAGAGGTTATCGTTTTCAGGTTCTTTTACCGGTGGCTGAGCTTTGGGGGCTTCTGCTTCCAGGCCGGCCTCGCGGGCTATACGGTCAACCTCTGCGCTGAAGTCGTGCGTTTGGGTGCCCAGCAGGCGCTTCACTTCTTCAAGGGCCTGGTTGGCATAAATGAAGTCGCCCTGCACGGCTTTGCCCAGGTCACGGATCAGCCAGTCGTACTGCTTAAAAAACACCTGGTTTTTATGAAGCCACGGCCGGGTCAGCTTGAAGTCAGGCAGGTTACGGAAGTCAGCCACAAAAAAGGCTTCGGGCCTGAGGTAAAGCTCCAGGGTTTTGCGCACGGCGTTTTCAAGCAGCCCGGCGAAGTCTTCCTGCTTTACCAGGATATAACGCGAAAGCGTGTTCCGGAAGTCGGCAAAAGATTTCTGAACCTCAGGGGCATTAAAATCAAACCAGGGGCTTCTCAGGCGCCCGCTCTCTTCTTCCCAGCGGGAGAAGATCTCACGTAGCACAAAGTAATTGATCTGCGGAAAGGCGGTTGCCGAAACAATTTCCTCACCGCTGAGGGTGTCATTTTCTTGAAAGCACTTCTGCAGGTTTTTTTGGGTGAAAGCCGTAGAAATTTTTTCAATGTCGGTGGTATTCCACTTGTTGGCCATTGTTAAATTCTGTTTTTTTGTAAAAAATTCCCAGTCAAATTTACAAACTTGTTGATTTGACTGGTTACTATACCAACGAAAAAAGTTAAAGAATGTTTATTGAACCGGGAACGAAGCGCTCAAAAGAAAAGGGAACGGGCTGGATAGAGGTGATATCGGGTTCTATGTTTTCGGGAAAAACGGAAGAGCTGATCCGCCGGCTGAACCGGGCGCGGATAGCCAACCTGAACGTGGAGATCTTCAAACCGGGCATTGACGTGCGGTATGACGAAGAAGATATTGTATC
Source organism: Leadbetterella sp. DM7 (assembly GCF_040829825.2). Classification (NCBI taxonomy): domain Bacteria; kingdom Pseudomonadati; phylum Bacteroidota; class Cytophagia; order Cytophagales; family Leadbetterellaceae; genus Leadbetterella; species Leadbetterella sp. DM7. Next base: position 36,043 of record NZ_JBFOLH020000023.1, on the reverse strand, counting down.
GCACAACCGCAACTCTATCCGGTCTACACCGGTGAATATGGCAGAAGAAATTTTGCTGTACAGCGGCAACTGCGACGTGGTGGGCATTGACGAAGCCCAGTTTTTTGACGAAGCCCTGGTAGATGTGGTCAACAAGCTGGCCAATAACGGGAAACGGGTGATCCTGGCCGGCCTCGACATGGACTTTAACGGCCGGCCTTTCGGCCCCATGCCCCAGCTCATGGCCATAGCTGAATACGTCACCAAAGTGCACGCCATTTGTGTAAACTGCGGAAATATCGCCCATTACTCTTTCCGGAAGAGCGCCTCTGAAAACCAGATTCTGCTGGGTGAGCACGACGTATACGAAGCCCGCTGCCGCAGCTGTTTCCGGGAGGGAATTGACCATTGACCGTTTCAATGGCCGGTATTCAGCCGGGCCGGTATTCCAGCAAATCTCCCGGCTGGCAGTCAAGCGCACGGCACAGGGCCTCCAGGGTACTGAAACGCACCGCTTTTGCCTTGCCGGTTTTGAGTATAGACAGGTTAGAAAGTGTGATGTCTACTTTTTCAGAAAGCTCGTTCAGCGATATCTTCCGGCGGGCCATCATCACATCCAGGTTCACTACAATAGCCATAGGTTATACGGTTAATTCATTTTCTTCCTGGATCTCCACGCCCCGCTTCATCACCTGCGCTATCACAAACAGGATCACCGCCATCAGCAGCCACACATCGGCACCGTCAAGATGCAGCGCAGCGGTATCAGGCATGGGTACCCCCGCTGCAGTAAGCCAGCCCGAATACCGGAAACCGTAGTAACAAAAGAAGCCGATGCCCGCCGACAGGCAGGTAGCCGTAAGCATAAAGCGTACCAGCAAAACGGTAAACGGCTTTTCCATGCTCAGGGTGCCCGCAGTAAATAAACGTAAAATGACATAAAAGAGAATGGCTTTCAGTACCGAAGCAACAGAGGCTATCGAGGCCAGGGCAAGAAAATGCCCCCGGTCATAGGTGTAAAGGGCTGAAAGATCTGTTTTCTCCCAGAATTCAGCGGCCGCAGCCGGGTTAATGAAGGCTACAAAGAGCGTACTGAAGAGGGTGCCGCCGGCCTGTACACACAGCCCTATAAAAAGAATCCATGTAAGAACCTGCAGTACGGTCAGGATCTGCCGGGTAGTAATTTTGATTTCCATCAGGTATTTAGGTTTGTTTTCGTACAGCAAACATAGATCATATTTATTGAAAAACAATAAATATATTTCGATTTTTAAAAAATATTAGCTGATTATCATTTTTACCCCGCAGTATACGCCCGGAGAGGCACAAAAAAAAGGACCCGCGGGTGCGGGTCCTGGATGCTTATTCTAACCTGGATAAAATGTTTAATCCAATTTAAGGCTTTCAATAAACCGGTTCAGGCTTTCTTTGGTTTCACCGGTCTTTTTCTGGATACGCCCGAGCAGCTCATCTTCTTTTCCTTCTTCGTACAGCAGCTCGTCATCTGTAAGGTTCGCCCATTTTTGCTTGAGGCTGCCTTTGATCATGTTCCAGTTTCCTTTCAGCTTATCATTCAGTGTGTTCATGATTTTTGGTGTTTACGTGAAAAAATTGATTTAATAAGTGGACCTCTACTGCATATATAACTTTCTTTTATAATGTAAGTACGTATATAAATAACGATATATTCTACCCCAATATTGCCCTAAAGTGAAAAACCCTGCGTCAGGCCCTCACTTCTTTGCGCATAAAAAGAGAATACGCCAGCGCAAAGCACAGGGCAGTGGCGGCCAGCAGCCCGGTAACCTGGGGCCATACAATCATCAGGCTGTCTGTGAACGAAAGCGGCGACGGGATAGCCCCTGCCATCTGCTCCATAGACAGCGCTCCGAGGCTCCTGACCGACGGCATGAGCAGCGTAGTGGCGGCGTCAGTATACAGCTGCCCCGGATCAAGCCGCAGCAGCGACAGCAGCAGGCGGTTGTAGCTCATGACCTGTTCAGGCAGCAGGTACCCGTCAGGAACCAGGGCTTTGACCACCACATTGACCAGTATAGGATAAAACACCGTAAAAAAGAGCCAGATACCAATGGCCACCAGCGCAGACGTAGCCACATTTCTGAACCGTACCGACAGCGCGATGGCCAGGCTCAGCCAAAAGCCGATATACACCACGTTCAGCACCACGAAAGTCAGGATACGCAATACCTCAGCCGGTTCAGGCTTTACGCCGGTAAAGATCATACCGCCGCCAATCATCAGCAGCACCAGGCTCAGGAAGAGCACCCCGGTTACCAGCAGCGCCCCGCAGAATTTAGCCAGCAGCAGGTTATCGCGGTAAACGGGCTGGGCCAGCAGGCGCACCAGCGTACGGTTATTGTACTCCGAGTTAATGGCGTCAAAACCCAGGGCTATGCCCAGCAGTGGCCCCAGGAAGCTCAGGAAAGTATGAAACGTGGGCAGCGTGCCGTCAGAAAGAGTCAGCAGCTTCAGAAATACGAAGTTCCGGTCAGGATCTGCCGGAGCCTGCCGGATATGGCTCATGGAGATATAGAGCGTACCGGCAAAAACCAGTACCACCAGCAACAGCATCACCAGGAACCGGCGGCTCCGGATGTGGTCAGCCACTTCTTTTTTTACCATCACACCAAAAGGTGTGGCATGTGCGGCAGCAAATGTTTGAGATAACAGGTGTATATTTTTCATAAGATGTCAGTTTTGGGTAGGGAGTTCCGGGTAGGAAGTTCCGAGTAGAGAGTTCCGAGTAATGAGTTCCGAGTAGAGAGTTCCGGGTAGGGAGTTTTATTGGCTCAGGTGCTCAAAATAACGCTGGTAGATTTCGTCGAGCCCGTATTGCTTGCGGTGCACACCCGTCACCCCCAGCCCTTTACCTACCAGCAGCCGCACCACATCAGGGGTGATATCACTGCTGCATGACAGGCTCATGCTGTTTTCACCCGCCTCCACAGCGCTGATATTTTCCATGCTGCGCAGCTCCTGCAGCAGGGTGCCCCATTCACTTTCAGGCTCTCTCAGGCTGATCACAATCTCAAATGACTCCGTACCGAAGAGCTCACGGGCCAGGGTTTCAAGAGTGCCGGCGGCCAGGAGCTTCCCGCCTACAAAAATCCCGACGCGGTCACATACCTGCTGCACCTGGTGAAGGTGGTGTGACGAGAGCAGCACCGTTATGCCTTTCTGCCGGCTGAGCTGCCTGATCAATGCCAGGAAATCACGTATACCGGCCGGGTCAATGCCCAGGGTGGGTTCATCCATGATGATCACTTCAGGCTCACGAAGCAGCACATCTGCCAGGCCCAGCCGCTGCTTCATGCCCCGCGAGTAAGCCGAGGTCTTCTTGTGCAGCTCATTTTCAAGCCCTACCAGCGCCAGGGTCTGCCGGGCCCGGGTTTCGGCTTCCCTGTCAGAAAGGCCGTTCAGCCGCCCTATATACATGAGGTTTTCAAGGGCGCTCATGTCGTCGTAAAAACCCAGGGTGTCAGGCATGTAAGCTACGCGGCGCTTAACGGCTATAGGATCATGCGAGGCGGGAATACCGCAAACCATGGCCTTACCGGCTGTAGGCTCTGAAAGGCCCAGCATCATCAGGATAGTTGTGGTTTTACCGGCTCCGTTAGGCCCGAGCAGGCCAAAGACCTCCCCTTTCCTGATCTGCAGGCTCAGGTTGTCTACAGCCTTTACGGAACCGTAGTATTTTGTCAATCCTTCCAGTTCTATGACCGTATTTTCCATAAGATTATCTTCTGCCGTACTTTCGAATAAGGTTATACACCAGCCCCACGGCCAGCAAAATCACCAGCAGCCCTATCCAGCCGGAGAGCAGCGAGGTCTTCACCGTCATCCGGAAAGAGGTATTGGCATTCGCATAATTGTTTCTCACGGTAAAGGTGGTGAGATAGTCACCGGCTATGGTCTTATCGGGCACGCTCAGGGTAACGTTTACCTGGCGGGTTTGCCCCGGATCAAGCCGGTCTATTTTGGAGGGTTCAAACGCCGCCTTCCACTGCGGGGGCGACTGCGCGGTCATTTCGAGGTCATTCAGCGGCAGGGTTCCGCTGTTTTGCACGGTAAGTACCAGCTGCCGGCTGCGGCCTTCGGTAACCTCATCGCTCAGGCGGCCGTCAGGAGTGGAAAGCTGCACCTCGTAGTTGCCTTTTACAACGGCCTCAAGGGTGAGCCGGAGCGTCTCGGTACCGGATGCCGCCGTTACCGGGATCGTAAATTTACCCGGCCGGGTCATGGGCGAAGCCAGGATCTCGATGTCTACATCGCGGCTCTTGCCGGCCTCCATCTTCAGCGCGGTCAGCTGGCTGCCCTCGGCACGGAATACCGCCATCCAGCCGGCAGGAAGCTCAGCTTTAAACTCAAAAACCTGCTCTGTGGCAGCGCCGTTATGCAGGGTAGCACTGAACCGGAAAGGATTTTTCACTTCCGACTCAAGGTTCATCAGCCGGGCTGTAAATTCAGAGCCCGGCGCAGCAGATACACCCGGGGAAGCCCCCAGGAAGATCAGGAAAAGGGGCACAAAAAGCCCCGCCGATAAAATTGATTTGAATTTGGATAATGGTGCTAACATAAGATTAATAAATTAGGTATTCATTAATAAAATAATAGCAAAACGAAATACTTACAACGTAGGATGTTTGCGGCGCAAATATAAAAAAGCAGGAAAAAATGAAGCAAGAGCCAATTGTTAAAAAATGTTATTTTTTAAAGGCTGCACCCGTATTTCAGGCTCGTTGGGGTGCAGCCTCTCCCGGAGAAGGCCGGGCCCCGGCAAATAAATTATTTGAACAGCACTTTGATCATCTGCCCGGCCACAAAGGCATTCCCCTTTTCATTCAGGTGCACGCGGTCTGTGGTGAGGATACCTTTTTCTGCGTTTTCCGGGTTATTCTTCCGGTCATACTCCAGGAACTCCCTCCGCAGGTCTACCAGGTCAAGGCCGTGCTTTTGGGCCAGGTTCCGTACAATTCCGGCATAATAGTTCAGGTCGCCGTCCTGCGGATTGGAGGCATCGGTACGCTCCCCGATCACCGAAGGAGTAGCCAGCACCACCCGGATATTTTTTGCCTTCAGCCTTTCAATCATTCGCTCATAAAAGCGGGTAAACCGGTCTACATCGGTGCCCGTTCCGGCACTTTGCTTATGCCAGACGTCATTGATACCAATGTAAAACACCACCACATCGGGCTTCAGCTCCAGCATTTCCTCGAAACGGAAGTACAGATCGTAAATCTTGTTGCCGCTGATACCGGCACCGATGGCCTCATACTGACCGGGGTACTTCTGGGCAATGTATTGCTGTATGACAGACACATAACCTTTGGGCTGAACACCGGCCTGGGTAATGGAGTCTCCGAAAAAGACAATTTTAACGGGGTCTTTCGCTTTCCATGCGAAAAGAGCAAAGCTCAGTAAAAGAAGATATCTCATAGGTAAGGTTTTTTGTGCAATATACGAACTATGCAGAAATACCGTCAAGCCCGATGGCCGAATTGCCTGCCCGCCGGCAGAAGCCACCTGCCCTTCAGCACCCGCCTGGGCGAAACAATTCATTTCATAAACTTTATTTAAAGCTGAAAAATACTTTCCTTTGTAAAATAATTCGTGCTTTAATACTGTTATTTACCCAAGTAAAATACTTACATAAAAATTATGCTCCTGAACCTTTTACTGCAAGTTACCGACTCTACGGCAATTGCTGCTCCTGTGGAAATCAACTATTTTTCGCTGTTATTAAAGGGTGGTTTTGTTGTATATCCTATCCTGTTCCTGCTTCTGATCACCATTTACCTGGGTTTTGAACGGTATTTCTTCATCAAGAGTGCTTCCCAGATGGATTCGGGCTTTCTTCGTTCCCTGAAAGATAACCTGGTGCGCGGTGATGTACGCGCTGCGGCCTCACTGGCCCGCGGCACCAACAAGCCCATCTCCCGGATCCTCGAAAAAGGCATTAACCGGGTGGGTAAGCCGGTAAAAGATATTGAAAGCGCCATGGAAATCCAGTCTAACCTGGAAGTATCCAAAATGGAAAAAAACATGGGTTACCTGGGGCTTATAGCGGGGGTGGCGCCCACCCTTGGTTTCGTAGGTACCATTTCAGGGATCATCCGGATTTTTTACGAGATCTCTACCACCGGTAATTTCACCATTGAAACCATCTCCAACGGCCTCTACGAAAAGATGATCGCCTCATTTTCAGGCCTGATCGTGGGGCTGATTGCCTACTCCCTGTACCACGGTATTAACATGATGATCGATAAGTTTTCCATTCATCTGCAAAGTACCGTAATGGACTTCTTTGACACGCTAAATGAACCTACCCGCTAATGAAACTCAAGAGGCAAAGAAGATTTCATGCGGAAGTACAGACCGCGTCATTGAACGACATCATGTTTTTCCTGCTGTTGTTCTTTCTGATTGTTTCCACCCTGGGCAGCCCCAACGTGATCCGCCTGATGCTGCCCAAAACCAGCGAATCAACCAACGAGGTCAGCAAGCAGCCTGTAACCCTGTCTATCACAGATGACAAGCGCTATTTCATAGACCGGAAACAGGTGAATTTCCCCGAACTGGAAACCGCTGTTCTGGAAGCTACCGCCGGCATGGAAGAGCCTACCGTGGTGCTCCGGGCGGCTGAGTCGCTGACCATCCAGGACCTGGTAGATGTAATGGCCATTGGCGCCCGGCTGAAAGTCAGGATGGTGCTGGCCACAGATTTGAAATAATTCAGCTATGAGAAAAGCTTTCTTTCCGGGATCATTCGATCCTTTCACCAAAGGCCATGCCGATATCGTTCACCGGGGCCTTAAGCTCTTTGACGAGATCATTATCGGCATTGGCACCAACTCCGTCAAGCAACGTTATTTTGCGATCCCGGAAATAGAGGAAGCCATACAACGCGCTTTCCGGGGAAACGAACGGGTGAAAATAGTGCATTATGATGACCTGACGGCGCTGGTAGCAGAACAATACGGAGCCCGGTTTATTATCCGTGGGCTACGGAATACCACCGATTTCGAATATGAAAACACCATTTCACAGGTAAACCGTCAGATCTGCGACGGGCTCGAAACCGTTTTCCTGATCACTTCGCCGCAGTTTGCGCCTATCAGCTCTACCATTGTGCGTGAATTGCATAAGTACGGCGCAGATATCAGTTCGTATATCCCGTAGAAGATTTCATCCTGTTTTTCTGAGGAATGCTTCGCAAAACGGGTCAGCCCTCCTAAAGCTTAACCAGCGGCAGCGAATGCCCCCCCACCCGCAGGAAATACCGGCCGGCGGGCAGTTCTTTCAGGGAGATCTCTGTTTCTTCCGTACTTATAAGCCGGCTGTTCAATACCCGGCCTTCAGCATCCAGGAGAAAATAATGCATTTCCGAATCCGGGGTAAAACGGTTAACCTTTAATTGCACCCGGTCTGTTCCCGGGTTAGGAAAGAGGGCAAATGAGCCGGTGACATACTGGTATTCGCGTTCAAATTCGTAAAAATTCAGGGCCCAGCCCATCTGGAACAGGATGGCCAGGATACCGTCTCCCGGATAATGGTACCGCATGCCCCTGCTAAGCGAGGGTAGCATGAGCCTGTCGCGGCTATCGGCCTGCGGAGACGGGTTTTCAGCCACGTGCGAGAGGCTGGCACCCGCAGAAAAGGGGTTTCCCGTGTACAGCGGGGGCCTTTGAAAACTGTAAAACCCCGAATCTACCCGGAAAAAAATGCTCTCCTCAGTCACTTCTTTCAAAAGATCTTCTGAATCATTGGTATAGAACCGGTTATTCACCAGGCTGTTTCCGTTCCGGTCTACCATATACCGGTCATAAATAAGGGGGAGGTTGCTGATGCCCCATTTTACCCGGGTGGTGCCGCTCATCTCAAAAGAGCTCATAAAGCCTATGCCGTGGGCTATTTCGTGAATAATCACAGAAAGCATATCATAATTGCGGAAATCCTGCGGGCCGTCGTAATCCAGGCTCCAGTTGGCATCCTTATTGATTTTCAATATAATATCGGGATTCTCACTGTTAATTCTTTCTCCCGTAATGGCATTGGCCAGCGCAGACGGGTACCATACGTCACGTAAAGGGGCGTACTTAAAATTCTTGTATACCCGGTCAGAACCTGCTGTAGCCAGGGTACCCGAATTCATGGATTGCCAGTACACGTGGATATGAATGGGCACCTGGCTGATAAGTATTTTATCCCACACCTCAAAGGCGGCCTCCACCACCACCTTCACCGAGTCAGGCACGTTAAAATAATCCGGAACAAACCTGGCAGAGGGGCTCTCATTCATGCGAAGGTGACGTAGCGGCAGCTCTTCAGCAGAAGCCCCGGCAAAAGGATGCCCCGGGCACGAAATCATCACCCCGGGCGCAGACTCCTGAGCCTCCAGCCGGAAAATCGCGGCTACCCATAAAACAAAAACAAGCCTGCCGAACATTCCTGATTTTTTCACCAATATAAAGACGAAATTAAATAAAACAAGGCATTGGTTTACATTTCCGCCCGTTTTTCGTAGCGGCTTGCCAAATAAAGTCAACGGGCTTACAACGTCACAGGCAGACCTGATTTACCCAGGCAACCCAACAAATTTTTCTTCTGTAACCAAAGTAACTGTAGCGCGGGGAGCAGCTTCAGAAATTTGCATCTGTAAAAAAAGACATCCCGTTTGTTCAATGAAAGAACTATCCTTATTTACCCTTTTCAGCTTCCTGCTTATCGGAGCAAGGGCACAAACCGTTAGCCTGAAAAAAGAAGAAGCCGTAAAACAGGCTATGGCACAAAACAGCCAGGTGCAACTGGCAGCGAATGACATTAAAATTGCGGAAGCAAAATACAGGCAGACCGATGCGGTTTTTCTCCCGAGAATCCATCTCGACTACACCGCTATGGTGACCAATAACCCCTTGAACGCTTTCGGGTTTAAATTACAGCAACAAGGCATATCTCAAAGTGATTTTGCACCGGCTTTACTGAATAACCCGGATGCCACCCGCGACTTCAGCACCAAAGCAACCTGGATACAGCCTGTTTTCAATGCCGATATGCTGGCCATGCGTAAAGCTGCCCTCCGGCAAATAACCGTCGCAGAATTCAAAAAGCAACGTACGGCAGACTATCTCCGTTTGGCCACCGAAACAGCCTATTACCAGTTGCAAATGGCCTATGAAATGCATGCCGTTTCCAAAGAAGCCCTGAATACACTTCAGGCCACCTACAAATGGATGAAAGACCGGTATGACCAGGGTTATGTACAAAAATCTGACCTGCTGAATGTAGAAGTGCAGGTAAAGGCAATAGAAACGCAAATAGCCACGGCAGAGGCTGCAACAGCAGAACATTCAGACAACCTGAGTGTGCTGATGGGTAAGCCCATAGGTACCGTTTACCAGGCAGACAGCCTGCAAATGGAATATAACGCGGCATACCCGGCTGCATCTGTTCCGGCCGCAAGAGCCGATTACCAGGCCATGGAAACGGCCATTGCAGCTTATGATGACATGATAAAAAGCACAAAACGCAGCAGGATACCCAAAATAAACGGCTTTGGCTCTTTCCAGTTCAATGATAAAAACATGTTGGGCATGGGCAGCAATGCGTACCTGGCCGGCCTGCAGCTGACCTGGAACATCTTCCAGGGCAATGAAGTTCATAACCAGCTGAATACCAAAAAACTGGAACAGAACCAGGTGGCGCTGCAGCTGACTAACCAGCGGGAGCAGGACGCCAAAGAGCTGGCCAAAGCGCAACAGCAGCTTAAAAATGCCGGTTATCAGCTGGTTCAGTACAAAACAGCTGTGGCACAGGCAGAAGAGGCCCTGTCTATACTGGAAAACCGCTTCAGGCAGGGGCTTGTGGCTACTACCGATGTTTTACAGGCGCATACCCAGCTTGCGCAACAGAAATTGTATTATAAGCAGGCCGTAGCCCTGCATAACGGTACACTGGCTTACATCCGCTTTCTCACAGCGCAATAAGCTCCATTTATTACCATACTCCTGCATGATTCATCTGAAGATCAGCTGAATCATCAGAGGCTTTATATGACCATTTAAAAGTAAAAAATAAACAGATGAAATTACAGAATCTATTTTTTATCATTTCCGCAGGCAGTATCCTATTCTCCTGTGGCAGTAAAGAAGATAACCGGGAAACCGGGAAAAACCTGAACGAAGCCGTGCCCGTAACCGTAGCCAAAGCCGGCTTTTCAGAGGCTGGCGGGTCAATTTCTATCAGCGGGCAGCTGGCGTCTGAACATTCAGCGGCTATCAGCACCCGCATAATGGGATATATCACCCGGATGAATGTAAAAATTGGCGATCCTGTTCGTGCCGGACAGCTGCTTTTTACGGTACAATCTGCCGATATCCAGGCCAAAAGCGGGCAGGTCAGCGCTCATATAGCTGCTGCTGACGCGGCATTGGCCAATGCCAAAAAAGATTATGAGCGCTTCACCCTGTTGCATCAGCAAAACAGTGCTACCGATAAGGAGCTCGAAAATATAACCCTCCAATACCAGGCCGCCGAAGCACAGGCCCGGGCCGCCAGGCAAATGCGCAACGAAGTCAATGCTAATATGGCGTATGCCAATGTAACAGCACCCTTTACCGGCACCATTACCCAAAAATTAATGGACGCCGGCAACCTTGCAAGCCCCGGCATGCCCGTATTGATGCTGGAAAGCAACGGCACCTTACAGGCTGTGGCCACCGTAACCGAAGACCAGGTAAACTATATCCGCTCAGGCCTGCCTGTGTCTGTTATTACAGATGCAGGCAGCAAATCTGTCAACGGCACGATCAGCCAGGTCAGCCGGTCTTCTGTAGGTACAGGAGGGCAATACCTCCTACGGGTAAACCTGAACAACAGCGATGAGCTTCTCTCCGGCATGTATGTGCACATTCGTATTCCTGTTAGCGGAAATGCCAAAAATAACTTCCCGGAATCGGTCTGGATACCGCAGGAGAGTCTTGTGCAGCAAGGCGACCTGACGGGTATCTATACCGTGGGCGCCCATAATACCGCAACGCTTCGCTGGCTACGTACAGGAAGGACCGCAGGGTCTCAGGTAGAAATATTATCAGGCCTTGCTGCAGGAGAAGAATATATCAGCAAAGCTTCCGGCCGCCTGTGGAACGGCGCGAAAGTAAAGCTATAACACCCCGGTTAAATTAGTAAAGATAAACAATTGACTTTTGCAGTTCAGCTGCGAGACAAATAACGCTTAAATAGAGGTAAACAATGGAAAACGGATTTTCGGGAAGGATAGCCAAAGCTTTTATCCGCTCAAAGCTCACGATATTACTGATGATGGCCGGACTGCTGCTTGGCATCTACAGCGTCTGGATGATCCCCAGCGAGGAGGAACCCCAGATAAAAGTACCCATGGTAGATGTTTTCATCGGCTATCCCGGTGCTTCTCCTAAAGAAGTGGAAAGCCGGGTGGCAGCCCCTATGGAAAAAATCATTTCCAATATTCGGGGAGTAGAACATGTATACTCTACTTCCATGAACGGGCAGGCAATGATGATTGTGCAGTTTACGGTAGGCGAAGATATTGAACGCTCACAGGTAAAGCTGTATAGCGAGCTCCTTAAAAACATGGACAAAATGCCTGCCGGAACAACCATGCCCCTGCTGAAGCTGCGCGGTATAGATGATGTGCCGGTATTTACACTTACCCTCTGGAGCGAAGCATACAGCGGTGCACAACTGCGGGAAATAGCCAACCAGGTAAGCTCTGAGCTTAAAAAAATTCCGGATGTATCTTCTGTAAATGTTACGGGAGGGCGTAGTAAGGAGATACAAGTGCTGCTGGATAAAGAAAAAATGGCTGCCCTCCATGTAGATATCGCCTCCGTTCAGCAGATGATCCAGGCACAGAATATCCAGATGCCTGCCGGTACTTTACGCATGCAGGATACGGCTTTTGTGATCCGGACCGGCAATTTTTTATCGGCAGCAGAAGATGTTGAAAATCTCATAACCGGAACCAACGGTATGCAGCCTGTCTTTCTGAAGCAGTTTGCCCGGGTAAGTTCAGGATATGAAACACCCTCCAGCTATGTAAGCTTCGGATACGGGAAGGCAATGGCCGAAGAGCAAAAAAGGTTCCCCGCCAGCTACCCGGCGGTAACCCTGTCTTTTTGTAAAAAGTCAGGAGCTGATGCCATGGCGCTCACCCGGCTTATCGAGACCCGGCTGGAAAGTCTGCAGACTACTTTAATTCCATCAGATGTACATACCACCATTACCCGAAACAACGGCGAGTCTGCTTCTGACAAGGTAGCCGAGTTATTACTTCACCTGGCTATTGCCATTGTGGCCGTAACGGTTTTTGTGATGCTGGCCATGGGATGGCGGGGAGGCATGGTGGTTTTCCTGTCTGTTCCGGTAACATTTGCGCTTACCCTCATGGCCTACTATTTTTTAGGCTACACCTTAAACCGCATTACACTTTTTGCCCTGGTTTTTATTGTAGGTATTGTAGTAGATGACTCGATCATCATTGCTGAAAATATGCACAGGCACTTCCGGATGAAAAAACTGCCTTTTTTGCAGGCGGCCATTTTCTCCATAAATGAAGTAGGCAACCCCACCATCCTGGCCACCTTTACCGTGGTTGCCGCCGTGCTGCCCATGGCCTTTGTCAGCGGCATGATGGGACCTTACATGAGCCCTATGCCGGTAGGAGCCGCCATTGCCATGATGCTCTCTTTGCTGGTGGCGCTTACGCTTACCCCCTACCTGGGGTATATTTTCCTGAAAGAAAAAAGCCATGCGCCGGCTAAGAAGCCAACCGTGCTGCAGCAAACCCCTATTTACCGGGTATATAACAAAGTAATACAGCCCATGCTGGAAAGCCGTTTGTACCGCTGGAGCTTTATGCTGGGTACCGTGGTTATCCTGCTGGCTACTTTCCTGCTGTTTTATACCAAAGCCGTGGGCGTTAAAATGCTCCCTTTTGACAATAAAAACGAGTTCCAGGTAGTGATAGATATGCCGGAAGGCACCACGCTGGAAAGAACACAGGCATTGACGGCCGAAATTGGCAACTACCTTTCCCGTCAGCCCATGGTACGCAATTACCAGGCGTATGCAGGCACGGCATCTCCTATTACCTTCAGCGGGCTGGTAAGGCACTACGATCTGCGCCGGGGAGATAACGTAGCCGATATACAGGTAAACCTGGAAGATAAAAAAAACCGGTCTGTACAGAGTCATGCCATAACCCGCCAGATGCGCGGGCCTGTGCAGCAAATAGGGGCAAAATACGGCGCTACGATTTCGTTGGTTGAAATTTCACCGGGTCCTCCGGTCCGCTCCACGCTTGTAGCCGAAATTTACGGGCCTGATGAACAGGAACAAATCAGGGTTGCAGAGCAGGTAAAGGAAATGTTACGGAATACGGCAGATGTGGTAGACCTTGACTGGAGCCTTGAAGCCCCTCAGCCCGAATACCGGTTTGTAGTAGACAAAGAAAAAGCCATGCGGAACGGCATAGCCCCTGCACAGGTAGCTATGGCAGTCCATGCGCTCGTATCGGGCACATCTGCCGGTATATTGCACCAACCCGATGCTTACGAACCTTTGCAGATAAAGCTGCAGGTAGCAGAAGCCGACAAACATAACGTACAGGCATTGAACAATCTTCCTGTAAAAGGGCAGGCGGGTAATATAGTGCCGTTGGGTACGGTGGGCCATTGGGAAAGGGCCGTTCTTCCGCAAAGCATTAACAGGAAAGACCAGAAACGGGTGGTCTACGTCCTGGCCGACATGGCCGGAAAGCTGGAAAGCCCCGTATACGCTATATCTGCCGTATCCGATCAGCTAAAACAGGTAAAATTGCCGAAAGGGTATTCCATTCATGAAGCATATACCCGCCCGCCGGAAACAGAAGATAACTATACCGTAAAGTGGGATGGGGAGTGGCAGATCACATACGAAGTATTCCGTGACCTGGGAGCCGCTTTTGGCATCGTGCTGCTTTTAATTTATATACTGATCGTGGGCTGGTTCCAGGATTTTAAAGTACCCGTTATCATGCTGGCGGCCATTCCCCTATCGTTAATCGGTATCATGCTGGGGCACTGGGCCATGGGCGCCTATTTCACGGCCACGTCTATGATAGGCTTTATTGCGCTGGCCGGTGTAATGGTGCGCAATTCCATCCTGCTCATTGATTTCATTGATATCCGGTTAAAGGAGGGCGAAACCCTCAAGCAAGCCATTATCGAAGCGGGGGCAGTACGTACAATGCCCATCCTGCTCACCGCCGGTGCCGTTGTATTAGGTGCGGTGATCATATTGACTGATCCGGTATTCCAGGGGCTGGCCATCTCGCTCATAGGCGGTACGCTCACCTCTACTTTCCTTACGCTTATTGTAGTGCCTCTGCTTTATTATAAAATGCTGAAGAAGAAATATAAGGAGTAGACCCTGCCGGTAGCATTGAATACGAAGCAGGAGGTACAAGAAAACAGGTTGTTCACCATTTAATTTAAAAATATGAAGCTATTGATAGTTACAGCTATCCGGGAGTGTTATAAAACGGCAGATGCCGTATTCGACCGTAACGGTATTAAGAAATACAGCCTGGTCAATGTTAACGGGGTAGGTAATAACGAAATGCCCGATTATACCGGTAACTGGTTCGGGCATACATCCATGAAAGACGAGTTTTTTGACTCTGTAATGATGTTCTGTTTCACAGACGATGACACCGCCCGGAAAACCCTGGCAGACCTTAAAGCTTATAACGAAACCAGCCAGCCGGAGTTTCCGGTAAGAGCATTGATTTTACCTGTAGAAGAAAATATCTGACTTGCTGTATGAACATGAAAAGAGAACATATTATCCGTATGATTGCAGGGATATTGGTATTGACCGGGGCTCTGCTATCGCATTATTTGCACCCCAACTGGATCTGGTTATGTGTTTTTGTGGGGGGAAACCTGTTACAGTCTTCTTTAACACAATGGTGCCCCCTGGAAAAAATATTAGAAGCCAGTGGAATGGGAAAATAGGTTTCAGCCAAAATACAGGGCAATATAAGAGCGCGGGGTCTCGAGATCACCCCGTACTCTTACCGGGTAAAAATGGAGATTGCAGGCAAATGCCTGATAACAGGCTTGCGTTTTACAAATAACAAGAGGCTTCTGTAAATCAGAAACATTTATGATTCGAAAGAACTCCTTCCGAAGTGCATATCTTTATTCACTTACGAAAGCAGGATCACTTAGTGTCCTGATAAAGGCGATAATATCCTGCTTTTCGGCTTCGGTCAACGCTATCCTGTTCCCGTTTTCTTTCAGGAAAGGATCGAGGTTATCTGCATACAGAACACCTTTGTCAAAATAGTCCAGCACTGCCTTTAAAGTAGGAAACTGCCCGAAGCTCCCATACGGGGCCGTGTATTCGGCATTCCGGAGAGAAGGCACCCGGAAGCTCAGATAGTCTGCAAGGTCACCGGTTACGCGGGCCCGACCGGCTTCGTTGGGATCGGGGTTTACAGGAAAGCCCACATTCCGGAAACTCTGATCGGTAAACAACTCCGTACTATGGCAACCGGCGCATTTTTGCTGGAAGATCTGGTACCCCCTTGCTTCACTTCCGGTAAATGCCTCCCCTTCATTCCGTCTGACTTTATCATATTTACTGTTGGCCGAAATGAGGGTGTAGGCAAACTGGGCTATGCTTCTGTAGATTCTTTCCGGCGTAATGGCTTCATCACCGAATGTTTTTCTGAATAAGTCCCTGTATTCAGGCTCATCACTGATCTTTCTAATGACTTCCAGAATAGAAGAATCCATTTCCTCATGTGTGATGATGGGTACCAGCGGCTGTTTTTCCAGCTGAAGGATATTTCCGTCCCAGTTATAAAACCTCATAAACGCCATATTCTGAATGGGTGGAGTATTGCGAAGCCCCATCCGGCCGTAAATGCCTGTTGCCCGGGCATGGGTATCGGCAAAAGCATGCGACCGGGTGTGACAGCTGGCACAGGAAATGGTATTATCGGCACTGAATTTCTTTTCATGAAAGAGCTTTTCACCTAACTCCACGCCGTATTTTGTGGGTCTGTTCGTAGTTACAGAAGGGTTTAATGCCGGAAAACCCGCCGGGATATTTTGAGGAAGTTCAGGATTGTCAACGGGTTCCACATCTCCCTGCCGGCTACAGGAAAGCAACACGGATAAAACAGCCGTTATTACCAATACTTTTTTCATGATCAGGTCAGCATAAAAAGCCGCCGGAGATGCCCCGGCGGCTCTGTAATCTGTTAGTTTTCCACACGTTCAATGGAAAACATCCCGCTGATATCACTGGTGCCGTTTCCGCCCAGGTTATCCACAAACTTCACCATCTGAACGGCCGTGTGAATATTGGGGGTGGCATTGTCAGACATCCCGGTTCCGGATGTCAGCTTAATGGTATGGGTCTTCCCGCTCAGCAGCTTGTCAAAATCGGCTTTAATCGTGATTTTGGGAGCATTCCTACCCACCGAAGCCAGGCTCTCCAGGTCCAGGACAATATCGCGGTAAGCATCCACGCCCTGGGTATAGGCCCCCTCGGTTCCCTGTACGGTACTTCCCGTATGAACTGACATCTCCTGGTTGTCTGCACCGTAAAAACCCTCCAGTTTTGTAAAACGGTAACCGGAGCCCCACTCCCACATCATCTGGGTATCATTGGTTCCGGCTTCGGCATAGAATTTCGGGAACTTCGCCTGGTCCAGCGTGTTCAACTCTGGCTTAATGCCCAGTCCGAACTTTATCTGCCTGTATTCCCCGGCCGGAATATTGCTTAACACGTAATCAAAGGTTTGCGGCCTGGAATGATCTACTACCGTTGCCCCTTTATCCAGGTCATTGATCTGGTAAGGAAATTCGCTTCCGTCTGCTTTGATAAGCCGGATATTGCTGATAACGTACTTAAGCTCTGAAAAACGATGGGCCTGTCCTTCCGCAGAAGTGTTGACCGTGGCTGAGGCAGAAGCAGCATTGCCCAGAACGATCGTGGTATTTTTAAACGTGTTGTTGAAATGCAGCGTGATGTTATTGGCCGCCGGGATGTTGTCATTCTCGCACGACACCAGTGCCAGCAAAGCAGCAAACAGGGAAAAATATTTTGTTAAAGATTTCATTTTACTAGTTTTATTGAATTAATATTTCCGATCATTTAGAACTTACGCACCCGGTAACCGGAGGAGGCACCGGGGTTTCCAGGCCGGGCTCTTTGTAAAAATCTTCTTTAAGCCCGGGTATTTCATTTTGTACCTCAATTGTTGGTGTTTTTAATCCTGATTCAGTAGCTAAAGAAGGAAAAGTATCAATCCACGGATATATAACCACCGAAGCCGACTCCGGGTTTTCACCGGTTTTCTGCAGTTGTTTTTTCAAAAAACAGGTTCCGTGACACTGAAGCTCAGGCCTGTTTTTATTGATACAGAATCTTCGTTCTATCGTTTCCCGGTTGAGCGTAAAGTGCACATAGATCAGTGCCTGCTGAAACCCGATCAGCAGAGATAATGTGATCCATATTGCACTACAAGCCGCTTTCATGTCTTACAGGCTGAATTTCAGTGAAGTGAAAATGTTTCGTCCCATCCGGGGGATATTTCCCCAGTCGGCATACGTGCTGTACCAGGCATCCAGCAGGTTTTCTGCCCCCAGCTGTACAACCGTTCTGACGTTTTTGAGGCGGAAGCTATAATCTGCTGATGCATTCCATACCCAATAATCAGCGGTCTGGTCTTCCCCGTATTCAGGGCTGTAATTTTTCTGGGTAAAATCACCGTTGACCGACGTCCGGAAGCTCATATTCCTATGCATAAAATGAAGCGAGCTCTGGTAGCTTACCGGGCGGATAAACGGCAGGTTGCCTCCCCTGTTGTCAGTGGCCCGGGCATAGGTGAGTGTTCCCTTCCAGTGTAAGTGCGGCAGGATATCGTAGCGGGCATTCATGACCACATTGAAAATCCGGGCGTGATCCAGGGAAGTATACCCCTTTACACCCACCGACTGGTAGTTCATGGGGCTTCCCAGGCTCAGAATCCTCCCGATAATATAGTTCCGGATATAGAAATAATTGACCCTGGCTTCAATAGCCGCCTTCCCGGTTTTAAAACCTGCGCCGGCATTGACTTCATAAGAAATTTCGTTTTTCAGGGCGGGATCGCCGATGTAATCGTAGCGATCAAAACTGTTGTAAATGTAATATCCGTATGCCTCTGAAACCGAAGGTGCCCTGTGGCCATACCCGGTTCCTGCAGAAAAATCAAAATGACCTGTACTGAGCTGGTAAGCAGCGTGCAGGGCGGGCAGCATCCGGGATTTTTCACGGGGGGCACCGGGGTGAAAGATCCGGTTGAACTCTGCATACCTTGAAAAATTATAGTTATAGCCCAGAGATCCCCCGAAATTCAGCCGGCTTTGTGCGGAAATGTCCCACGAATTATTCATGGCTATACTTGCAAATTGCGTGGTCACCCAGGGCCAGCTGTAAGCAAACATAGTTCGCTGGCTGCGGTCTTGCGGATACATACGCATCTCTGCAATGGATAAATTGCTGTAGGCGTTCAGCTGAATTTCAGAATGGATACGGCCTGCTATTGCATTTGCACCCGAAACCAGGCCGTAGGTGGTGCTCCATCCCGGCATATCCATGTGTACAAGGTTTTCAGGGCGTTTAGTATCATCCATATAATGCTCTACGGCATTAAAATACAGTTTGGTATCCCATACCCGGATCAGCCCGTTTTCTGACAGCTGCTTGTAGGAGGCCGAGGTGATGAGCGCTCGTGAAAGCCACAGATCCATGGGAAGCGCCGGGAAGCCCACATCTTTTGCCACATCAAAGATAGCATCTACTCTCACCGATGATAGGGGCCGGGTCTTGTAGGCCAGTCCCAGGGAACTATTGAATTTATTATACTGCGAATGGTTCACTTCTGCCCGGTTTCCATCGGTATAGTTACCCGCCTTGCGGAAAGAAACGCTCCCGTCAGCCACAAACCGCTGGCCGGAATATGAAACGTTACCCAGATTGAAAAACTGCTTGTTATTAAACTCCAACCCCGTCTGGTAAGCTCCCCGCCATTTGTTTTCAGAGCTGAAGGGCGTACTCTTCCTTTTCAGATCAATGCTTCCGGCCACCGTAGCCCCGTGCAGGCTGCCCTCCTGGCCTGATTTGATGTCAATTGCAGAAAGATTATTGCTTTCCACATACGAAGTAACGGGGTCCATTTTATCGGTACACGCACCGAAAATATGCATGCCGTCAATGGTAATGACCGAACGCTCGGTACTCATGTTATTCAGCAGCGGCTCCCAGGCATAAGCCCCCCGTTTAATAAAACTGATCTGATCGGAAGAGGCCAGGAACTCATCTACCGTAACCGCCATTTTCATTTCCGTTTCAATCTTCTTTTTCGCCCTGGCCATGATGGTTACTTCTTTAAGTGCTATGGTGCTGTCCTGGGCGTTGGCATTTATTCCAAGAAATAAAAATCCGATTATTAATTTTTTCATGGTCTCAGAATAAAATATCAATGTATAATTCACTTTTTTTGCCTTCCACACCGGGAGTAAAGTCAAGAGGCACCTTGGTTCCTTTCACGATTTTCCCGTTTGGGTTCAGCAGGATAAAATTCAGGGTCCAGTTGCCGGTCATGGTGTAATTCACCACCCCGTGATAGAGGCCGTCTTCTCCCCGGGTAAGATCCCGGTTATTGGGAGAGGAGTGGTTTCCCATAGAGGGCTCCGGCATGCGGGGATCGAGCTGCAACGTGTAACCGCTTACTTCGGTAAAGGCCTCCTGAAGGAGTCCGGCAAAATTCCCGGTGGGTTGTGCCGGGGGGCTGACCGACCGGTAAATTCCGGCTACCAGTTCGTTTTCGGCCACCTTTGGCTTCTGCGGTGATACCAGGGCAATGATGTACTGCCCCTCATCGTTCCCGGCAAAGGTGATCATATTCAGGTTTTTATTGGTCTGCTGCTGAACAGAAACAGGCTGCTTCACCGTATGTACCTGTCCGTTAATGGTGAAGTTGATGTAAAGCTCCCAGTTTTCAGTAGCGCTGCTTTCGCGGGTAAATACGGCATAGCCTGAAAAATAGTTTTCATCCGGGATATAGGCCAGATCGTACCGGTGTGGGCATGAGGTTTGGCCGCCGTCAGCGGTGTTCGTAACCGGCAGAAATGTTACGCCCGAAACATTCTCTTTTCCACCGGTACGGCTGTTAGTCACCTTCAGGCGGATTTCGTTATACCCTTTGTACAGCGTTCCGTTCAATGCCGAAAGGGTGATTGTATAATCATCGCTGCGGATGACCGCTACTTCTTTGAATTCGTTATGTTCGGTAACAACAGTGCTTATTTCCGCCAGGTAGTCTGTTTTATCCAGCGTACAGGAGGCCGCCGCAAAGCATAGTGCGGCCGGTAAAAATACTTTTTTCATTATTATTGATTAAACAATGGATCATCAGCTCTTCTACGCTGAAGAGCATCCTTATACAATTCTGTTCTGAATCGGATACCGTATTACATCCTGCTTCACTTCCTTTTCTTTTCAAAGGGGAAGTTCTTCCCGGTAATTACACGACGTAAAAACCAGGTACAGGAAATAACAGGTATGGAGCAGCCGCAGGCAAAGAATCAGAATATACGCCAATCCCACATGATAAATTCTGTTAGGATCATGCATAGCATACTTTGCTTCGCTTACCGCATAATAAGAAGATGATTAAGCCCGGTGTATCTCCGGTGGCTTTACCGGTTTGAAAATGTAGATGAATGAATACGGAAGATCATAGTAAGAAGGCAGGTTTGACTTTGCCGCCGGTAAAAGAAGGTTATTATCTGAGAAACGGATCGGGTTGACGGGCGAAAAATAAACGATCTCTAATTGTAGCTGCTTCAGGATATCGTTTGCTCTTTTTTCATTTTGCTCCCGCTGCATTTGGGCCAGTTTACACTTCCCGTTACAGTTTAATTGCGGCCGGTCTTTGTTTACACAGAACATCTCAACAAAAGAAGCCCTGTTGTACTCATAAATAGTATAAAGAATAGTATTCTTCATCATACCGGTGAGCACCAGGCACATAACCAGGGTTTTTACTATTTTTGACAATAGTTTCAAGAAAAAAGGCTACAACTTTTGGCGAAGTTACAAAAAATATTTTCACTGCCGGCCGAATATGCTTATATATTCGTAGATATCGGGAGGTTGCCAAAATATACAACCGGGAAATAGAAGATATCAGCAGATTCATAGAATCTTATACGTCCGGCACTGTGCCGGAGAACATTTTGCACTTCCCTGATTCTAAAACATGGGTCCTAGCGGACTTGTCAGCCCGGCTCTCAGAATAATGAATACCCAAATATGACCGAGAAAGTCTTATAGTCTGAATTCCAGACAGGATAACGTCCTAAGAGCTCCCTCTCCGTTTGGTACCTCACCTCCACACTATACTTATCATTAAGTTTGTATCCCGCTCCAAATGCCGGGTTATTTCTACTATCAATTTTAAAAAAGTTGAGCGTGGAATTATCTGCCCTTTTGTACTCTACAAATGATTTCGAGGGTAAGTCCAATATAAAAATCAGGAAAGACGCATTGATAAATATTTTCGAATTATGGTTGAGAAAAAAATAGTGCCTTAAGCTCACCGGAAATTCAATAGCATTGTAATCTGCAGTAGCTATTAATTTCCATCCGGATACATTATTGGTGGTTTTTGTTTTCCTGGACTTAAAATTCTGATAAGTAGGTTCGATAGCTATCGCCCATTTGTTTCTGTTAAAAGGTAAAATTACTTCAGCCTCTAATCCGAATCCAAAATGTTCATTATACCCGAAATCAACATCCCGCTGATCAAGAACAGTATTTCGAATGGTTAATGAAGAGCTGTTTAAGCGGGGCCGCAGCGTCAGGTTAAATAAATCCTGTCGGGGCTCAAAATGAATAACGTCTTTTTGATGGCATTTGCTGTATTCCGTAAAGAAACGTACCAAATCTCTTTTATTATACTCCAGGCTTTCAATTTTACTCCTGGTAAGGTCAGGGCATTTCAAGTCAGTCCATAGTTGCTGTCTGAATTTGTAGTTGTTCCCGATATTCCCTTCCTCCGTTCTGTATCTTTTAAAAACTAAGGGTTCAATACCAGAATTTCCCTTACTGTAAAAGTATACTCTTAAATTACCGTTGATATATTCATATAAATTTGATTCCCCCTCAACCAATACTTTTAAAAAAAGCTCCTCTTTAGTAATTACCGGATTTCTATTCCTGTCCAGATTATTGATGCTCTCCCCTGACCGGTCAATGTTGACCGTATCGCGGATATATTTTGAAATACTGTAAATACCAAATTCTTTTACCGATCTTATGGTTGCTTTTTGAGGCACATCGTTTTTTGACAGAACATATTCAAACTCCGTGGGATTGTTCTTCCAATCTATATTCCTAATTAAGCAATCAACCTGTTGGTTTGCATTGTCAATGTAGTATCCTTTTTCAAAAGAAATCTGGGAATAGCCTTTATAACTTAAAATTACAGCTAAAGAAATGAGTAGTTGTTTCTTCATCTATGGTGAATGGTTTGTAGTTGAGTTAATACCTTATATCATTAGTGTCCACTAAAAAAATAAAATAAGTTCTTTGACATCTTGATAATCTGATTGTTGTGATGCTTTTTTAGGCGTGACGATTTGAAATTGCTTAGGTTACCGCAAAAAGCGGTTTAGATGAATCACGGCAAGTATGTTTTCGCCCAATTAACAGAATTTCTTCCACGACGAGTGTTTGATGCAATCGTTCAGAAACACGGAGGGAACAAATATGTAAAGCATTTCACTTGTTGGAATCAACTTCTGTGTATGATGTTCGGTCAGCTTTCCAATCGGGATAGTTTACGTGACCTAATGCTTGTGTTGGATGCGCACAGTAGTAAATCTTACCACCTGGGTTTAGGCAAACAGGTCACACGCAGCAACCTGGCCAAAGCAAATTCAAACCGACCAAGTGTGATATTTGAGGAGTTTGCCTATCACATGATTGAGGTGGCCAGGTCTAAGAGTGAGAACGTAGATCTTGGCATAGATTCACAGGTTTACCTATTTGATTCCACGACCATTGATCTTTGCCTCAGTGTGTCCTGGTGGGCCACGTTCAGGAAGAATAAAGGAGGAATCAAATGCATACCCTTTACGATGCCAACAGCCGTATACCCGCCTTTATGCACATTACAGCTGCTACCTTGCACGATGTCAACGCAATGGATCAACTCAGGTATGAGTCTGATGCCTTCTATATTTTTGATCGTGCGTATCTGGATTACACAGGGTTGTACAGGTTACACAATACCGGAGCATATTTTGTTATCCGCGCTAAATCAAACTATAAATTCAGGCGTATGTATTCCTGGAAATCTGACAAAGAAAACGGAGTTCTATGTGACCAGATTGGTAAACTCACCGGTTATTATACCTCTCGGGATTACCCCGGGAAAATAAGGAAGGTAAAATTCCATGATGATGAATCCGGAAGGAGTTTTATCTTCCTGACCAACAATATGGAAATCGCTGCCATAGATATTGCCAGGCTCTACAAACACCGATGGGCCACCGAGCTATTCTTTAAGTGGGTTAAACAGCACCTGAAAATAAAATCATTCTGGGGTACAACCGAAAATGCTGTACGTATACAGATATATGCAGCCATAACTGCTTACTGTCTGGTCTCCATCATTACCGAAGACCTAAAAACAGGACTGCAACCCTACGAAATATTACAGGTGTTAGGTATATCACTACTTGACAAAACCCCTGTAAATGAGCTTCTTAAAAAATCAAATTATCAAAATGTCAAAGAACAAATCGTTAACCAGCTGTCTCTCAGATTATTTTAAGTGGACAGCAATGGATTAGTGTTTGTTGTAAAGTTCCAAAAGCTAATTTTTCGTCTTGTCCAAAAGCCAAGTTTTTCATACAAGTTTATTGCACCAATATTTGTGTCTGCAACGTGCAAATATGGAATTTTGTTTTCGTTAAATATCTTGTTACTTGTAAAAACCAACAACTGTTTGGCGTAACCTTTTCCTGTATGTTCTGGGTGTGTAAGTACTGCACTTACTTCTGTGTATTTGTTCATTTTCATACGTTCGCCCTTAACTGCAATTAACTTGTCATCTTTGTATATGCCGTAGTAATTTCTGAAGTCTGATTTTTGAAGTAACCGGGCTGAACTATATTTACAAGTTCAAACAAGTTAGTTTTATGAAGTTTCGTTTCAAGTTTTGTTATGTTTTCGGAAATTGAAAAGTCAATTTGTTTGTCAAGTAACATTTGATTACAAATCAACTCTTTTTTCAGTTGCACTTTATCGTCAAAAATTGGTTTAAGCTTTGTAGCGATATTCTTAGAAATGTAACATTACACTGTTTGCATTTGAAACATTGCTTTCTGTTACCTGTGTATCCGTATTTAATCAATTGGCTGTAACAATTCCGACAGTGCTTTATATCACCAACACATTTGATACAAATGTAACTCATTTATTCTTTTCGCCTGATTTAAGGCATCAAAAATAAAGAAAGCACCCGGAGGTTGCCTTAATTTTTTATATTTTCAAACTAGAATCGGGCTTGCAGGCCAATCTGAAGCGTTAGCAACACCTCTGATACATTACCCAAATAGTATTTTAGTATCCCAAAAAAAGTAAAACGGTTGTAAAATTTATCTACAACCGTTTTATGGATTAATCCATATTTAGGAATGTTCGTTGATATTTATTTCAAAGAGTAGAGTTGGTTAAATAATAGCCTGAAAGTGCCATGCGGTTGAGCACGGAAAGTGATTTCCGGGCCAAATGCATATAGTTTGCCATTACCAACCTTAGCCCAAAACGCAGTAACACCGTCTTGCAAATATTCCTGTCCCCAGGCCCATCCGCTACGAAGTGGTTTAGCGGTGTCAAACCAGGTAATCGGTTTTAATGTTCCTTTCGCAATTGCATCCGGTGCCAGTTTGAATACAGGGCTATTACTGAAGTATATATCTGCTTTAGATTTCATGCCCCATGCGGCAGCGTCAGTAGAATCGAAACTGGCCTCAAGAATACTGCCCGGTACGTAGTATTTTTCGTTGGGAAGGCGTTGTTCTTTGCCATTGTTCAACTCGGTAACTGCATTGCGTACGGGAAGATTCAGATGATACGCTAATGCAGTACTGCTGCCGATGGCTACTACATTGCCACCTTCGTCCATAAATTTTTTAAGCTCGGGGATCGATTTGGCAGGTGTTATTCTTCCAATTTGATTTTTAAATTCAGTTGGAAGATTGTCTATATTAGGGATCGAGCCAGATCTTCCTCCGCCGGGTGCATCTGTAGCCACAAAAGCGGGTATTGCACCACCCACGAATATAATTACATCATACTTAGAGCGTAAGTCGCCAGCATCAATATCCGGTGCATAAACAAGTTTAGCATCAAAATGGTATTGTTCCATCAGCCAGCGAATCCAACCGGAAGGCATAGAGCCGCCATATGTGTCCCAAAGTGCGATTCGGGCAGGAGCTACTTTTTGCAATCCGCCAGGTCGTTTATTTGCACCTGTTACCTGCAAACCAAAATCGTTAACTACTTCTTCTAAAATGGCTTTTGCGTTTCTATTCGCAGGAATAAAAAAGTTACCTGTACTTCCACTGATGTCAGATGTTACACGATATACTTCCAGCCCTTTTTTTAGCAGATCGTTCACGGCTACAAAAGAAAAATTGTTACCCGCATGTAAAATATATCCTGCACTTGTATTACCTGCTATTTTGCCTTTTGGCGTTTGCAGTTCACCATAGGGTATACGTTCAAATGGGCCTGTGAAATCATCAAGTAGTCTTTCAAAATTCACACCCATTTGATAGGCAAGTGTCCATCCTGCAGCATCATATGGAGGAATCGGCGGGCCACCCGGATAGCGAAAATCATTTGGGTGATCTTGCGGTTCAAACATGTCTAATATATGTGGCCTGAATGCTTGTGCAGTTTTTACCACATAGGAGCCTACAGGATATTTTTTCCCGTTAACCGTAAAATCACTTGTTGCCTTATGCACTAAAATGCCGTTATGTATTAATGCATTGATGAAACGTGCTGCGGTCGCAAAATCGGTTTGATCAGCCGGTATGATGTAACCACGTGGATCTCTGAGTTTGGGGTCGGTCATTACGCTGTCATAGTATTTTACGGGCATCCCTGCAGACCTTCCGAACTGGTTAGGAGTCCTGGTTTCACCTCTTGTAGATTGGTCGTTTTTGTAGAAAGAATCAATAGCTTCCACTTTTTTGGGTGATAAACCCCAAAAATCATTACTTCCTCTTTCTATTGAGTTTTTCCCCATTTTGTAAATGTTGAACAGTAACTCGTCACTATATCGGCGTGCATACCCCAATATCGCATAATTGAGCGATACTGAATAATCGATCGATTGCCGGAAATGCCATTCACGAGGCGTTACCGGGTAGGGTGTATTGCCATCAGGAATCAATCTGCTTGTTACCAGTGGTACCTGTGCAGGGGTTGGGCTACCAATTATTTCGGTCAAAAGACCAAGCATGTTGTGAAAATAGGTTGTGGTTCTGAGGCCTCCATTATACCACGTAGAAAATACGGCACCATTACGTTGTGTATAGCCAGGTTTGTTTTCTGCATTCAGTCTATTTACCATTGCTGCACCCAACGCATCTATACCCGTCATAACCAGTGGATCAATCACATAATTAAACGGATCGCGGTATGGAGCTCCAGCCACTACAGAACCAGCAGGGCCGGTTTGGTGGTGGTTATACATTATTTGCGGAATCCATTCCACAAACAACTGCCTACCCATATTTTGTGTTTCTTTCATGTTCATCATGAAGAAATCCCGATTATTGTCGTGCCCAACATATTTCTGATAAAGACGTGGTAAATTATTTAATGTTCTTTTTTTAGGATCTGTATCACGCATATACCAATTAGATACCAGCTCCTGCCCGTCAGGGTTGGCATGTGTCAACAATATAATTACATTGTCTAGTATTGAATTTGTTTCCTGATCAGTACGGCTGGTTAGTTGCCAGGCGGTTTCAATTAATTGGTGTGGCCCAACAGTTTCCGTAGCATGTAAGCCGCCGTCAATCCATACAACAGCTTTTCCTTCTTCCGCCAGTTTTCTAGCTTCTTCGTCAGTCAAATTCTCTGCATGAGCCAGTTTCTGAGAAATCTCCTTATATCGGGCCAGATTTTTATGGTTAGCAGGAGAGGTAATAATTAACATGTACTGACTTCTGCCTTCTTCAGTCTTACCGATGTCTACCAGCTTTACTTTGTCAGAGGCGGCATCTAGTTTTTTGAAGTAAGCTTCTGTTTGCGAATAAGTAGCTAATTGGTAGTCGTCGCCAATATCAAATCCGAAATGCTCTTTAGGCGATGGAATAACCTGAGCGTTTAAAACTGTGGCAGCCAATAGCCACCACATAAGTAAAAGGTAGTTTTTTTTTCTTTGCATTGTAGGTAGTTTTATTAAAGTCGGAATTTATTAAAAAATCTGTATAGTACTGTATCAAACCCCTATTTATTAACGACAATTAACGTTAATCTATATCGATGGATACTTTTCATAAGTTGTCCAGGCATTATAGGTTTGGAGAATCTTTTACTATACATCTCCATGTAAAGGAAATGTGAAATCGAATATTTGCCCAAAAAGAGTCTGTTTACAAAAACGAACTCTTATATTATTATCTTTCGATATTCCTATAAAAGGATCTATTGAGCGATTAACCACTAACCAAAGTCTGGCTTATACTATTCTTGAAAAGAACCTGAAATTTCTTACGGACATTCCTTATATATATTCGAATTCAGATACTTTACAAAAGAGAGAATTTATAAATCTGGTGTTCGACAACAATTTGTACTATGAAAATGGCATCTATCGAACACCTGCAATGCTCAATATTTTTAATCATAACCACTTAAAAATGAGAGAGAAAGGATACTTAATTTATAAAAAAAATAGGGGAAATTCGCAATGAATTCCCCCTAAGTGACCCTACGGGGAATCGAACCCCGGTTTCATCCGTGAAAGGGACGTGTCCTAACCGCTAGACGATAGGGCCGACTGGTCCCATAAATCGAAAAATAGCGCTTGTAAACGGCCTTTTTTGCTTATGTATCAATCCCGTTTCCGAAATCGAAGTGCAAAGGTAGAAGATTTGTTTCCAGATTCCAAACGGTAAAGAAAAAATTGAGAAAAAAATTTACCTGACCCTCCGGCTTTGACGAAGCTTTTTATTTACCGCACCGGTATTCCGTTTTTCCGGCACATTATTGTAACACTTTCTCAGAATTTTACCCTATTTTAGGGGTGACCTTAGATACATTACCCATGAACAAAGAACTTCGTTCCCGCGGATGGTTCGGGAAACGCGATAAAGACGGCATCATTTACCGGAGCTGGATGAAAAACCAGGGCATGCCTACCGATATGTTTGACGGCCGCCCGGTCATTGGCATCTGCAATACGTTCAGTGAGCTGACCCCCTGCAACGCCCATTTCAACGACCTCGCTGAACGGGTAAAACGCGGCGTACTGGAAGCCGGGGGCTTCCCGGTAGAGTTCCCGGTCATGAGTCTCGGCGAAACCCTGCTGAAACCTACCGCCATGCTCTTCCGGAACCTGGCCAGCATGGATGCCGAAGAGTCGATCCGCGGAAACCCCATTGACGGCGTGGTGCTGCTCACCGGCTGCGACAAAACCACGCCTTCTACCGTGATGGGTGCCGCCAGCGTAGGCCTGCCCACCATTGTAGTACCCGGCGGACCCATGCTGAACGGCCACTATAAAGGCCAGACCATCGGGTCAGGTACCCATGTATGGAAGTTTGACGAAGACATGAAAACCGGCCGCATGACCCAGGAAGAATGCGAGTTTGCCGAAAGCTGCATGAGCCGGAGCATAGGCCATTGCATGACCATGGGTACGGCCTCTACCATGGCCTGTATGGTAGAATCATTGGGGCTGACGCTCTCCGGTGCGGCGGCCATTCCGGCAGCCGACTCGCGCAAACGGGTGCTGGCCCAGCTTAGCGGGCGGCGTATTGTTGAAATGGTGCGGGAAGACCTCACCATCGACAAGATTCTGACCCGGGAAGCTTTTGAAAATGCTATCAAAGTAAACGCGGCGGTAGGCGGGTCATCTAACCTCATCATTCACCTGCTGGCTATTGCCGGACGCATCGGTGTTGACCTCCGCCTCGAAGATTTTGACCGTCTGGGCAGCAGCATTCCTCTCCTGGTCAACCTTATGCCCTCCGGGAAATACCTCATGGAAGACTTCTATTACGCCGGTGGCCTGCCCGTGGTACTCGACCAGCTCAGGGCCGAGCTACACGAGAACGTAGTGACCGTCACCGGCAAAAACCACCATGAAAACATCGGCCTCAAACAGGAATGCTACAATACGGAGGTCATTGCTCCCCGGTCTGCTCCGCTCCAGGCTGAAGCCGGCATTGTGGTGGTAAAAGGAAACCTCGCCGAAAACGGTGCCGTGCTCAAGCCATCTGCCGCCACTCCGGCACTCATGAAGCATACCGGCCGGGCCGTGGTATTTGAGAGCATAGAAGATTATCATAAGCGTATTGATGACCCCGACCTCGATATTGACGAAAACTGTGTAATGGTATTGAAGTACGTAGGGCCCGTAGGGTATCCCGGTATGCCGGAGGTAGGCAATATGGCCCTACCCAAAAAGCTGTTGCAAAAAGGAATAACAGACATGGTACGTATCTCTGACGGGCGCATGAGCGGTACCGCATACGGCACGGTAGTGCTGCACGTGTCGCCCGAGTCAGCCATTGGCGGCACCCTGGCGCTGGTACAAAACGGTGACCTCATCCGGCTTGATGTAGAGAACCGCCTGCTGCAGCTGCTGGTTCCGGATGACGAGCTGGAACAGCGCCGCGCCTCCTGGCAGACCCCGGCTCCTGCTGCTACCCGGGGGTATGTCAGCATGTACATACAGCATGTGATGGGTGCTGATCAGGGAGCCGACCTCGATTTTCTGCGGGGAAGCTCCGGCAGTGTGGTCACCCGGGATTCGCACTGATCCGGGTTGTCAGCGTATGTCCCGGGAGGTTCATCCCAACCGGGCCTACCGGAGCGGCACAATTGCCGGTGCTGAAATATCAAAGTCCTGCAGCTGCAGGCTGGTAGCACCCGATACTCCCAGGCGGAAGGGGCTGGAGAGTGCCGGCACGTTGGGATAGTACGACAACCGGAACTCAATC
Source organism: Leadbetterella sp. DM7 (assembly GCF_040829825.2). Lineage (NCBI taxonomy): Bacteria > Pseudomonadati > Bacteroidota > Cytophagia > Cytophagales > Leadbetterellaceae > Leadbetterella > Leadbetterella sp. DM7. Next base: position 5,705 of record NZ_JBFOLH020000023.1, on the reverse strand, counting down.
GTATTAAACGTCAGGTGCTCGTTTCGCAGGCGGACACCCAGTCCGAAGCCGCTGTAGAGGCGGTTGCGCCACAGGCTGCCCTCGTCAGCAATCAGCCCCAGGTCAATATAGGCAAAATGCGCCCCGCGGAAACCCAGGAAGCTGCCGGGAGAAAACAGCACGGTTTCCATACCCAGGTTCAGCCGCTTTTTGCCGATCAGCCTGTCTGACCTAATACCCCTCAGTCCGTATTCATCGGTGAGGTTAATGTATTCCAAAGGGTCACGGTTAAAGCCGCGGGTATAACGAAGGTTGACAAACTGCCGCACCTGGCTCAGCCCCAGGCGCATAAGCGGTGTAAAATAATTGATCGTAACATTGAGTACTCCCTGGTGCGGATCACCGCTCTTGATATAGCTGCCCATGTCGGCCAGCCCGTACAGGTAACCGTACCTGCCGGGCAGGTATCCGCCCTTGGAAAAGCGCAACCCCGCGTAGGCCCTGCTCCCGAATTCGGTATTGCTCCGACCCGTGGTGACACTCACCAGGCTGCCTATAGGTACGTCTTCCGTTCGGCCAAAACCAAAGATCAGGAGGTCGCGCCGGTAGTTCCGGTTAGAAAAGCCCACGCTGAAAAGCAGGTTACTCTGGTTCCAGTAGGCCCGGTTGCTGTCGGCCGAAACCACCGGCCTGTCCAGGTAGCTGTAGCTGTAAAAGCGGGAAGCCACCACCAGCCGCTTCGTCTGGTTTCCCGCCGAATGTCCCAGCCGGAATGCCCGGCCCGCCCACAGGTCAAGATACGCATTCTGCACAGGAAACATTAAGGTGGAATCCAGGTTATCGGTTTCTTTTTTGTACTCCCGCACATTCTTAAGTCCCATTTCAAAAGCTCCTGCATAACGGGTTTCTACCGATAAAAACGGCCTTTCAAATTTTATAAACTGCTGCTTCAGGTCTCTTTCCCAGATAAAGCCGGCCTGTCCGCTCACAAAGCTTCGTTTAATATAAGGAATGGTATACAGCGTTCGAAAGCCCAGCTTCTGCAGGGTATCTTCACCCCGCCAGCGGAATACATTGGTACTGGAGTGGGTCCAGCCCTTAACATTGTGATTGGTAAAGCCCGCCTTGAAATTATGAAACCCGCTGAAGCTGCCTTCCGGTATAACCGGCCAGACATCCTGCACCAGCACCTCCACATCTACCTCCCCGTCACTTACCGGCTGTACCAGGATACGCGCATCCAGCAAAACATTACTCTGGCGTAAAATACGTTCATTTTCTTTAAACAGCAGGGGATCTACGCTGTCTCCTTCCCTGAAAAGCAACATAGATCGCCGGATGGCCTTCTCCTGCGTATTGATATGTACCTTTTCACTGACAAAACGCTGAAGGCGGTTCCCCTTACGGGTGGTATCGTATACCGAAGCCCCCATTACATCCAGCTGGTGAACGGTGATGTTCCTGATTATTCTGCCCTTGTACTCCGCAAACGGGTTGACCTCCACCTCGGTCACCTCCGCTCCTATGGTTTTCTTCTGGTTATACACATCCCGGAAAAACAGGCGGTAAATTTCACGGGTAAACTTCCGCTTGTACATTCTCTCTTTAATGGCCGTATAACGGATGCTGTCTTTCTGGGCCCGGCTAAGGTCATGCACCTCCTGCCCGAAAAGGCCGGTGGTAACCAGGCATAAAACCAGAAGAAACAGTATTTTTATCATTCAGAAAACAGGTATAACGCTCGTTTATACTACAATAATACGTCTCAAAGACCAACCCCTATCCGGTTTTATCACTTTTTTAAGCGGTTGCAGCAATATATGATTTTTCTCATACTACAGTATGAGCACCACCTTACCGCACAACAAAATAAATAAAGACATTTGTATCCTCAATTATATCGTTGCAAAACACATTGATCCGGTTATCTAAAATAGTTACAACCCTCCTGGTTTCCCTGATGCTGCTCTGCCTGATGAAGAACAGCATCCTGTATGCCGTTTACGGGTTTGACCGGGAGGTTTTTATCGAGCTCTTCTGTATCAACAAAAACCGGCCCGACCTGCATTGCGACGGAAAATGCGAGCTTTCAAAGCTATTCCGGGAAAAGCAGAAAGAAAACGCCTCCAGGATCCTGGTGCAGCTGCAGCTGGAAAACCAGTATTTTTCTCCTTCCTTCACGTTTGACTTCGGAGTCTCCGGCGTAATCAGCCAGCCTGAAAATGCACCCGCAATAAGCCCATCTGACGCTTACTCTTTTGACTTCATAGAGAAAAACCACAAGCCGCCCCGGGTTGTTTAGTACTTTTTGTGATTTCCCGGTTCCGTATTTATGCTTTTAAATACGCAGCCACTTTATGTACTTAAACAATCGTTCCAAATGAAAAAATATATGATTTATACGGTACTGGCCGGCTTTCTGTTGACCGCCTGTACCCGTGAAGAAGTGATGCCCGATCCGCTGGAAAGCCTGAACCTGGCAGCCACCTTTCAAAATAGCACCCACAAAATAGCACTTTATACGCCTAACGGCCGGTTTCAAACGGGTTATAACCCGGTAACGCTGAAAATTACAGACCAGGGCGGGAACACCGTAGAAAATGCGGCGATAAGCTGGAGCCCCCTGATGCATATGGAGAGCATGACCCACGGGTGTCCGGCATCGGCTGTTTCACCGGCGCAGAACGGGGTTTACCGGGGCTACCTGGTATTCCAGATGGCCTCCAATACCCTGGAGTACTGGGAGCTGACCCTGAACTATACGGTCAGCGGGCGGGAGTATACCCTAACCGAAAAAATCCCGGTCAGCGAATCCGAAAAACGGGTGGTGCAGTCGTTCCAGGGCACTGACGGGAACCGGTACCTGGTTGCCCTTACAGAGCCTGCCGCACCCAAGGTAGGTGTAAATATCGTGAAAGCCCTTATCTACCGCATGGAAGGCATGATGAAATTTACACCGGTAAAGGGTTACCGCCTGAAAACAGATCCCCGCATGCCGGGCATGGGCAATCATTCATCTCCTAACAACACCGACCTGACCGACAATGCCACGGAGTTTTACGAAGGCAGGCTCAGCCTCACCATGACCGGCTACTGGAAGATCAACCTGCAGCTGGCAGATCCGGAGGGCCGGATCCTGAAAGGAGAAGCGGTCTCTGAAAGTCGTGAGGCCAGCAGTATTTTCTTTGAAATAGAATTTTAACATGATACGATACCTGCTCCTGTTTCTATTTCCTGTTGCGGCTTTGGCCCAGAAAGACTCGCTGGCTCCCGTATCGCTGAGCGAAGTGGTGGTGATCAGCCAGAAATCTCCTCTTCACAAAGCCACGAAAACCCTGGGAAGCGTAGACGACTACCTCCGGGGAGCCGGCCCGGTAGATATGATCCGCCGGGGAAACTACGCCTGGGAGCCGCTGATCAACGGAATGAGCTCCGAAAGAAGCGTGGTTACGCTCGACGGTATGCGCATTTACGGCGCCTGTACCGACAAAATGGACCCCGTAACTTCGTATGTGGAAATCACTAACCTGGCCCGGGCCACCGTGCACAGCGGGCAGTCGGGCTCCTCGGGCGGAGCCACCATAGCAGGAAGCATAGACCTTTCCCGGCGAAAAACCGGGTTCGGGGAAACCCAAACCGGGGGAATGGCCTTTGCGGGTTTCGAGGTCAACAACCGCCAGAAAATCGGCGGATTCAGCCTGTTCCATACCCGTGAAAAATTCTTTGCAGATGCCGATGTAACCGTCCGGGACGCAGAAAATTACCGGGCAGGCGGCCACCGCGAAATTGAATTCTCTCCGTTTACCAAATACAACGTATCAGTTATCAGCGGCTGGAAGCCGGCAGCACACCGCGAGCTCGAAGCCTCGCTGATTTACGACAAGGCCGTACACGTAGGTTACCCGGCATTGCCCATGGACGTGGGCCGGGCCGAAGCGCTGATCGGCTCGGTAGAATACATCCTGCACCACCTGTCTGAATCGGTTCACGCGTGGAAAACCAAGCTTTATCATAACCGTATAACCCATGTTATGGACGACACCCGGCGGCCCGATGTGCCCATACGGATGGATATGCCCGGATGGACACAAACCACCGGTTTCTATTCCCTGCTGGAAGGAGCCTCCCGCCTGCATTCCTGGAAAATGAACTTCAGCGGCCACACCAGCCATTCCCTGGCCGAGATGACCATGTTTTCCGGCACGCCCGGCGAGAAAGATATGTTCATGCTGACCTGGCCGGGAGTCAGCACGCATTACTTCGACTTCTACCGGGAAGACCTTTTCCCGTTGTCTGAGAAGATCACTGCTGCCCTTAACTTCGGGCTGGCGGCGCACCGTAACCAGGTGGGGAACGACTTCGGCCTGGAAAGTCTTCGTATATTTTACCCCGGTATGAACAAAACCAGGACCCGCCTGTTGAAACGGGCGTCCTCATCTGTGCAATGGCGCAATAACCTGCTGAACCTGAACGTGGGCCTGGCTTACGGCGAGCGGGCACCCGGTGTATCGGAGGGTTACGGGTTTTACCTGTTCAACAGCTTTGACCGCTTCGACTACATCGGGAACCCTCACCTGAAGAATGAAAAATCAATAGAAGGGAACATAGCAGCCGCATTCAAAAGGAAAAACTTTTCCGTGAAGCTGTCCGGTGCTTACTTTCACCTCCGCGATTATATCATCGGAAGGCCCGACACCACGCTCAGCACCATGACCATCGGCGCATCAGGGGTAAAGATCTATGAGCAATTGCCCTATGCCGGGATCTTGACCACTAACCTTGAAACCGCTTATAGTTTCACATCGCAATGGGCCTGGCGGGGACGCTTATCGTACCAGCGCGGAACCGGCAAAGGTGCCGGCAACCTGCCCCTCATGCAGCCGCTGACCTACGTTTCAGGCCTGACATTCACTACCGGCCGGTACTCGGCTGAGCTGACCCTGAACGGCGCAGCGCGGCAAAATCATTTCAGTCCCGGCTTCGGAGAAACCCCTGCTGCTTCCTATCACGTGGTAAACCTGTCAGGAACCGCTAAATCCGGCGCTTTCCTGCTGAAAGCCGGGGTAGAGAATATAGCAGACACCTATTACAGCACCTATACCGACTGGAACCGTATTCCCCGTATGGGCCGGAATGTTTTTTTTAACGTGATCCGGAGTTTTTAACAACAGGTATCGGGCATTTTCAGTATTTTCAGGGCCGAAAATATACCCTTATGCTGCTGTTCTTCGTTATTATTTACCTGCTGGCCACCATGGCTGTGGGGCTGTATGCCTCCCGGTGGGTGAAAACAGCAGGCGATTTTGCCGTAGCCGGCAGAAAGCTACCGGTTTTTGTGGTCACCAGCGGGCTTTTTGCTACCTGGTTCGGTTCTGAAACCATTATGGGAGCCTCTTCTGAATTTATAGAGAAGGGTATTCCGGGCGTCATTGAAGATCCTTTCGGGGCATCGCTGTGCCTGCTGCTGATCGGCCTTTTCTATGCAAAACCCCTGTACAAGCTTAACCTGCTTACCTTCAGCGACTATTTCCGGATCCGGTTTGGCAAATCTGCAGAGTGGGTGTCGGCCGTTTTTATGATCCCCTCCTACTTCAGCTGGATAGGGATATTCAGTAAATAGAATTGAAATCGGTTGTTGAATAATTTTTTGACAGCCGATTTTGTTTTTTTAAAGAAATGCTAGCCAGAGATTTTGCTGATGGGATACTATGTTGTTGTCAAGGGCC
>NZ_JBFOLH020000022.1:0-65926 GCF_040829825.2 Leadbetterella sp. DM7 | reverse complement strand
AACCTGGGAGAGTAGGTAGATGCCGGATATTTATTAATGAGCCTGTCAGCGGAAGTTGACAGGCTTTTTTGGTTATAACCACGGGGATCTTTTTTTAACCACATAGATACATAGTTCTCTACGTTTAATGCCTGTATGGTTCAACAACCTCCGTGACTAATATGGTCAATGCGAAATAATCACCCTATCCATATCCTCCAATGCCCTCCCCCGGGTTTCCGGCATAAACTTCCAGGCAAAAATAAGCTGGCAGATCATCATGACAGTAAAGAAACCGAAAGCAGCGGCACCACCGAACATCTCCGTGATCATAGGGAAAGAGAAGGATATCAGCGCCGCCATGATCCAGTGGGTAGAGCTGCCCACGGTCTGACCGTAGGCCCGAACCTCATTGGGGAAAATTTCGGCTATAAACACCCAGATCACCGCTCCCTGGGAAAACGCGAAGAAGGCAATGAATATAAACAGGTAGATGGGCACCAGCATGCCCGCCTGGTGGATATAAAACGCCCGGGTAACCAGTGCCAGCGCAACGATCAGTCCCACAGAACCCGCAATCATCAGCGTCTTTCTTCCGTATTTGTCAATCAGTGCCAGCCCTATAAAAGTAGAAAGCAGGTTGACCAGGCCGATGCCGGCGGAAGAAAGCAGGGCAGATTCTTTTCCAAGCCCCGCCAGCTCAAAAATTCTCGGTGCATAATAAATGATGGCATTAATACCCGAAACCTGGTTAAAAAATGCGAAAAGGAAAGCCAGGATAAGCGGTTTGCGGTAGGCTTTACTGAAAACAGTGGCGAAACCTGCCGATTTATTAGTTTGTGATGCGTTTAAAACGGCTGAAATAGTCTTTTCCGCCTCATCGGGATCAATGATCTCCAGGGTTTGCCGGGCGCCCTCCAGGTCGTTCTTTTTAAGAATAAGCCAACGCGGACTTTCCGGGATAACCAGTGCCGTGATGATGAAAAGGGCAGAGGGGAAAGCCTGTACGCCCAGCATCCACCTCCAGGAAACATCCGGATCAATACCGCTCAGCAGGTAATTGGAAAGATACGCGATAAGTATACCGAACACAATATTGAACTGGAACATTGCCACCAGGCGCCCGCGCTTGCTGGCCGGTGATATTTCCGTAATGTACAAAGGCGCTACAATAGACGACACCCCTACTCCCACACCCCCCAGGAAACGAAAGATGAGAAAGAACCCCCAGGTGTTGGCCAGCGCCGTGCCCAAAGAAGCCAGCAGGTAGATCACGGCAATGATCAGCAGGGTTTTCTTGCGGCCCAGGGTATCAGCGGGTATGCCCCCCACCAAAGCGCCTACCACCGTACCGATCAGGGCAATAGAAACGGTAAACCCGTGCTCTACGGCAGAAAGGTTCCAGAGAGATTGCAGGTGCTTTTCCACGCCGGAGATAACGGCTGTATCAAACCCGAAAAGAAAACCGCCCAAAGCGGCTGAGAGGGACCAAAAGAAGATTTTTGTGTTCCGGTTCATGGGAGCTAATAAGGTATCAGGTCATAAAGATAATGATTTCACATGAATATAACCATTGACTTACTAAAACCCTTCTCCCTCTTCTTTCTTCGCCTTTTTGGTGGCTTTGGGCGGTGATTTTACCTGTTGGTTGTATTCTTCTTCCGACATGCCGCGGTAACTGGTGAGGAAACGTTTCCTGAAACGGGTGGCCTCGTTGATATCTACAAAGCCCACGCCCTTTTCCTTCCCGCCACCGGTATTGACCATCCGGTTCACTTCCTCATCAGAAGATACCATGCCCAGCTGCCCGTTCCGGTACACAAAATAGTACCAGTTACCGGGTGAGAGGTCGAGATAGATGTGGAGCTCGTTACCCGTGCTGTGTGACTGCACAATCTCCACATAGCCGTTCACCAGGGCATTGATGTCTACGTCACCTATATTGGAGATGCCTATGGGTCCTGTGCTGTAATAGGCGTTGGCTGTGGCATTCCAGCGAAGGTCAGCTTTGGAGAGTACCAGCGACTTCAGGAACCTGGCAGATTCCTTAAACAGGGGAATATGCCCTTTCTGGCTGTTGGTTTTGTATTTTTCAGTATCCTGCGTACCGATGATGCGGCTGAGCCTTTCCACAAAACCTTCGTCGTCTAGTTCAATGGCCGCATTGCTGTTCCCGGCGTCCAGGTTGGTTTTTACGATATTTTGCCCCATTTTCTGAACCGTTGGTATCGGGATCGGGAAATCAAAGAGCATCGTGGTCTCCAACAGGTATTTCATGGAGTCGAGGTTGACGGTGGCTTTTCCTACGGTTTCAAATACCTTGGTGGGCACGCCCAGCAGGTTAAACCGGCCCGAAAGCACCATGATGCCCTGGTCATCGTAAAACTCCGCAGCATTATCCGATTCATTCTGGGGTTTCACATAGAATCGCTGGTGGGCTTCATCCCGTCCGAATGTACCGCGTGCCAGGAAGATGTCGTAGTCGTCTGCCGAGCTTTTCATAGACAGGAATGACGGGTAGATGCCGTCGGTGTTGGCGCCGTATTTGAGGTGAAGACCTACGTAGAGGGGCTTCCCGCCGTCTTTCAGGCTCTCGTCTATCTGGATCGTCACGTTTTCCGATTTGCTGCCGGCATAGTTGATCCAGGAGCCGCCGATCATGGGATATTTTTTCAGGTCAGGCAGAACCTGCCCGCGGAGCGACAGGTTTTTAAAAGGCGCCAGCATGGTCATTTCACCCACGTACAGCATTTTTTTGGCCAGGTATACCTGGTCTTTTTCGGCAATGGAGGTCCGGGCTATGGTGGAGAGCTTCCCGGAGCCTTTGGAGTCCAGGATGCGCCCGTCCGGGGTGACCTCCGCAAATTCAAACCCGCCCAGCTTAATGTTAAAGGTATCCGAGCTGATATTGACATACCGGTAGTCTGCATTGCCGCTATACGATAATTTCGAGTTAACGGTAACGCTGGCATTGGTCAGTGTATGGTAACGGTTAATGGTATCGGCCACAATGGTGGCGTTGGTGAAGGCATCCAGCCGCCCGTCGTTCCTGACAAAAACTTTTCCACCTGCCGGACTGATGGCGGCATCTGCTGAACGGATCTCCTCTACGCCGCTTATGCTGAGGTTTTTCGATTTAATGTCGTACCGGGCTCCTGTACCGTTAAACCGCAGTCCGTACTGGTGGGGCGCGGTAGAGGTGAATACCGAGTTTTCAAGGTGGCCTTCCATGGTGATGACCTTATCCCTGATGCTCCATAATGCTTTGTCAATGGTGGTTTTGTAAGCAGAAGAAGGGAATTCGAGGAAGGCGCTGCCCGTGGCATTAAAGCCGGTATTCTGGGAGGAAATCCGTACCTGCTCCTGCTGCACATTAAAATCAATATCCACGTTCCGGCCGGAGAAGGCCAGCTTATCGCCTTCATCGGCTTTCACTTTGATCTCTGCTTTTTCAGCCAGGAAACCGTTTTTGTCAAATTTGAAGCTGGCCGAAGCAATGTCTGAATCGGTGCGGGTCAGCTGACCGTTCCCAAACAGCCCGGTGCTGCGCATCACAATGCTGCCTTTCAGGAAGGAGCTGCCGTTATAAAATTCAAATCCTTTTTCAGAATACACCGCCATGCTGTCTTTGGCGGGCTCCCACTCCATGGTGTACCCTGAGATATTGACCTGGGGGAAATAGGCATTCCCTGCCTGCTTTTCGGCGATGCGGCCGGTACTTCCACTGGCTTTGCTGCGGTCTTCCGAGAAGCTGATGCGATCGGCATTCAGCACTGCCGCCAGATGATGCAGCTCACCGGAGGAGCTGAGGCCCCGCTTGTTCAGCACAATGGGCGAGGCTGCGTTAAAGGCGGTTTGCGATCCGTAAACAGGGTAAGGCCCGGCGGGCATATGCACCATTCCCATGGAGGAGTCGGGTAATACCACCAGGTTATCTTTAATGGGCTTAAAGATATTGGCCGTAGTAAATAAGCCGGGAATGACAGGGTTACGCGTATTCAGGCTGTCGAGCGAAAGGCTGGCTGCCGTAAAGCTGACCTGGTCGGAAAACGTATGGTGCCGCCCTTTCTCGTTGAAATAAACGGTCACCCCTCCCGGGATGTCCAGCTTGGGGTACTCGGGCAGCTTCTTTCTCCCCGATTTGTTATCGGGGCTGTTCAGGTAGAGCTTCCCGCTTTTACCGAACCGGAAATTCCCCGCCAGCTGCAGCTTGCCGCCTTTTTTATAAATATCAAGCGGAATAAATGTAATGGAGTCTATTCGGTTCAGATTCACCAGGAATTTCTCGTATTCCAATACAAATTCCCCGTAAAAAGTGAAGTTTTTCACCACGATTTTCCCGTTGAACCTGAATACCTTGTTGCCGATCACCTCCATGCTCTGCTGATCAGGCAGGAGCTGGATCCCCAGGCTGTCGCTCAGCCGGAAATCCTGGGCACCGGTAATGTTCAGCGACTTGGAATTAAAGTCAATGGTGGCGTTACGACGGCTCTCTCCGCTCCGGTTGAGGGAAGAAAAAACCAGGTCGTCATAGTCTTTTTTACCGGTAGCCACAAAGTAATAATGGAGCCCCTTCCGGCTGATGCTGTATTCGTCTTCGAACGGATGGTAATCAAAAAAGCCCATTTCGGTTCCTATCAGCATCCCGTTAGCGGCGATGTGCCGTTCTTTCCGGGTGAACTGGATCATTTCGTCTACGGTAAGCCTGTTTTTCTTTTTCCGGCCGATAATAGTAGCGGCAGCCATCAGCGGGTTAAACCCGGCGGCATCGCTCAGGCTGCTGAGCCGGCTGCTGTTGAAGTAATCAAAAGACTCGAATTCGGCAGCCACTTCCTGCTTCCCGGCTACAATATAGAAATCCATTTTACCGCTGGTCAGATCCCACGACATGGCGTCACAGCGGATATCTACCTGGTGGAACGTATCGGAGAACATGCTGTTCCGGAAACCGCCTTTGGGCACCTTGTTCAGCTGCACGTGCTGTTGCGGGATCTGGTATTCAAACCGGATAGCCGGGTGTGAAACCGAATCTTTGCCCAGGCGGGCCACAAAGCTCACCCTGTCAGATGAAATGAGCGTATCGGTAAGCGTTAGTGAGTGCCCGATCACCTCAAACCGGCTGGTCTGGCTCGATTTGTTCACCTGCAGCCGCGAATACCGGTCGTAAAGCGAAGTGGTAGTTACTTTCTGTCCCACCACGGTATACCCGCCTGAAAGGTCATAATCGGTGAGATTAAGCGCGTAGGCGGCGTCATTGCGGTACGACTTAAAGCGCGGATAAGTGGATGCCTCCCCTGAGCCCCTTTTTTCGAGCTTTATTTCCAGCAGGCCTTTTACGGGTTCGCGCAGCAGGCCTTCGTGGGTAAGACTCACGTTTTCGGCCTGCAGCCGGCCACTTGCTGCCTTTATGGCGTATTTATCTACCTGCGCGCTTACCGGCTTGCCGGCTACATTCCAACCGATTCGGCCCCCTTCGCCCACAAAAACCGCTTCCATGAAATTATAGCCGCCCTTTGTTCCCGTGATCACCAGCGAGTCTGACGGGCTTACCAGGGTGAGATCGGTAGCTTCAAAAACAAAAAACAGGCCCTGCACATCCGGGAGGTTTTTGCGCAGCGATTCTTTCGTAGCTGCCGGAACCGGCTCTTCGGCACTTTCATCCCAACCGATATCGGTATCGGATTTGCTATCCTGCGGCACTGCCGCCGTGCCGGAGAAGTAATCCTGCCTGCGGTCAAAAAAAGTAAGGTTTATTTTCCGGGTACCGGTCCTGATCCGGTTGAAGTCAGAAGTATACAGGGCGCCCCCGGTAAAAAAATTGCCCATCTGTAGCAGGGCTTCGTTAATGGACCGGGCCGGGTAAGGTTCGAAAGATTTTTTCAGGAGGCGCAGGAAATTCTCCATTCCGGAAGGAGAGGCCTCCTGGTTTTGCCGGTACAAAGAGAGGACCTCCGTACACCGCACCACTTCTGCCGGCCGAAGGCCTTTTTCAGACAGGAACCGGATCAGGACAATGGCTTCTTTTCTCCCCGCCGGATCCAGTGAAGTACGGTAGAGTTCTGAAAACTGCCCGTTGGCCGCTGCCGCCGTGGCTCCTGCATACTTCTCGATTTGCCGGGTATATTCTTCCAGGAACTTTTCAGGATCTGAAGGCAGCGTCAGCACCTGCGCCCTCAACGATGTAAAAAGCATTAGGAAAGGAATAAGCCCGATCAGTTTTCTCATGTTATACAATTTAAGCTATGAGCCTTGAGCTATGAGCTATGAGCCTCACGGCAGACTGCTGAGCAGATGGCCGCCCCTAGGTACCCCTTTTGAGGCCCAGTCAATCTCTCATAGCTCACTGCTCCTGGCTATTTCCTAAAAACGACCGCCGCCCAATTGTTCTTACTTATCTGCTTCACTTTTTTAAAGCCCGCGGCTTCGGCCACGGTCCGGATATCAGGAATATCCTGCTCATAGAAACCGCTTACCAGCAGGTATTCTCCTGTAAAAGCGGCGTACAGGGGGATTTCGTCCAGGAGGATGTTCCGGTTTATGTTGGCCAGCACCACATCGTATACGGCCGGTTGCTGGCTTTGTATGGTGCCCTGCTCAATGGTGATGTGAGGGGCTTCGTTCAGGGCATAATTTTCACGGCCGTTTTCTACTGACCATTCGTCAATATCAAAAGAATGGATACGGGCGGCTCCGAGCTTATGGGCCATAACGGCCAGGATGCCCGTTCCGGTCCCCACGTCCAGCACCGATTTGCCCCGGTGGTCGATCTCCAGCTGAAGCTCAATCATCTGCGCAGTGGTTTCATGGTGCCCGGTTCCGAACGACATTTTCGGTACAATAATGATCTCGTGCCTGAAATCAGCGGGGGCAGGTTCATGAAAGGTAGCCCGGATATACACCTGTCCGGCTACCTCAATAGGGTGGAAGTTCTCCTCCCATTCTTTGTTCCAGTTTTGCTTTTTAACCTTCTTTAAGCCGTAAGATAAGGGGATTCGTGCGGCATAATTTTCCATCAGTACTTTGAAAGGCCTGTCTTCAAAGTGCTCTTCGCTGATGTACGCCAGGAGGCCGTCTTCTTTTTCAAGGAAAGAATCAAAGCCTATTTCGGCCAGCTCGGCCAGCAGGATTTCGGCAAATTCGGCATCCACACTAAGATCAAGTTCAAAAAAATCCATGGTATTAAACGATAAAAAGCCCGTAAGACCGGGCTTTGTTATTTCTTTTTTATCTCGGGCCCCTCTGCTGAGGAGCGTTAAGGACATTTACTGGTCAATGTTGTCGCCTACGGTATCGGTCTTCCCCGATTTGTGAGGTACCTGGAGCCGGAGCGTCACCCGCCAGGAGTTGGCCAGCGGACTACCCGTTTTGGTAGGAATAAGATAGGCCAGGTCCAGCTTGATCCTTTCTTTGAGGGTCAGACCCACACCGGCGGTCAGGTATTGCCGGCCCGCTTTTTGCTGCGATTCATGGAAATACCCCGCTCTCAAAGCAATCAGCTCCTGGTACGTATATTCGAAGCCTATAGAGGCCATGATCTCAGCCAGCTCTTCCGAAAAGCCTCCGGGAGCATCGCTGAAAGAGCTGAATATGGCTTTCATGGTGCTCATTTCCGATACGTTCACGTCCTCCTTATCGGAAGGCACCAGCAGCTTGTTGAAATCTACCAGGAAAGAGAAGCGGTTAGAGAGGTCCGGGCGGAAAGACAGCTGGGTACCTACTTTGAAGTTGGCCGGGATGAAGTATTCCCCGAACCCGTAATTGATTTTACCGCCGATGTTCTGAAGAACAACACCGTAATCTACATCAAATTTTTTGAAGCTCCGCGGGTCATTGTCGGTAGGACGGGTCTTGTTGTAGTAAAACCCCAGGTCCATGGCCGCGGTCTGGCCCGGTTTGGCCGTAACGCTGGTGCCCGGTATGGCCAGGTTGCCCACCAGGTTAGAATGAATATATTTAATGTTCAGTCCAAGCGAGTAATCAGAGCTGAGCTTTTGGGCAATTCCTCCTGAAATAGAAAATTCATTACTGACAAAACGGTCTATCTCGAAACCGTTCCAGTCGGTAAACTGTATTTCTCCCTGGTTAAAGAAATTGATGCTGGCCCCTACGGTTTGCTTGTCAGAAATCTTATAGAACCCTGAGGCATTGATCAGCCCCATATCATTTACAATTTGTCTCAGCCATGGCGTATAAGAAAAAGAGCCGCCGAACCGGGAATCAGAGAAGGCCAGCTTACCGGGGTTCCAGTACATGGCGTTGGCATCAAAGGTAGATGCCGCACCGGCATCGCCCATTGCTGCAGCCCGGGAGTCCGGTGAAATAGCCATAAAAGGCACTGCCGTATAGATTATAGAATAGTTCTTGGTAGAACTTTGTGCGTTAATAAGTCCCGGAGTCAGTAACAGGAGAATACTTAACCAATAATTTTTTTTCATAAAGGAATTTTTCACGAAAATATCAGTTGCCTGATTTTTTTAAAATCGAGCCCCCAAAGTAAGAGATTTATTTCCAAAAAAACAAGGTTCCGCCTGCCTGCGCAGAATGATTTTCTGATCGTATGATCAGCCGGTAAAAGGCCTTCGGGAATGCCGGGGAGCTTCCGTGAAAGTCTGCTTCCAGTCCTATTTCTTCTTCACAGTGGCTGCAGCTGAACTCTTCCGTTCGCAATACCCGGCCCAGGGCATCGCTTATAATCAGGGTTGCGTTCAGATCATCGCCCGGCCGGTTGTGCTTTACGCTTAACCGCAGGTAGTCTGTCACAGGGTTCGGATAAGCCGTTAGCCCGAGTACTTTTAGCTCCGGACGTTCTATTTGAAATTCAAACGTTTTCCGGGATATATTATTGTAGATGTCTGATGCAATTAATGTGCTCTGGTGCCTGCCGTTTTCCAGGTTGCCCACGTAGTAGCTGATCTCGCCTTCTGTGGCTCCCGCCTGCGGGGTAAAGTAAAGAAGCGGATCAGGCACGGGCTGCCCGTTGATGAGCAGGGAGAGGCGGTTTACGGAGTCCCGGCGGGAGACATTGATCCCGTCTTCGTCGCGGAGGGTCCATTTCAGCACCAGGTCCGGGGTGATCTCTGCCACCAGGTCAGGCGGAGTGAGGTTGTGCGGTTCCGGGAGGCTTCCCGTACGCAGGGGCACCGGCGCTACCCCGGAGAACTCCTGCAGGGTGCTGTCGGCCGACAGGCAGCGGATCACGATCCGGCCGTTTCCGGAACCGGGCAGCTGGTCATTCGGCAGCAGGATCTCCCCTTCATAGACGTAGTTGTGTACCGGGAACCGGCCGCTGAAAATTACTTCTGACCTGAGCGTATATTCAAACGGCGGGCTGTCGGCAAAGCCGCCCAATGTTTTTTTAACCCCCGGCTTATCGATGACCGAAACCAGGGCTGTTCCGTTCTGAACGGTTTCAGACCGGCCGGAGAAACGTACTTTGCGGTAAGCAGTAAGGGTATCGGCCGCCAGTGAAAACGATGCCGGTGTGCTCCACCGCGGCAAGGGCAGCGAGGGGTCGCCCAGCAACGAAAAGTTGCGGTTGATCTCGCCTTGCACCGACTGGTTTTTGGTGATCCTGAACAGCTCCCCCAGTGTTCCGGCCCCGGTAATATGGCTGAAGAATGCCTGGTTGACCAGCTGGTTGGTGCTGGAATACACGGGCCGCGTGGTGGTCAGCAGGGCTATGGCACCGGTTTGCGGCCGTAAGAGCATTAATTCGGCACCTGAAACGACTCCCGGGTTGTCGAATTTCCCGAACTGGCAGGTGGCCGTAAACCAGATCGGGAGCCGGCCGGCATTGCGGAAGGTCATGATGTCGCTCAGGGTGAGCAGCTTTTCACTGGTGAGGCCGTCTTCGGCACCGTGCCCGATATAGGTAATGAGGTAAGATCCGTTATTGACCAGCTCGTGCAGCCGCCGGTTGGCTTCAGGTACCGTTCCGTTTTGTACGGGGAAGTCATCGAGGTAGAGCTTCTCGTTCATAAAGCCGGGAAAGGCCTGGAGGGCTGTGGCTTCCAGCTCTTCGGCGTCGCGTTGATGCAGGTTATAGTCGCGGTTGTCAGCCACAAAAGCCAGGCGGTTATTCCAGCTCACGTGCTCCACAGCTTGCCGGTAAACGATATATTTGGCAATGTAGTTGTGCAGCTCGGAGAGGGTCCGGGCGGGTATTCTTCCTACGGCAATGTCCATGATATGGTCGTCAGACGTAGTGCTGATCCACTGGTTGTTGACACTCTCCCCCTCGGGCCACAAGCCTTCGTGCGGATCGAGAAAGGCGAAGTAATCGTCAGAAGCAAAGCTGTAAACCGGCTCCAGCGACTCGCGCGATTCATAGGTGGGAATCAGCAGATCTACATCTGCATAGTCGGCGGTATTGTTGTTTTTGTAGTCGAAAGAAGCGTCGCCCAGGATGAGCAGGTAGCGGAATTTGCCCGGCGCCAGCTCGTAGAGGTACCGGCAGTAGTCGCGGATGGCCGTAGGATCGGTTTTCCCCGAGCTGAATTCGTTGTAGATCTCGGTAGCAGAACACCCGGCCACTTCCAGGTCTTCGTTTTCTTTCTTGAACCGGATCAGCTGCTCTGCTTCGGTCCTGAATTTCTCCGGGAATACCACCAGCAGCTCGGGCACAATGCCGTTTCGCAGGTTCTGCGGGCTCACGGCCTCCCGGAAACCGGGGTAGGGCAGGGTGGCCGGGTCAAAAACCACCAGGTCGCTCAGTGTATTATCCGGTGAAAAAACGCCTTCCTGCGTGAGGGATAATTCTTTTACGGTGTTGCCCTGATTTACCTGCCACACGCGGGCCGATGCCGCATCGCCTGCCAGCCGGCAGCGGTAAGCCGACGTTTCAGGTACGGTTTGGTACAATACCTGGCGGCCTGCGTAAAAACGCAGGCGGCGGTTGTAGCTGGCAGACCAGTAGTTAAAGTAAACTCCTACGTTGCCCACACTTTCGGCGCTGAGCTGCAATTCCACGCGGGCCGGGGGGGCTTCCGGTTTTAGTTCAAAAGGATAGGCATTGGATACCCGGAAATAACGGGCCTGGTTGTCGTTCGGGTTATGAGGGGCGCCGTTCAGGGTGTCCTGCCGGGAGAGGTTCCCCGCGGTGATCCGTACAAACTGGCGGCTGATGCCCATCGGGTACAGCTCAAAGCTGAGGGTATAATCAGAAACGAAATCTTCCTGCGCCGGTGAAAAACTATAGGAAGAGCGAAACATATCGCCCAGCCAGAGCCGCCCGGAGTTGAGCAGGTTCTTCAGCTCTTTTTCTTCGTACCCGTAAAAAGGCAGGTTATCCCTGACGGGTGACCCGGTGTCTGCCTCCTGCCGGCTTATTTTGAGAGAAGGGCTGCTGCCGATGGTAATGAAATAGTCATTGGAGTTGCTGTAAGGATTGATCTCATGCGAGAACCGGCCGTCAGCATAGGTTACCGTATGCGGGTCACGGCCATAAAAGGCCATATAATCTCCGGTATCCCATTGGTTGTTTTTGTCGTTAAGGAAAACCGGGATCTCCTGCAGCCCTGTAACTCTCTCTGCCGAATTAAGCTGGGGCAGGGGACCGGGATGCCCTCCGTATACCCGGATTTTGTCGGGATCTGCTTTGGCAAAGGCAGGGGCATATTTCTCAAAAAAAGCCTTATCCAGCTTGTAAACCCCTGAGCGGCTGACCGATACTTTTATCCACTCGCCCCGGGCAAGAGGAGAGGGCTGAGCAAAGGCTGTGGCGAAAGATAAGAGAAGGTATAAGATGCCCTGTAACCCGTACGAAATACCTTTTTGTAATTGACAATGGACAATTGACAATGGACAATTGACGATGGACAACTGACAATGGGGTACTCGGAACGTACTGCTCGGAACTGGTTTTATACTCATTAAGATCTCATCTTAAAGCTCCACCCGGGCTACGCCGGGAATGGTGTAGCGCTTTCGGGTATTAACGCATTCTACCAGTATTCTGGTCCGCCGGGGCTGAATTCTTTTGAACTGCCGGCCGTTAAAGTTAAATACTTTTCCGTCAGGTACCTCTGAAAGATAGATGCCTTTCACTACTTTTTCAGGCGAATAAAAGGAAAGGGCCCGTACCAGTGCCGGGTCTTTGGTAGAAGAGGCGGCAGGGTTCTGCATGTGCGGAACAAGCACCTGCAGGATATCTTCCGGGAAGATGCGGGCGCTCAGGAGGGGGGCCATCAGGGTTTTGAAATGGAATTTCCATTCCTGCCCGTGAGGGGCCGGTGCCCGGTGGAATAGCTTCTGGCCGACCCGTACCCGCTGGTGGGCGATCTCGTGAATCAGGGTGATCAGGAAACTGTAAGGATTGGAGTCGCCGTTCACCGAAATAAAATGCCGGCCGTTTTTGTACATATAATTCCCCAGGCAGGTCTTGCGGGACCCGGCCACGGTAAAATTGAACGGGTGTTCGCGCCAGAGGGCCATAACGTAGTCTACCGCGTCTTCAGGGATATGCCCGGCAAACCCTTTGCGGAAAACGTCTTCGTTCTGCGGCCTGACAGCCCGGGGTTTTTTATTGAGAAATCCTAACATTCACCGGGAAAGGTTTAGTTCTGCATCCAGTTCTCCATCATCTTCACCCCGTGCTCGGTAAGGTAGGCTTCCGGGTGAAACTGGACTCCGCGTACGTCGTAGCGGGTATGTGCCTCAGCCATAACGTTGCCTTTATCGTCAACGGCCGTTACCTGTAAGCCGTCGGGGAAGGTTTCGGGCAGGACCGTCCAGGAGTGGTACCGGCAAACGTTAAACTGTTCGGGAATATCCCGGAAAAGCAGCTCATTGCGGTCTTTCACGATACAGGGGGTAGTGACCCCGTGCAGCACCTCGCCCATATTTTCAAGCTTTGCGCCGAAAGCCTCGCCAATGGCCTGGTGGCCCAGGCACACGCCGAGAATGCTCTTGGTTTCCTTGTATTCATTGAGCAGGTCCATCATGATTCCTGCTTCTTCCGGGATCCCCGGCCCCGGTGAAAGCAGGATCTTGTCGTATTTTTTTACCTCTTCCAGGGCGATCTTATCGTTCCGGAAGACGTCTGTTTCTGCCCCCAGCTGCTTCAGGATATACACCAGGTTATATACGAAGGAGTCATAATTGTCTACTACCAGTATTTTCATTTTTTTAGCTTTTAACTTTTAGCCTACAGCTCTCAGCTGTCAGCCTTCAGCCGAATAACGACTATTTATTTAATTGTAAACAATATCTAAATATCTAACTTCTGATAGCTCACAGCTGATTAAATTTCTTCCGCCATTTCAATGGCCTTGCGCAAAGCACCCAGCTTCAGGTGTATTTCGTTCATTTCGGTTTCCACGTCTGATTTGGCAACCACGCCCATGCCGGCCTGGAAAAACAGGGTATTGTTTTTACTTAAAAACGTACGGATGGCAATGGCGTGGTTAAAGTTACCGTTAAAATCCATAAATCCGATGGCTCCGCCGTAAATACCGCGGTGATTGGGCTCTGCCCGGTTAATGAGGGTCATGGCGTTATGCTTCGGCGAGCCCGACAGCGTACCTGCGGGGAAGGTGTCAGCTACCAGCTGCAGCGGGTTGACATCGGCATTCATACGGGCGGTAACTTTCGAAACCAGGTGAATCACGTGGCTGTAGAACTGTACTTCCTTGAAGATCTCCACATGTACCTGCTCTGCATTGCGGGAAAGGTCATTGCGGGCCAGGTCTACCAGCATTACGTGTTCTGCCGATTCTTTCGGGTCGGCATGAAGGTCAAGCGCCAGCTGGCTGTCGTGCTGGTCGTCGCCCGTTCTGCGGAAAGTTCCGGCAATGGGGTGGATCTCAGCGGTGCCGTCATGAATAAAGATCTGTTTTTCCGGGCTTGATCCGAAGATATGGTAATCTCCGCCGTCAAAATAGAACAGGTAAGGCGAGGGGTTGATGCTTCTGAGAGCACGGTATACGTTGAAATCATCGCCCGAGAAAGTACGGCTGAATCTCCGTGACGGTACAATCTGGAACACATCGCCGCGCAGGCAGTGCCGGATGCATTGCCGGATGATTTCCCGCATTTTGTCGTCAGGAATATTGGTTTCTTCTTCACCGGTAATTTTAAATACGGAAGTGCTGCGCTTGGGGTTTTTAACAAAAAATTCCAGCGTCTCCAGGCCATCCCGCACGGGTGCGGGCTCTTCGCCTTCGCGTGTGTAGGTATGTTCAAAGAGGTGAAGCTCATTTTTGAAATGATTGACAGCAATCACGTACCGGTAAACGCGGTATTGAATATCGGGAATGTCGTTTTCCGGCGCTTTCTCCTGGAGGGTAATGTCTTCAAAATACTGGACGGCGTCGTACGTGATATGGCCGAAAAGCCCGTTGGAGATAAAGCCGGGGTTCTGGCTATGATGCTCAAAACGCGAAGAAAACGCCTGCAACGCCTGCACGGCATCTTTCTTATCGGCCAGCGGGTAGATGTTTTCCGGGCCGCCGGGGTAGACCTCCTTTACCTGCCCCCTGTCAATGGTAATAGAGGCTACGGGGTCACATGCAATGTAGCTGAAGCTGTTGTGCATGGCGTGGTAATCGGCACTTTCAAGGATCACCGACAGCGGGTACTGCTCCCGGATACGCAGGAAAATGCTTACAGGCGTAAGGGTGTCGGCCAGGAGGCGCTTGGTTCGGGTAGTAATTTTGAATTTCATAGTAAAAAAGCTTTCAGCCATCAGCTTATCAACCGTTTTGGGCTGATAGCTGACGGCTATTAAAAAAGGCCTGCCGTAGTTGAACAGCAAGCCTTATAGTATCTTAAAATCCCATAGCGAATGATGTTCAACCCTCAGAGAGAAGAACGCCACCAGTTAGCCGCTATGCCGATTGATAATTTCATGGTGCAAATGTAGAAATGTTTTTGAAAAATTATGGGGGTTGGGATGAATTTTTTATAACCACATAGGTACATAGACATATAAGTTCTTACTAAACAGGTCTTATGTGCCTATGTGGTTAAAAAAGGGGGCATAAATGCCCCCCATCGCTTTATAACTGCCCAAAAAAGTTTTACTCGTGTCCCCCGATCTTCGCAATTTCCTTGTCAAGAACGAACCGGCCGGTGGCGCTGTTTACATCAATCAGCTCAAAAAGCTCCAGGGCTCTCCGGGCATTTTTCTCTTCTTCACGCTGCTCTTTCACGTACCACATCAGGAAATCTTCGGTGGCGTAGTCATGATTGGCCCGGCATTGGCCTACCAGGCGGTTGATGGAGTTGGTAACGGCAATCTCGCTTTGAAGGGCTACCTCAAAAACACTCCTGAGATCCGGGTATTCCAGCTGAACCTCACCCACCACCGGGGTAACGGCATTTCCGCCTACCTCGTTGATGTACCTGAAAATTTTCAGGAAATGTTCACGTTCTTCCTCCGCCTGCCTGTACAGGTATTCGGCAGAACGTTCAAAGCCGTTTCGCTCCAGCCACGAAGCCATGGCCAGGTATTTGCTGGAGGCTTCCGCTTCCATTTTGGCCTGGGCATTCAGTGCAATTTCTATATCTTCTTTTAATGAGGTCTTGTCTCTTAATAAATTCTTCATTTGATCTTCTTGATTTATTTGTTTACAAAGTTAACGAAGATCCGGGAGATAAAAATTCCCTTGTGCGCTGATTTACAGCTATTTGTATTGAATCTAAATTTAAAACAAATCAAATCAGGGCGGACCCCCCGGCAGGGGAGACAGCAGAAAAGGCACAGTTGCAAGCGGTTATACCACGGTGTAATCGCCCAGCACCTCGTGAATCAGGGAAACCAGCTCCAGTGAAAAGCGGGTACCGTCTACCAGCTCGCGAAGCTGGATGAGGTCACAGAGGGTAAGCGTAACAGCAGAAGCCAGGCGGGCATGATGAAGCGAAACAAAATCGCACTCGTCAGAAAGATTGAACAGGAGCTCTTTCAGGTCTACCGCGTGAATGTGCTTCCGGAAAAGAAGAAAATCATTGACAGAGAATTTCCAGGTATAATCTTTGAAGTTCAGAATAATAGAGTTGGTCAGGTCACATTGGAAGGCCCGGCCCTTTGAAGTACTGTAAAGCTCTGATAATGTCAACGCCTGAAGATTAAACCCTGCAAATATACACGGCAAAAAACAGATTTAAAAAATTATTTATAATTAATCCAGATTTTAATTTAACTATATTGGCGCTGTGAAGCAGCAGGCGGAGAGTCGGGAATGATTAAATTAACATGGTTTTTAAGAATTTATAGAATTAATAATTTTTTTTAATAAAAAAACTCTTCTAAATTTAGCCGTATAAATTAAACAGGTAGTTGTACTCCTAACATCAAATTATTTTAACACCATGGGTGATTCAACCGTTAAAGAACCGATTGCGTACGAGAAAATTCCAACCCGTATTTTTGCAGATCCGAAAGAAGCCTCAAAATCTGTAGCGCAGGAAATTGCCGACCTTATCCGGAGGAAGCAGAAAGAAGGTAAAAACTGTATACTGGGTCTGGCCACGGGGTCTTCCCCCAAAACCGTATACGCAGAGCTTGTGCGCATGCACAGGGAAGAAGGCTTAAGCTTTAAGAATGTAATCTCGTTTAACCTGGATGAGTATTACCCGATGGAGCCGGATGCGATTCAGAGTTACTGGCGTTTTATGCGCGAGCAGCTGTTTGACCTTGTGGATATCCCGAAAGAAAATTATTTTATTCCCCTCGGTACGCTTCCGCAGCAGTCTATTGCTGAGTTTTGTGCCGGCTACGAGGCAAAGATAGACGCACTGGGCGGCCTCGACTTCCAGCTGCTGGGCATAGGTGGCAACGGGCATATCGGCTTTAACGAGCCGGGCTCGCTGATCAACTCCAAGACCCGCCTGATGATGCTGGACCACTCTACCCGCGCAGCGGCTACCGGCGATTTCGGCGGAGACCTGACCAAGGTACCCAAGAAAGCCATTACCATGGGTGTTTCTAAAATTTTACAGGCCAAACGGGTCGTGCTGCTGGCCTGGGGAGAGCGCAAGGCCGAGGTTATTGCCCGTGCGGTAGAAGGTACAGTAACCGAGCAGAATCCTGCTTCCTACCTGCAGACACACAGCAACGCCCTGTTTGTAGTAGACCCGGCGGCGGCCTCCGAGCTGAAACGGATCAAAACGCCGTGGCTGGTAGAAGATGTGGTATGGGATAACCAGATGATCAAGAAAGCCGTATGCAGCCTGGCGCTTGAACTGGGTAAGCCTATCCTGAAGCTGACCAATAAAGATTATAACGATAACGGACTGTCAGAGCTCCTGGCCGGTTACGGGCAGGCGTATGACATCAACATCGATGTGTTCAATAACCTGCAGCACTCCATTACCGGGTGGCCGGGCGGAAAACCCAACGCCGACGATACCAACCGTCCTGAGCGGGCACTGCCGGAAAGAAAGCGTGTCATTATCTTCAGCCCGCATCCGGATGACGACATCATCTCAATGGGGGGTACATTCCAGCGCCTGGTAGACCAGGGCCATGAAGTGCATGTGGCGTACCAGACCTCGGGTAACATTGCCGTGTCAGATGATGAGGCGCTGAGATTCATTGATTTTGTGGTAGACTATAACCGCAATTTCGGGATCAATAACGAGAAGGCCGAAAAAATCTTCGAAGATGCCAAGCTCTCTATTAAAAATAAGAAAGGAAGCGAAGTGGATTCGGAAGCGGTAAGGCACGTAAAAGGAATTATCCGCAGGGGAGAGGCCAAGGCTACCTGCCGCTTTGTGGGCATTCCTACTGCGCATGCGCACTTCCTGAATATGCCTTTCTATGAGACCGGCAAAGTGCAGAAGGCTCCGCTGGGTAAAGAAGATATTGCGGTTATTAAAAACCTGATCGAAGAGGTGAAGCCTCACCAGATTTATGCGGCAGGCGACCTGGCCGACCCGCACGGAACCCATAAGGTTTGCCTGGATGCTATTTTTGAAGCCATTGACCAGATCAAGCATAAAAACTTCATGAAAGACTGCTGGCTGTGGCTGTACCGCGGTGCCTGGGCAGAATGGGAGATCCATGAAATTGAAATGGCCGTGCCTATGAGCCCTGACCAGGTTATGCAGAAACGCCTCGGGATTTTCAAGCACCAGTCGCAAAAAGACGGTGTGGTGTTCCAGGGAACCGACGCGCGCGAGTTCTGGCAGCGGGCAGAAGACCGTAACCGGGCTACTGCCGGGCTGTACAATAAGCTGGGGCTTGCCGAATACGAGGCCATGGAGGCATTTGTACGCTGGAAGTTCTAATCCCGGCGTCATCTGCCTGAGGCGGTTGTAAGACCTGTTGGGGCTTTTCGTAAGGGCAGGGTAGAACTATGGAGTTAAAAAATATAAAAAAAATTAGATAAAGCTGTTGTATTTATCAAAAATTCTTTTTAACTTCACTTGTGTTTTGATCATCAGGGATTAAAATACCTTATAAAGCTACCCTTACCAATTATGAAAAAATTCAATTTGTTTATGACCTGTCAATGGATAGTATTTGCGCCGATTATTATCCCGATCAGTATTATTACCGGTGCTTATGAAGGACTGAAGAAGGTAATTCACCAGGCTTCTGTGGATATTTTCCAGACAGAAGAAATGACTTCCTGATGAATTTTAGCAGAATATAGAAAAACCGGGCGTGTCCCGGTTTTTTTTATTCTATAAGGCTTAGTATGTCTTCGGTGGTTAACGACTTGAAGAAACCTTCTTCTTCTATAATGAGCTCATCAAAAAGCTGCTTCTTGGTGTTTTGCAGCTCCACAATCTTCTCTTCAATAGTATTCTGGGTGATAAACTTATAGCTGAACACCGTTTTGGTTTGCCCTATGCGGTGGGCCCGGTCTACGGCCTGTGCTTCAATGGCGGGGTTCCACCAGGGATCCAGTATAAATACGTTTTCGGCAGCGGTCAGGTTAAGCCCTACTCCGCCGGCTTTGAGGGAGATCAGGAAAACCTGCTCCGAATCCTGCTGCTGAAAGCGGTCTACCAGCTCCATCCGGTTCTTCGTGGAGCCGTCGAGGTACAGGAACGGGATACCTTCGGTGCGAAGGGCTTCGGCCACAAATTCCAGGTGCTTTACAAACTGACTGAAGACCAGTGTTTTTGATCCTTCCTGCACTACTTCGCGGATACGCTGCATCACATCGTTTCCTTTGCCTGATTCGCCCCGGTAACCGGCTGAGACCATGGCCGGGTGGTTGGCCAGCTGGCGAAGCTTGGAAAGCCCCTGCAGCACCAGCATGCCCGATTTCCCCAGGGTGCCGTTTTCCTGCATTCCCATGATCTGGTTTCTTACGTATGAGCGGGTCTCATCGTAAAGCTTTTCCTGCTCTTCGGTCATCTGGCAGTATACCACCGACTCTATTTTCTCCGGGAGATCCTGGGCCACCTGCCGCTTGTTTCTGCGGAGCATAAAGGGCCGGATCCGGGCCGAGAGCACCTTCAGGCTTGCTTCGTCTTTTTCTTTTTCTATGGGGCTCTGGTACTTCTTTTTAAACGCTGAAAAGCTGCCCAGGAGCCCCGGGTTAATAAAGCTCATCTGGCTCCAGAGGTCCAGGGTGCTGTTTTCAAGCGGGGTACCCGTAAGAATAAGCCGGTTTTGGGTGTTGAGGTCCATAACGGCCTTGAAGTTGGCGGAAGCGGCATTCTTGATCGATTGCGACTCATCCAGTATGGCGTAGTTGAAACGGAAGTAACGGATAAAATCGATATCGGAACGTAGCACGCCGTACGAACAGATGATCAGGTCATACAGCGCAAATACCTGGGTGTCTTTGCTCCTCTGGGTACCGTAATGAACCATCACCCGCAGGTCAGGTGTAAACCGGGCGGCCTCTTTCTGCCAGTTGTAAATCAGGGAAGTGGGCAGTACCAGCAGGCTGGGGGCACCCGGCTTTTCTTCCTTGATCTTTTGCAGGAAAGCCAGGGTGGTAACCGTTTTTCCCAGTCCCATGTCATCAGCAAGGCAGCCTCCCAGGCCGTACTCCTTTAGAAAAAGGAGCCAGTTGTAGCCTGCTTTCTGGTAAGGGCGCAGCTCCCCTTCAAATTTTTGGGGAAGGGGGGCATCCTGTATCTCCTCAAAATCAGACAGGGCAGAGAGCTTGCGGTTCATTTGGGTGGTGACCACGCCGTCGTGAGCCAGCAGGTTGACCAGCCCTATAAACTGTTTCCTGAGGCGGGGGGCATCTGCGCTGTCTGCTTCGTCCATGCTTTCAAACAGCTCGGAAAACTTTTTGAACCAGGCTTCGGGGATGGTCGCCAGCCGCCCGTCAGGCAGCGCAAATTCTTTGATATTGTTGAGAATATAATGCCTGAATTTCTTGAACGGGATCCGGAACTCCCCGAAGATCACCTCCGCTTCAATATCAAACCAGTCGTTTTTTTCTACCACCTTTACATCCACGTGGCTGTAGCCCAGGAAGTAAGTGGCTGAATTGCCCTCGCTCTGCTGAACGATAACGGGGTAGGCTTCCAGCTTTTCGAGGTGGTCGCTGATCCATTCCACGGCATAATTTTTAGGCAGTATGCTACGGCCGTTACGGAGGTCGAGCCCTTCGTTTTTGAGGAAAGAGATAACCGCCCGTTCAGCAGGGAGGTTCCTTTTTATCTTGTGGAACTTCCAGGAACCGGCCGTTTTTTCCGGGTAAACGTAGGCGGGATCGCTGAAATTGTCAAATTTAAAATCGTGGTCTCCGTACGAAAAGATGAGCTCCAGGATGACATCAGCCGGCGGGTTCTCGTCTTCCCCCGTGCCGAACAGGCCCGTTCGGGCGGCAGCTTTTACCTCGGTAACCTGGAGGCGTGTAATAAATTCTTCCTTCTCATACGATATATCGAACCCCTGGGCATATACGTTAAAGTTAGCGATCAGGGGCACAATGAACTTCTTATAATAGGTATCTTCGATTTTCCGGGGAATCTCGATGTTGGATTTCTGAAGAAACGGACGCAGCTTTTTACCGTCTACGTGGTCTTCGAAAATATACATCAGGTTATCGATCAGCAGAACTGCGGGAATGTCGTTAATGATGAGCCCGTTACGAAACTGGAACTTTACTTTTTCCCCGTTGCATTTGATAATGGGGTAGTAAATGGTTTTTTCTTCCTCGCGGTTGAAATGAAAATAGACCTTGGCGGGTTCCTCCACAATTTCCACTTCTTTCCAGGTAGGAATGCCGTCGCTCCCCATGATGAAGAAATTCTCTCCCCGGATATTCCGGTAAATTTCTTTCCGGTAATTGTCTATGTAAAGGGTAATGGCTTCGCGGAGGGCAGGATCCCCTTTGGCGGGATCAAAGATCTTTTTAAAAAAATCGTCTCTTTTCAGCTTTTTGTTGGTGTTGAACTTCCTGAAAACAATGTCCTGCTGAATTTTGGAGGTAAGCTCTACCAGGCGGACCTGGTCGCGGGTGAGCCCTGCTTTAAAATCTTTGACGTTGGTTCCGGAGATATTTTGTGACTGGAAAGAAAATTCGCCTTTCAGGGTGAGCTTTACTACGTAAGGCTCGAGGAGATACCCGAGGAACTCATGCTGGTACAGGCTGAAAACAAGTTTAAAAGGTTCAGTAGGTGAAACGATCATGAATTTTTTAAAAAACGGGTTTCAAAACTACGGTAAAAGACGGTGCGGGCAAAGTCTTTTTTGAAAAGATTCGGAATGACTTATCGTACATAAGGTTCTTATCGAAAAAAATAATACTTTTGTGAATTAAGATTAACATAATACACTATGGGTTACGGACTACTTAAAGGGAAAAGAGGAATAATCTCCGGGGCGATCGATGAAAATTCTATTGCCTGGAAGATAGCTCAGCGGGCTAAAGATGAAGGGGCGATATTTACATTGACCAATGCGCCTATAGCCATGCGGATGGGCGAGATCAATAAGCTGGCCGAAGAGTGCAATGCGGAGATCATCCCGGCCGATGCCACCAGCGTGGAAGACATTGAAAACCTGTTCAGCAAGTCGGTAGAGATACTGGGCGGAAAGCTGGACTTTGTGCTGCATTCTATCGGGATGTCGCCTAACGTAAGAAAAGGCAAGGAATACGGCGACCTGAATTATGAATGGTACAAGCAGAGTGTGGATATCTCGGCCATGTCTTTTCACAAATTTATGCAGGTGGCTGAGAAGCAGGATGCCATCAATGAATGGGGTTCTATTGTAGCCCTGACCTACATGGCGGCACAGCGTACTTTCTCTTTCTACAGCGATATGGCCGATGCCAAAGCCATGCTCGAATCTATAGCCCGGAGCTACGGATACCGGTACGGCAAGCTGAAGAATGTAAGGGTAAATACCGTTTCGCAGTCGCCCACCAAAACCCGTGCCGGTGGTGGAATCGGCGGATTTGGCAACTTCTTTGAATTTGCCGAAAAAATGGCGCCTTTGGGAAATGCCACAGCTGACGACTGCGCCGATTACGTGGTTACCCTTTTCTCTGACCTTACCCGTAAAGTAACCATGCAGAATCTTTACCACGACGGCGGATTCTCTATGACCGGGATCTCGGCAGAGGTGCTGGAGATGATCAAGCCGGCAGAATAAGCAAAAGAAATTTACACCAATAAGGATCTCCCGTGCCGGTTCAGGTGCGGGAGATTTTTTGTTACCTCGATTTGGGATATACGAAGTGGGAAAACTTTGAAAAAGTAATCCAGAAAGCTAAAGATGCCCGTAAGAATGTAGGGGAGGAGATCGTAAACCATTTTCCTGACGTCAGGGAAATGGTCACCCATGTCCCAGCTGATAAAGTGCCTCCTTCAGCCGGTCCAGGTCTTTTAGCGTAGTGTATACGTGGGGGGTGATCCTGACGCCGTTCAGCGCTTCCCATTTGATAGGGGAGGTGTGTATCTTGTACCTGGAGAAAAGAAAGCTTTCTACTTCAGCGGCCTCTTTGCCCTCTACGCCCAGGTGGGCCAGGGCACAGGAGTACCGCGGATCCAGCGAAGTGTTCAGCCTGATTTTGGGAAGCCGGGCGGCCTCTTCGGCCCAATAATTTTTCAGGTAGCGGAGCCGCGCTTCTTTCCGCTGGTTGCCTATGGCTTCCTGGAACTTCAGGGCCACGCCGATGGCCTGCTCTATGGGAAAAGACCGGGTGCCGAGGTTCTCGAATTTACGGATATTCTCAGAGCGGGGATTGTCATTGGGAATCAGCGGGAAGATCTTGCTGATCTTCTCCCGTTTTATCCATAACATGCCGCTGCCTATGGGTGCCGACAGCCATTTGTGGAGGCTGGTGCCCAGGTAATCACCACCCAGATCGGGTATTTTATAATCGAGGTGAGCAAACGAGTGAGCCGCATCGATGACCACTTCAGCCCCTCTTTTACGGGCTTCTTCGGCTATTTTTCGTACCGGCAGGATTTGGCCGTTCCAGTTAATGATATGCGTGATATGCACTACGCGGGTACGAGGGGTCATCCGGGCGATAAAGCTTTGCACGATCTGCTCTTCATTTTCAGAGGGCAGGTCCAGGTCGGCGTACCGGATCTTTATCCCGTCGCGGAGCTCTCTCTGGCGCCACGCGTGCAACATATTGGGGTAATCGTAGCGGGTCATGACCACCTCGTCACCTTTGTCCAGCGGCAGGCCCATGATCACGGTATCCAGGGCCTCGGTAGCGTTCCGGTTAATGGCAATTTCTTCTGCTGAGCAGCCGGCATAAGCAGCGAGGTTCTCCCGCAGGGGTTCCCTGCCCTGGTCCATGATGCGCCACATGTAGTAGGAGGGAGCCTCGTTGGCATATTTGCCGTATCTTTCCACAGCATCCTGGACAATCCGGGGCGAAGGGCTTACACCACCGTTATTCAGGTTAATGATCTGGGGCGAGGTGGTATAGGCCTGCCCGATCTGCGCCCAGTAATCTTCATCAGTGGCCAGCTCCCCGGCAGGTGCACCGGCAGAAAGTGAAGCGATCTCGTTCAGGTAATCATCAGAAAGGAGCTTAAGGCCCGGCTGCAGGCTGAGACTGCCGCCGGCAAGGACTCCCAGGAAATTTCTCCGGATCATGGGTACAGGGTGTTAATGGCGGACTAATTTACTAAGAATCTTTGGGTTATGCAAGACAATAAATCAAAAAGACCACCCCGGGGGGATGGCCTTTTTGATAGTATAAAGCATTGCTTATGAGCCACACATTTCGCACCCTTCCGGGTTATCGAGCGAGCACTGCATGGCTGCATATTTCTGCTCGGCTTCACTCATTTGAAAACCGGCTGCAGCCTCTTTATTTTTTTCAGTATGCTCTTTGGCATAAGCCTCGTAGTCCAGCGGTTTTTCCTGTATGTTCTGTGTTACAGGTACGGTTTCGGCAATGGCCTGGCGGTCTACCGTAAACTTCACGGCATCAGCGGCGGCCTTGGTTCTCAGGTAATACATACCGGTTTTCAGACCGGCCTTCCACGAATAGAAATGCATGGAGGTCAGCTTGGCAAAGTTCGGGTCGGTCATGAAAATATTCAGTGACTGGCTCTGGCAGATAAAGGCCCCGCGGTCGGCTGACATGTCAATGATGGTTTTCTGCTTGATCTCCCAGGCGGTTTTGTACAGCTCTTTGAGATGGGCAGGAATTTCGGCGATGGCCTGAACAGAACCGTTGGCGGCGATGAGCTTGTTCTTCATGGTATCGTTCCAGAGCCCGATCTTCACCAGGTCGCGCAGGAGATGCTTGTTCACCACCACAAACTCGCCGGAAAGAACCCGGCGGCTGTAGATGTTGGAGGTATACGGCTCAAAGCACTCGTTATTCCCCAGGATCTGGCTGGTAGAGGCCGTTGGCATCGGTGCCAGCAGCAGCGAGTTTCTTACCCCGTTTCTGATCACTTTTTCACGAAGGTCGTCCCAGTTCCAGAGACCGGAATCAGGACTTACTCCCCACATGTCAAACTGGAATATACCCTGCGAAACCGGCGAGCCTTCAAAAGTAGAATACGGACCTTCTTCGATGGCCAGCTCCATGGAGGTTTCCATCGAAGCAAAATAGATGGTTTCAAAGATATCGCGGTTAAGCTTCTGGGCCTCTTCGCTGTCAAACGGGTAGCGCATCAGGATGAAGGCATCGGCCAGCCCCTGGATACCGATACCGATAGGGCGGTGGCGCTTATTGCTGTTTTCGGCTTCCGGTACCGGGTAATAGTTGATGTCTATGATGCGGTTCAGGTTGCGGGTAACCACCTTGGTGATCTCATACAGCTTCTGGAAGTCAAATTCCGGAGCGGTGCTGTCGGCATTGACAAACTTGGGTAAGGCTATAGACGCCAGGTTACAAACCGCCACCTCATCGGGAGCCGTGTACTCGATGATCTCGGTGCAGAGGTTAGACGACTTGATGGTGCCCAGGTTTTTCTGGTTCGACTTCTTGTTGGCCGCGTCTTTGAACAGCATATACGGTGTGCCGGTCTCTACCTGCGACTCCAGGATATGGAACCACAGCTCCTGTGCCTGCACGGTTTTGCGGGCCCGGCCTTCGGCTTCGTATTTTTCGTAAAGTCTTTCAAAATCTTCCCCGTAGGTTTCTGACAGGCCGGGGCATTCGTGCGGGCAGAACAACGACCACTGGCCGTTGGATTCCACCCTTTTCATGAAGAGATCGGGCGTCCAGAGCGCATAGAAAAGATCCCTGGCGCGTTCTTCTTCCTTGCCATGGTTTTTCTTCATGTTCAGGAACTCGAAGATATCGGCATGCCAGGGTTCGAGGTAAATGGCAAAAGAGCCCTTGCGTTTCCCTCCGCCCTGGTCTACATAGCGGGCAGTGTCATTAAAGACCCGCAGCATGGGGATGATCCCGTTAGAGGTACCGTTGGTGCCTTTGATGTAGCTTCCGGTAGCGCGTACATTATGAATAGCCAGGCCGATACCCCCGGCCGACTGCGAGATTTTAGCCGTTTGCTTCAGCGTATCGTAAATGCCGTCAATGCTGTCGTCTTTCATGGTGAGCAGAAAACACGATGAAAGCTGGGGCTTGGGTGTGCCGGCATTGAAAAGGGTAGGCGTAGCATGGGTAAACCACCGTTCGGAAAGAAGATTATAGGTTTCGATGGCTTTGTCGATGTTGTCACCGTGAATACCCACGGCTACCCGCATCAGCATGTGCTGAGGTCTTTCCACAATTTTGCCGTTCAGCTTCATCAGGTAGGATTTCTCCAGGGTTTTATAACCGAAGAAATCGTAGCCGAAATCGCGGTCATAAATTATAGACGAATCCAGCACGGCGGCATTGGCCTGGATGGTTTTCCAGGTTTCTTTGGAAATAAGCGAAGCGTTTTCACCGGTTTTCGGGTCAATGTACTGGTAAAGCAGCTTCATGGTTCCCGAAAACGACTTCAGCGTATTCTTGTGCAGGTTGGAAATGGCTATCCTGGCGGCAAGAATGGCGTAGTCGGGATGCTTGGTGGTCATAGAGGCGGCTGTTTCAGCGGCCAGGGTATCCAGCTCAGAGGTGGTCACCCCGTCATAAATGCCCGAAACCACTTTCATGGCTACTTCAACAGGCTGAACAAACAGGGAATCGAGTCCATAGCACAGTCTCTCAATTCTAGCGGTTACTTTGTCGAATTTTACGGATTCTCTCCGTCCGTCTCTTTTTATAACAAACATGAGTATGTAGCAATCAGGTGAATAATCTGTTTATTTTAATGGATGTTTTTTCGCAAAGCGATTTCAAAGCTATCTAAAAAAAAGTACAAAAAAAAAGTTGAAAAAACGGGGTTGGAGACAATTATTAAAAATATATAAAACACGAAAAAAAGCTGTGCTGCTAATTATCAGAACATTAAGATATTTTTAAGGAAATGACAACTCGAAAAAATCCTATGAAAAATATTTATCCACAGGTTTTCGTGCTTGTTCCGTACAGGGAATTTGCCTATCGGGTATTTTGGAAGAAAAGGTTATCCACCGGATATCCACCGGTTTATCAACAACTAATAACTTAATTATTAATCGTTACATTCCATTATCAACAGGGTACCTTCTTCGTATTCCACAAGCACCTCACCGTCTTCGGCCGCCTCGTTGGAGCTGCCGTTCCGGTACCCCAGGTGCAGGCTTTCGTGCGTAAGCGGATAACGGAGGTTCCGGGTGGTGATGCCCGTGGTGATACCCAGGGGCATGAGGGAGATCACGGTGCCTTTCCGGTACCATTTTACGAATTTATGGGGCAAAGGCAATATTGGAAAAATACAAGAGTAGTCGTCAATGATCTTCAGGCTGATGCTGCCGGCATATTTGGGTAAAATCGATATATTGGCCAGGGTATGATCGGCCCGCCGGCCGGTAGCCCAGATAATGTTGGCCGCAGGATATTCTTCTTCTACCAGGTAAATAATCGCTTTTTCCAGGTCAGTGAAATTCTGGTCGGGGGTGTGAACCACTTTTACCGGGTACTGGCTTTGCCGTACAGATTCTGCATCCTGGCCGTCGAAGTCCCCGAGGATCACATCTATTTTTATTCCTAAAGGCAGCACGCGGTCCAGCGCCCCGTCAAGTACGATCACTGTGGGAGACCATTCCAGCAGCTGCCCCAAAAGCTCAACGGAGCAGGCCTCACCATTGGCAATGATTAAGGCCGGCTCCTGTTTTTCGCGTACTACGTGATGAGATGACATACGGTTATTTTGCTCTTTTGATCAGCTCTTCCCGGGGAATGATCAGTTCCCGGCCCAGCTCTTTGCCGTCTTTATACGTTTGTGTCCTTAGCCGCAGCCTTCCTTCCGGTATCTCCACGGGTCCGGTATATTTCGTGGAAAACTTCGCGGGATAGGTGTTATCCAGCGAGTAGAACACCTCAGCGCCGGGTATTTCGGTTTTTAGCTCCAGGTAATAGCGGCCGTCTTTCCCGGTTACCGTTACTTCGGGTTCGTAGATGGTTTTGGCGATGCTGACACCGGCCTGGTTGAAGCGCTCAAACGTATTCTCCAGGCGATTGACAAAATCAGTGAAGGTGCTGGCATTTTTAGGCGACCACAGCTTTTCTGAAACGGCCAGCGCACGCGGATACGCCATGTAGTAGGCAAACTGCAGGGTAGGGATCACCTCCGTCCAGAGATTGCCCTGTCCGCCCAGCACATATTTCGGATCCACGCCTTCGGGAGTCGGGTCCAATTCATACGACTTGGCCAGGCTGAGGTCGGCGTAGATCGGATTTTCTACAGATTTGTCGCCCTGGGTGTAGTCAAGATACGCATAGGTTGTAGGGGTCATGACCACGTAATGGCCCTCTTTGGCGGCCTTAATGCCTCCATCCATGCCTCTCCAGCTCATAACGGCGGTAGATTTGGGCAGCCCGCCCCCGTCAAGAATCTCATCCCAGCCGATCATCTTCTTCCCTTTGGAAGCAATGATGTCATTGACCCTTCTGACAAAATAGGCCTGGAGCTCTTTGGTATCTTTCAGGTTGTTTTTCTTCATAAACTCCTGTACGCCGGTATTTTCGGCCCAATAGCCGTGATAACACTCGTCGCCTCCCATGTGGATATATTCACCGGGGAAGAGCCCCGCCACTTCGGTCATAACCTTATCAACAAACGTGTATACATTTTCATCGGCAGGGTTCAGCGTATTTTCAATGAGCATCCTGAACTCGTGATTTCCATACCATTCGGCAAATTTTGAACCGGGGTTCACAAATTTCGGCTCTTTTTTAACCGACAGCTCAGGATAGGCGGCCAGGAGCGCCATGGAGTGGCCGGGAAGATCGATCTCGGGCACGATGGTGATGTTTCTTTCAGCGGCAAACCGGATGATGTCCCTGATCTGGTCCTGGGTATAGAAACCGCCGTAGGTAGCTTTCTCGCCTTCTTTGGGGTACGGCCGGGTATCACCGAATGCGCCGTAACGCTCTACCCGCCATGCGCCGACCTCAGTGAGCCGGGGCAGTGATTTGATTTCGATCCGCCAGCCTTCGTCATCGGTGAGGTGCCAGTGAAATACGTTGAACTTGTATTGGGCCATCCGGTCAATGAAGTCTTTTACCTCATCAGCTGTAAAAAAATGCCGGCTGACATCCAGCATCAGGCCCCGCCATTTGAACCGGGGGTAGTCGGTGATCCTGCACTGCGGAACGGTCACGGCGCCGGTAAAGGCCGTCTTCCGGTTTTCAAGCTGGGGCGGCAAAAGCTGCCGCAGCGACTGAATGCCGTTAAAGATACCGGCACGGGTGTTGGCGGTCAGGCTGATCTCGTTTCCTTTGACATCCAGGATATATCCTTCCTCCCCCAGCTTGTCGTCTTTCCCCAGCCGGAAAACCACCGCCGGGTTTTTGCCTTTCTTCTGAACAACAGCAGCAGGTGTCAGGCCGGTATAACGGCTGAGCTCTTCGGCGTATTTCCGGATCTCCGGCTGGCCGTCGGGTACAACAAAGTCGGTTGCCTTACCGAATGTAAATACGCCGGAGCCTTTTTCGGTATGTACCGGCACCGGAATTATCGATTGGGCACTGGCCATTCCCCCGGTAAAAAGGAGGCCTATGAGGATGAAAAAACTTCGCATTATTTTTATCAGGTTTTTACGGTTGAAACAATTCTCCGGCAAAATACAATAAAGCCCCGTAATTTAAAAATAAACGAAAACGTGATGCTTTTACACAATTTCAGGAGGGCATTTTGGTGAAATGCAACCGGTGCAGCCTTTTGTTTCGGGAAGGGGCTTTCAAATTAGATTTTTCAAATAAAGTATAGAAGATTAGCTCTATATATTTGTTTTTGATGTATTATTTTAGGGTTATGAAAATAACTCATAGTAAATTAGTTAACTTTTTCACCAATTCAATTTATTTCAGTCAAAAATACATTTTTCTATGGCAATAAATGACGATTATCTGAGTTGCAAATCGTACGAAGGTCAGGAAGCAGATCCGAAAAATGAAGGTTTTTCGCTTTTCCAGGACAAGAAAACAGGGAAGTATTATTTTAGCTATGCCGGTGCTGTTCTTTTAAGGAGCGAAGGGTATACCGATGTGGCTTCGAGAAGCAAAGCCATTGCGTCTGTGAAGAAAAACCTGGCCTCGGCAGATAAGCTGGCGGTTATAGAAGAAGGCGGAAAGTTTTATATTGTTTTAAAAGCAGCCAATAACAAAGAAATAGGCCGTTCGTGTGATTTTAAGACCCGGGCAGCGGCAGAGAAAGGGCTTGCCCGCTTTACCGGGGCGCCGGCAGCTGAAAAGCCGGTGACACCTGCAAAGAAAAAAGATGCTTCAGCAGAGGCCGGAAAACCGGCCGCTAAAGCAAAGAAGACGGCTGACAAGCCGGCTTCAAAAATCAAATCTCCCATAGCGGAAGAAGGGGTTTTAAGCGGCCTGCAGAATTTTCTGGAAGTACATGAATATCTTGACCGTCCGCGTATCTGGGATTCGTACGGCATAACCGGCTACGTGAAGTTCCAGGGAAATGACGGGAAACACTATTTCGGGGTATATAACCCGGATGCCACGCTGTACCTGCGTTCGGAAGGCTTTGCCACCGAAGAAGAGCGGGATTCGGTCTTTGACCTGATGGACAGCATTATCCTGCTTGAAGAAAACTACAAAATTGAAAACCTGAACGGCCGGTACTATGCCGTGCTTTTCGAAGAAAATGATATTGTAGCCATTTCTCCTGACTTCAGCTCCTTTATAGAAGCTTTTGTGACCACACCGGGCGGGCGGCCCCGGGAGGTACAGGGAACGATGTTCTGATTTATTGTGTTTTAACTGCATAACCTCTCCATGTCCGGAGAGGTTATTTTTTTATAACAGCAAAAGGTTTTACGAAAGAAAATAGCTGACGAATATCCCGGGCGCATCGTTTCCGGGGGAAAACCAACGCTATAAGTTCTAGGGTTAATTCCGAATAAGCTGTACTTTTGCAGAAAAATCATTTTTATCACCATTTAAAGGAAATCATGACAACAGAAGCGTTGAAAGATTTGAGAGCCAGAGTGACGGCACTGAGGAGGTATCTTTGACTACGATAACCGGAAAGAGAAGCTTGGAGATTTGGAAAATCAACAGGCGCAACCCGAGTTCTGGAATGACTCGGATCATGCCCAATCAGTAGTTAAAGAGATCCAGACACTAAAAAACTGGACAGAATCTTACGAAGAAGCGGAGGCTTCTATCAGTGATCTGGAAACCCTTCATGAGTTTTACCAGGCCGGTGATGTAGACGAAGCCGAAATGGCCGCAGAAGGAAAGAAAACCATAGCCATTATTGAAGAGCTGGAGCTGAAAAAAATGCTCTCCGGCGAAGAAGACCAGTTTTCCGCCATTATTGAGATTAACTCAGGGGCGGGCGGAACCGAAAGCCAGGACTGGGCCAGCATGCTGTACCGGATGTACCTCATGTGGGCGCAGAAGCACGGCTACAAGGTAACCCAGATCGACTGGCAGGACGGTGACGGTGCCGGTATCAAGTCGGCTTCCATGCAGATAGACGGGCCCCTGGCCTACGGTTACCTGAAGTCGGAAAACGGCGTGCACCGGCTGGTGCGTATCTCGCCTTTTGACTCCAATGCCCGCAGGCACACCTCGTTTGCGTCGGTTTATGCCTACCCGCTGGTAGACGATACCATTGAAATTGACGTGAAAGATGCCGATATTGAATGGCAGACTTCGCGTTCAGGGGGAGCCGGCGGACAGAACGTGAACAAGGTGGAAACCAAGGTTCAGCTGACCCACAAGCCCACGGGCATTGTGATTGTATGCCAGATAGAGCGCAGCCAGCTGGCCAACAAGGAACACGCCATGAACATGCTGAAGTCGCGCCTGTACCAGATCGAGGTGGAGAAGCGCAATTCAGCCCGGGCCGACATTGAAGCCTCCAAAAAGAAAATTGAGTGGGGATCGCAGATCAGGAACTACGTTTTCCACCCGTATAAGCTGGTGAAAGACGCCCGTACGGGTCATGAGACCTCGGATATCCAATCGGTGATGGACGGCGACCTGGATGACTTTATCAAGGCGTACCTGATGCTGGATTGATGGTGCAGAATCCGGCGAATTCAAATGTTTACAGAGGAGACATTACACATCCGGTACGACCCTGAAGGGGCCGGATGTTGTAATGTTTTCGGCTATAAACATTTGACTGTTTCCGGATCCGAAGGTTTACATTTCTTTCCCACAAAATAAAAGCCCCCTGCCAAACGGCAAAGGGGCCTTACTATTTAAACCTCTAAAAAAAAATCAGGCTTGTTTGGTAAACTGCACGTTCAGCAGCAGTTTTACGTCATCGCTTACCACTACACCGCCGGCTTCGGTAACGGCGCTCCATGTAAGTCCGAAATCCTGGCGATTGATTTTGCCTTCTACTTCAAAACCTGCCTTGGTCTGGCCGTAGCCGTCTACCATTACACCGCCGAAATCACCTTTCAAAGTGACCGGACGGGTAACTCCTTTAAGGGTAAGATCACCTTTCAGCACTACTTCACCCCCGGAAAGATCAAGGGAAGTGGATTGGAAAGTAAGCTCGGGATATTTTTCCGCATCAAAAAAGTCGGCTGATTTCAGGTGGCCGTCTCTTTGTTCGTTTTTGGTGTTGATAGAAGCAATTTTA
This sequence comes from Leadbetterella sp. DM7, assembly GCF_040829825.2. NCBI lineage: Bacteria > Pseudomonadati > Bacteroidota > Cytophagia > Cytophagales > Leadbetterellaceae > Leadbetterella > Leadbetterella sp. DM7. The sequence continues at coordinate 33,448 of NZ_JBFOLH020000022.1, read as the reverse complement.
GCAGAGAAGCTCGCTTGTCCGCCATTGAAGTCATCTCCTTCACCGGCACATACCAGCGTAGCGTCAAAGTCAGTAAACTCACCGGTAACGGTGCTGATCATCAGGTGTTTGATCTTAAATTGTACTTCCGAGTGAGAAGGGTCGATTTTCCAGGTACTCATATTTGTAAAATGTTAATTTTATATGTATATACATTAAATACAATTACATTGTTTAAAAAGTTTCACTTACTTCCTGTTTTTTTTCGGCCTCCTGCTAAATTGCATTTTATTAGTAAACGAAAAGCATGAGCAACTTAGCATTGGAAAAGAAGAAAAGAGAGTTTCTGCCTGAAAATTATACGATTGATAACTGGGATTCGCTGAAAGTCTATTATGAAAATATTAAAAACCGGGAAGTTGGCAGCCCGGCTGATTTTTTAAAGTGGCTGAAAGATAGAAGTGAGCTGGAGTCGTATGTGTCAGAAGATTTTGCCTGGCGGTATATCCGGATGACCTGCAACACGGCCGATGCCTCACTGCAGAAAGCTTACCAGGATTTTGTGGAGAACATTCAGCCGCAGCTGGCCGCTTACGGCGATCTGCTCAATAAAAAAACACTGGACTACGCCGAAAAATGGCCGGTAGAGGAGCCCGGCTATGCCATTATGCTGCGCGGGATACGGGAGTCGGTGAAAATTTTCCGGGAAGAAAACATCGCGCTGTTTACAGATATCCAGTTGAAGCAGGCGGAATACCAGTCGCTGACCGGGGCCATGACGGTTACCATTGACGGGCAGGAGATGACGCTTCCCCAGGCCGGTGCCCTGCTGCAAAGCCCGGACCGGGCCCTGCGGGAGAAAGCCTGGTACGCTATTTCGGAAAGAAGGCTGGCCGACAAAGACCAGCTTGACCGGATTTTTTCAGAGCTCCTGGTGCTGCGGAATGAGGTGGCCCGAAATGCCGGCTTCCGGAACTTCCGCGATTATATGTTTTCGGCGATGGGCCGTTTCGACTATACTCTACAGGACTGTTTCGATTTTCACGGATCAATAGCAGCTACGGTAGTACCCATTGTAGACAACCTGGAGGCGGAACGTAAAAAACAGCTGGGGTATTCTGATTACCGCCCCTGGGACGCCAAAGCGGATACGGAAGGAAAAGCGCCGCTGAAACCTTTTCAGGACGCTACTGACCTGCTGGATAAGACAGAACAATGTTTTACCGCCATTGACCCGGCCTTTGCCGGTTATATTCGTACCATGCGCCGGATGGGCCATTTTGATGTGGAGTCAAGAAAAGGCAAAGCTCCCGGAGGGTACAATTACCCCCTGGAGGAAACCGGTGTGCCCTTCATTTTTATGAATGCCACAGATACCGTGAGAGACATAGTGACCATGGTGCACGAGGGCGGGCATGCCATTCATTCGTTCAAGGTGCGTGACCTGAGCCTGAATGCCTACCGGAATCCGCCTATGGAGGTGGCTGAGCTGGCTTCCATGAGCATGGAGCTGATCTCGATGGAGCATTGGGAAGCTTATTTCCCGGATCCCGAACAGCTGAAGAGGGCCAAAAGAGAGCACCTGCGGGATATCCTGGCGGCGCTTCCGTGGATTGCTACGGTAGATAAGTTCCAGCACTGGCTGTATGAGAACCCTGCGCACACCTTAGAGCAGCGGGCGGAGCAATGGACAAAGATTTTTGATGAATTTGCCGATTCGGTGACCGATTGGTCGGGCCTGGAGAAGTTCAGGCGCTACAGCTGGCAGCGTCAGCTGCATATCTACGAGGTACCGTTTTATTATATTGAGTACGGCATGGCGCAGCTTGGGGCCATCAGCGTGTGGCGCAATTATAAGGCTGATCCGGCAAAGGGCCTGAAGCAGTATACCGATGCCCTGGCCCTCGGTTATACACAAGGCATTAAAGAAATCTATGCCGCAGCAGGTATCCGTTTTGATTTTTCAAAGGAATATATTGCGGAACTAATGGACTTTGTCAGTCAAGAATTGGAGCAAATGAGCTGAAAGTGGTGAGGCGCAGTTATCCGGGGGTATTACAAGCTATAACGGAATAATTGGAATACCATATGGCCGGTAGTAAAGTTGATTGCCGGCTGTATGGTATTCTTTATAGTCATTCCGCTTTACCACAACGTTTACGGTATAACAACCTTTATTTACGCAAAATTATTTTGGTTTCCGGGCCTGATTTTCCCAAATTGCAGCCATTCAAGCCTTAAAAGAAATATGAAGATCCGGTTTTTCGGAGCAGCCCAGCGCGTAACGGGCAGCAAGCACCTTATCACCACCAACAAAGGCACCAATGTCTTGCTGGATTGCGGGATGTTCCAGGGGATCAATACCTCAGAGCTGAACCTGCAGTTCGGATTTGAACCTTCAGAAGTAGATTACCTGCTTCTTTCTCACGCCCATATTGATCATTCGGGGCTCATACCAAGACTGGTCAACAAGGGCTTTAACGGGAAAATATTCTGTACGGCCGCTACCCTGGACCTGTGCAAGATTATGCTGCTGGATTCTGCCCGGATCCAGGAACGCGACCTGGAGCGGATCAACAAAAGGCGAAAGCACCGGGGCGAGGAGCAGCTCGAAAGCCTCTACAGTGAAGAAGATGTATATACCGCTCTTTCCCTGTTTGTTCCGGTTCAGCTGAACCGCCCGTTTTACCTGGAAGAAAATCTCAGGGTAGAATATTTTAACGCCGGGCACATCCTGGGCAGCGCCGGCATCCTGCTTAGCTTTGAAGATCCGCATTATACCAAAAAGCTGTTTTTTACGGCAGATATCGGGAGGAAGCACGACCGGATCCTGGATGCGCCGGCGCCGTTTCCGCAGGCCGATTACATTATTTGTGAGTCTACTTACGGCGACCGCCTGCACGAGCCTGACGTAGATGCCCATGCCCGCCTGCTGGATGTGGTCATGCGTACCTGTGTGCAGAAAAGAGGAAAGCTGATCATACCCGCGTTTGCTGTAGACCGTACCCAGGAGATGGTGTTCCTGCTGGATCAGCTGGAGAGCTCGGGTCAGCTGCCGCGTATCCCGGTGTATGTGGATAGTCCGCTGGCCGTAGACGCCACCCGTATCATGAGCCGGCACCGGGAAGATTTTAACCGCGACATCCTGGCATATATTGAAAAAGACGGAGACGCCTTCGGGTTTAAGAACCTGGAGTATATTACGGAAGTGGAAGAATCCAAAGCGCTTAATTTTAAGCCGGAACCCTGCATCATTATTTCGGCTTCCGGCATGGCAGAGGCGGGCCGTATCAAGCATCATATTGCCAATAATGTGGAAGACCGGCGGAATACCGTCCTGATTGTAGGGTATTGCTCACCGGGAACGCTGGGAGCCCAGCTCAAAAACGGCAATCAGTTTGTCAGGATATTCGGGGAAGAAAAAACCGTGCGGGCAGAGGTGGAAGTCATGGATTCTTTCTCGGCTCATGCCGATTACGCCGAAATACAGGATTATCTTTCCTGCCAGGACCCGGCCAAAGTAAAGGGACTCTTCCTGGTGCATGGTGAAATTGAGACGCAGAAAGCCTTCAAAGAAAGACTGAACCAGCAGGGCTTCCGCAATGTGCTTATCCCGGCGCAGGGCGATAGCTTTACACTGTAAAAGGAGGTAGGTGGTTCCCGGGAACCGCGCAATTGCCATTAACAGGATTTACCCTTCTGAACCCCGGTGCCGTGTCAGGCGCCCTCCACCTTAACCACCCGCCCTTCATCGAGATAAAGCTTTTTGCTGACACAGGCAGGAATCTCTTCCATATAGTGTGTAATGTAGATCAGGGTTTTCTGCTGTGATTTCACGATCTCGTTCAGGGTTTCGCGGAAGAATACCATCTGGTTATGGTCCAGGCCCTGGCAGGGCTCATCGAGGATCAGCACCTGCGGATTTTTTACAAGAGCCCGTATCAGCAGCACCATCCGTTGCTGCCCGGAAGACAGCTGATCCAGCCGTTTTTCTTTGAGATGACCTATCCCGAAAAGCTGAAGGTAACTGTCAATAAGGGTCATCTGCTCTTCATTCAGCTTCCTGAATAGCCCCATGGTATCAAAAAAGCCCGAGCCGGCCACTTTCCATACCGGGGTGAGCTTATGAAAGAACAGGTGCAGTTCGGGCGATACAAAACCTATGCGCTTTTTGATATCCCAGATGCTTTCGCCGGTACCCCGCCGGCGGTCAAAGAGGTAGATCTCGTTTCGGTACGATTGCGGGTTATCTGCCGTGAGCAGGCTCATCAGCGTGCTCTTACCCGAGCCGTTCGGGCCCAGCACAGCCCAGCATTCGCCTTTTTTTACCTCCCAGTTGATATCGCTTAAAACCTCTTTCTCGCCGTAATTCACCCGGATGTTCACCAGCTTTAATGCGGTATGGAAACCGGGGAGGGTTTCGGTATGCAGCTTTTGTATACGGGTTAACTGACGGGCCAGGTCAGCTATTTCCAGGGGAGCTTCTTCTTCCAGGTCTTCCACCCGGCCGTTAAAAACAATTTCTCCTCCGCGGAAGCAGAGCGCCTGCTCAAAGTTGGCCGGGATGTCTCTCTTATCCGCCACCAGGAATACCTGCACGCCGGTCATGCCCCGGATGATTTCTTTCAGGTCATTCCTGCTTTGGATGTCGAGGCCGGAAAACGGGTTGTCGAGGAGAATAACGTCGGGGTCCTGGAGGAACCAGTAGGTGAGGAGGCTGCGGCGTGTTTCGCCGTTGGAAAGAGAGGTGATTTTCCTGTTCAGCAAATGCCCGACCCGGAAACGGGCAGCGGTCTGCTCTACTTTTTCAGGCGAATGGGCCAGGGGCGGCAGCTCTACAGACAAAGGGTCAACCGTGCCCAGCGGCAGCACCTGGTTTTGCAGCACCTCATACAGGGTAGGCCCGGTTTCGGCATCGTAGGCATTGTAGCGCTGCTGGTAATACTGGTAGGCGCTGCCCACGATCCGGTGAAACGAATAATCGCGGCTGACACTGACCACCTTACGTGATTTGTCTTTTTCCAGCTTTCCGCCGGATGGGAATATTTTCCCGGCCAGCAGGTCGAGGAACGTGCTTTTTCCGGATCCGTTGCTGCCCGTGACGGCCCAGTTTCCTGTGCCCTTATCGTGGAAAGTAATATTTTTTAAAACCGGGTTATCATTTTTCTTTACCGATACATTTTCTAAGCTGAACGCCATTTCCCTCGTTGTTGTTTTCGAGTGCAAAGGTCGGATAAATACGGTTAAGAGGTAAGGGTTTTCTGCTTTTACGTGTAAATTTGTGCCCAAAAAAAGCAATAGATGAAGCATTTCATAAATTTAGATGACGTCAGCAGCGTGGAAACGCTGGTGAACCTGGGCCTGAACCTGAAAGCCAACCCGCTTCAATACCAGTCGCTGGGGAAAGACCTGACCATCGGGCTGGTTTTTTTTAATTCCAGCTTACGTACAAGGATCTCCACCCAGAAGGCGGCCCTGAACCTGGGCATGAACGTCATTGTTATGAATGTGGGGTCTGACTCCTGGCAGCTGGAGTTTGAAGACGGCGTGGTTATGGACCAGGGCAAGGCCGAGCATATCCGCGAGGCGGCAGCTGTACTGGGGCAGTACTGCGACGTTCTGGGCGTGAGAGCCTTTGCCGGGCTCACGGATCGCGACGAAGATTACCGGGAAGTGGTGCTGGAGAGCTTCCGGCGGTTTGCCGGCGTACCCGTTATTAACCTGGAATCTGCCACCCGCCACCCGTGCCAGTCGCTGGCCGACCTGATCACCATTGAAGAGCTTAAAACCAAAGAAAAACCCAAAGTGGTGCTGACATGGGTACCGCATTTTAAGCCGCTTCCGCAGGCAGTGGCCAACTCTTTTACCGAATGGGTGCTGAGAACCGACTACGACCTGGTCATCACCAACCCGGAAGGCTATGACCTGGCGCCGGAGATCCGGAAAAATGCCCGTGTGGTGCATAACCAGGACGAGGCTTTTGCCGGCGCCGATTTTATTTATGCCAAAAACTGGTCTTCGTATGAATCGTACGGAAAGGTGCTTACCCAGGATCCTTCCTGGGCCATTACACCGGAGAAAATGGCATTAACCGACAGCGGCTATTTTATGCATTGCCTGCCGGTACGAAGAGGCCTGAAGGTCAGCGATGCCGTTATTGACGGAACCCATTCAGCGGTTATTCAGCAGGCGGGTAACCGGGTCTGGTCGGCACAGGCGGCATTGACCCGGATACTGGAGAGCCGGTAATATACCCGGTTATTCTTCTTCTTTCTTTGCAGACTTATCCTTACGGCCGAACAGCGAGAAGTGTACATACCGCCGGGGGTTCTCTTTCAGGTCTACCATCAGCTTGTTCAGTGATTCGGCGGTATTGTTCAGGTTCATGTACAGTGAATCGTTAGACGTCAGCTTGCCGATAGTACCGTTACCCGAGTTGATTTCGCTGACAATGCTCTGGAAATCAGTAATTGTGGCATCCAGCTTGTTCATGGTGGAGGCAAGCTGCATAGAGCTGAGCGAGTCGGTAAACTGCGTGGCATTGGCCAGGATAGGCTTCAGCTGGGCATCGAGGTCTTTTACCACCCGGTTCAGGTCTGCCGTAAGCACGGCGGCATTACCGGTGATGGTATTCAGGTTTTTGGAGTTGGATGCCATAATGGCGTTCAGCCCGGAAGTAGACTGGGTGGCACTGGCCAGAAGGGTTTTGAGGGCATCGCCCGAATGCTGAAATTCTTTGGCAACCACGTTCAGGGTCAGCAGCAGGGAGTCTACCTTCTCGAGGGTAGGATCCAGCATTTCCGTTACCGAGCCCAGCAGGCCGGTCTGAACACCGGTTTTTACAGGTGAATCAGGCGGAAGCGGATTCCCCGGGTTGATTTTGAGAATGAGCATCTTCCCGCCCACCAGGCCGTCATCGGCCAGCAGGATCTCCGACTGATCGGTGATTTTTACTTCTTTTTTGAGCGAAACAATCACGTTCACCCTGTCGTTCTGGTAGTCAGGCGTGACAGAAGCTACCCGGCCCACCACAACACCGTTATAGGTTACCGTATTGGAAACTTCCAGCCCCATGACGTCTTTAAAGATCAGACGATAGTCTTTGGTGGAAGAAAAAATATCAGATCCTTTGAGGAAGTTAAAGCCATAATACAGGAGGACCAGGCCGATAATTCCCAATATCCCTACCTTAACCTCTTTTGAAATATTCATTTTGTCCGGCAATTATGTGCAGGCGCAAATGTACGAAATATTATTTTTTGTACTCCTCAAAAGCTCTAAAAATAGCATCCGCCATCTCTTCCCTTCCTTTCTCGGAGGCCAGCACGCGCGAGTCTTCGGCATTCGAAAGGTAGCCTGTTTCGATCAGAACGCTCGGCATGGTGGTTTCCCAGATGACCAGGAAACCGGCCTGTTTTACCCCGCGGCTGCGCATGCCGTTCACATTACCGAAGTACTTTTCCACCCGGGCAGCAAAATTGGTGCTCTGGGTCATGAAGGCGTGCTGGTAGTTGGCCAGCATGATGTGGGCCAGGGGCGACTCGGGGTTAAAACCCTTGTAGGTCTTTTTATAATCTTCTTCCAGCAGGATCACGTTATTTTCTTTTTTAGCAAGATCCAGGTTATCCTGCGTTTTGTGAAGTCCCATGACATAGGTTTCCGTTCCCTTAACATGGGGCTTGGTGTTGGCATTGCAGTGAATGGAGATGAAGAGGTCGGCTTTGTTCCGGTTGGCAATAGCGGCCCGTTCATGGAGAGGCACAAAAACGTCTTTATCCCGTGTATAGATCACGTTAACGTCCGGGAAAGCCTCTTTGATTTTTTTGCCCACCCGAAGCGTGATATCCAGGGCATACTTCTTTTCCCGGCCCTGTCCGGCACCGGGATCTTTCCCGCCGTGACCGGCATCCAGCACGATCGTATTAATGACATATCCGTTGGAAGGACCTCCCGTATTTTCAGGAGTAAACGAAGACAGACCCAAATAGAAAAGCACCGTCAGAGCTGACGCATAAAAAATTTTATAGGAAAACATCGTTAATCTATCTTTTAATCTAACGTTAAAGATATAGTTTTTTATAATTTTGCACTTACAAATATAAAAAAATTACATTATAAACTGAAGAATGCTACGATTATTTGAAAAGTGGCGTTTATAAGTTTATAGAAAAAGCCATTTATACGCTACCGGATTTGAGAGTAAAGAACCTGATACTTATCCTGTATGTTCTAACGAGTTTCGGACTTTCCGCTCAGGTCAAAAGACAGGCAGCGGGTGGCCAGCCGGCAAGAAACACACCCGGCCGTTCCCTTCCGAGGGATACGGTTAAGCTACAGTTGGCCGACTCCCTGATCAGCCGGGAGAGCGGCCTCACCACTACCGTGACCCGGTACGCCAAAGATTCGGTTATCTTCAATGTAAAAAAGAAGCTTTACCATCTCTATACCGATGCCAGGGTAGAATACCTGCCTACAAAGCTGGCGGCAGACTACATCATGCTGAACTGGGGGAGCAACGAGATCTTTGCTCACGGGATACCCGATCTTACCGACAGCACAGGGAAGGCTGTGCGCGGAAAGCCGGTCTTTGAAGACGGCACGGAAACGTACCACATGGACACCATCCGGTATAATTTCAAGAGCAAGCGGGCCAAAATTTACTCGGTGGCCACCGAGCAGGGGGAAGGGTATATCCACGGGAAGGTGGTGAAAAAAGACCAGTACGATAACCTGCACCTGGGCTTTGCCAAGTACACCACCTGTAACCTGGCAGAGCCGCATTTTCATATTTCCGCCAAAAAGATCATGTTCATCAATAAGAAATCGGCCATTTCGGGGCCCTTTAATATTGTGGTGCATGATATTCCTTTGCCCATCGGCTTCCTGTTCGGCTTTTTCCCTGTACAGCCCAAGCAGGAGATCGGTACCTCCGGGTTTGTGATGGGAAGCTACGGGGAGCAGCGGAACGACGGCCGGGGCTTTTACTTCAACGACTTCGGGTATTACCATGCCTTCAATGAAAAGATCAGCAATACGGTTACCTTCCAGGTGTATTCCAACCTGAGCTTCGGGGTAAAAGAGCAGGTAGATTATGCCCGCAAATACAAGTATAACGGTACATTTTCAGTACAGTTTAACCGTAACGTACAAAGCAACCAGTACGGGTTGAGAGGGAAGGAGTATAATCCCTCGAATAACCAGTTTAACGTGGTGTGGTCGCATTCGCCGAGAAGCCTGAGAACCGACAGGAGCTTCTCGTCCAATATGAACTACATGACTAACGGCTTCAACGCCAGCAACGTGAAGACGTCTAACCTGAGCACGGTGGTTCAGAACAACGTGGGCGGGAGCATCAACTATATGCGGAACTTCGGGAAGCTCTATACTTCTACCTATTCTTTCTCTATCAGCCAGAACCAGAATAACTTCACGTCGAACCTGGGCTACTCTATGGGTCTCAAGCAGTTTAACCCGTTTGTTAAGGAGAAAAACCAGGTAGGACGGTGGTACGAGTCGTTCCGGGTAGGGCTGAACCTGACAGGCGGTGTAGCGGCTACCAACAGCATAACCAACCGGTCTTCGTCTTACACCGACTACAACATAGCGGGTATCAGCAACTCGCCCTATACCGAGGCAGAGCTGCGGCGCATCAACGAGCTGAACCTGCTTATTTATGATCTGAACCTGTCGATAGAGGAAAGGCAGGCCTACCAGAAAGAGCTGGAGGGTCTGCAGAACCCGAAGCTGCAGGGCCTGGGACCGATCCTGAAAAACAGCCGGGTGACCAATTCGTACAGTGTGCCCATTACATTGCCGAACATCAAGATTCTGAAATACATCAACCTGACACCGTCTATTTCTATGCGGGGCGATCTGTATGACCGGAGCCTGCAATATACCTATGTCAACGAAAACAAGGAATTGACCCTTTCAAACGGCAGCAAGGTATTTGTGAATGTAAAAGATAATATTGATACGCTGAGCTATGTGAGAGACAGCACCGGGCTGCATGTAAACATGAACTCGACCAGCGGGGGTGTGGTGGTGATCGATACGGTCAGGGGAATGAACTTTGCCAACCAGGTGGCGTTTGGCGCCAGCATGAACACCCGTTTTTACGGTACCTTCAATCTGGGGCAACGAGGCCGGATACAGGCCATCCGCCACACGGTTAACCCGTCGGTAGGGTTCAGCTACACGCCTCAGAACAGGATGTCGGTTTATCAGCAGGTGCGGTCAGATTCTACTTATCGGTACCTTCCGCGGTACATTGGCGGTAGCGGAAGCTCGTCGCGCGATGCGGGCAATGTGAGCTTTTCCATCAGTAACCAGCTGGAAGCCAAGGTCAGGAGCCGCTCCGATACATCCGAGACCGACTTTGAGAAGGTGATGCTGCTCGACAACTTCAACATCAGCACCAGCTACAATATCTTTGCCCGGAAGGAGATGAACGAGTTTGCGTTATCCAACGTATCGCTTTCTACCAATACGTCGTTGTTCAGACGCAAGCTTAATATCAATGCTTCGGCCACGCTGGATCCGTATATGTACGTGACTGACCCGCTGGTGAAGAGTAACGAGGCGGGGATCCGTATCCCTACCTATAAATGGAAGCGGCGCAGCACCGAGTACCAGGATACCGATGTGGGCTCTTACCTGACTTCGCTCACCTTCGGGGCCAGTACCAGCCTTAACCCGGAAGTGTTCAACGGGGGCGCAGCGGCGGGCAGGGGAGCCAGCCCGGCCATAAATCCCAACACGAACCTGCCGGTGAACCCCATGGATTACGTGGATTTTAATATTCCCTGGAACCTGAGCGTCAATTATTCGGCCAACTACAACAAGCAGGGCCTTGCGCCGGAGCGGTGGACCATGGCGCTGTCTTTTTCGGGCGATATGAGCCTGACAAAAAATACAAAAGTGACGTTTAACAGCGGCTGGGACTTCCGGTTCAACCAGGTTACACTGACCAGTGTGGGAATTGTGCGGGAGCTGCACTGCTGGATGTTCTCCCTGAACTGGACGCCTATTTCAGGCAGCGCCATGCGAAGCGGCGGTTTTGATTTTACCCTGCGGCCGAAAGCCAGCCTGCTTAAGGATCTTAAAGTGACGAAAAGGCGGGCGGGAAGCTATTAAGTAGTACAGGTGTAAGAAGCAGGTTTATGGCCAATAAGGCAAAAACCTGCTCCTTACACCCGGTACTCGGTACTCGGCACTCGGCACTTGGTACTCGGCACCCGGCACTAAAGTATTTCCACGCTCGACAGGCTCAGGAACTCCCGTACCCTTCCCACGATCTCCTCTTTACGGAGATACTGCATTCTTTCCGTTCCGAATTTCTCCACGCAGAAAGAAGCCATGGCCGAACCGTAGATCACAGCGCGTTTCATGTTTTCGAAGCTGGTGTCATCGGTCTGGGCCAGGTACCCGATAAAGCCTCCGGCAAAGGTATCTCCGGCGCCGGTAGGGTCAAATACCTCTTCCAGGGGCATGGCCGGGCAGAAAAAGATTTTATCGTCCTGGAAAAGCAGCGCACCGTGTTCTCCCTTTTTAATGACCAGCGATTTGGGTCCCATGGTAAGGATTTTTTTGGCGGCTTTCTTTAAAGAATATTCGCCTGAAAGCTGGCGGGCTTCCGAATCATTGATGGTCAGGCAGTCGATCTCCTTCAACACCATTTTAAGGTCGTCCATCATGATGTCCATCCAGAGGTTCATGGTGTCGAGCATCACGAATTTCGGGCGGTTACGTAATTTTTTCAACGTCTGGTACTGGATCATCGGAACCAGGTTGCCCAGCATAAGATAGGTGGCGTCCTGGTACGATTCGGGAATCACCGGATCCCAGTTCTCAAAAACGCCCAGCTGGGTATCGAGGGTGTCACGGTGGTTCATGTCCTGGTGGTATCTGCCGTGCCAGAAGAAGGTTTTCCCGTTCGGGTCTACAGCCAGTCCTTCGGTATTGATGCCGTGCTTTTTAAAGGTTTCCATCATTTCTGAAGGGAAATCATTACCCACTATTCCTACAAGATTATTCTTAGTGGCAAAATAAGAAGCTGTGAGGGTGATGAAGGTGGCTGCTCCGCCTACAATTTTATCTGTACTTCCGAATGGGGTTTCCAATTTATCAAAGGCTACAGAACCTACCGTTAAAAGACTCATTTATATCTGTTTTTTGGCGCAAAAATACTTTCTAAAACCAAAAGAATGGTAGTTTTAGCCGGAAAAAACAAAATAACTGTGTTTATTTTTTTAAATGTCTGTCAAAAAAAATTACATTTGCATTGCAAAAAGACACTACCTTTGTCTTGAGTTTTGTTTATTAGTAAATTAAATCAAGTTACAGGAATAAAATTTCTCACAATGAAAAAGAGATTATTAAGTTTTGTCACAATTCAGGCGGTTGCACTTCTAATTGGGGCTTTATCATTCCAGAGTTTTGGACAGGGTACCAAACCCTGCTGTGAAGAGCTTGTTAACGCTTTCGGCCCTGCCTCGTCAAGCAAACCGGTGCTTTTAAGAAGATTAGGAACAAGCCCTCAGTTCGGGGAGATCCCTCAGCACACGTCAAAATCAGCGTATGATCATTTGAAAAAAGTGCATACCCGCAACCTGAAAGGAAGCCGCCAGGAAATGGACCGTTTCCTGAGACTGCTGGGATACTCCGGTTTGAATGACCCCTCGTTCACTGTAGACAAAATTACGCCGGCTATCCTTCCTAAAGGAAAAATAGGCTGGATGGGAGGATATTCCCGGGGCCATCAGTATAAATGGTCTGTTCTGGGTAACCCGTTCCCTACCTTTAAAATTGTTTCAAAAGACGGGAAATGCCATGCGTATATCATGAAGAAATGTGGTAACGCGTTCTTTGATCCTAACGAGCAGATCTGCCCGGATCCGAAAGTTCCCTGTAAAACACAGGAGCTGTCTTTTGCCGGAGACGGAAGCATCAAAGCCGGTGATGTGATCAACACTACCCAGACCCTGCCGATCATTGGTACCTATAATGATAAGAAGCTGTGCATCGGTGAGCAAACCGTGGGTGTACGACTGACCTATGAGCTTTCTGCCGAAGGACAGGTAAATTATGCAAGAACCTTCCAGGTATGTGATTACGGTACTAACGCACCGACCAGCCTGAATATGCCGGTGTTAATGGAATACGAGATTTCAGCTTCCAATGTAACGCTGGGCGGAGAAAACGGCGGTTCGCTGCAGGTGCCTCTGACCAAGAAGCAATACAACCGGATGAGAAAGCTGTACAGCGCATGTCCGGCCGATGCGTCTGCTCCTACTGCAGCATCTGCCCTGGTAGCCAACAAAGTGAGCAACTTCTCAGAAGGCTCTGTAGCTCCGGCAGTGTCTAACAACCTGACTACCACAGAAAACTGTGTGAGACAAACCCTGTCACTGAGCGGTAACGGCGAAGTAGCCGATGTATCGGCAAAAAGCAGCACCCAGGAAGTGACCGTTATCGGAAGATACATCAAAGAAGGAAAGCTGAAAAAAGGAGAGACCGCTGACAAATACAGATGCCTGGGTACATACAGCCTGCCTGCCAACTCACAGGTACAATACAACCTGAAAGGAAACAGCAAGATCGAGCACGTGATTGAGGTTTGTGATAACGGCAACGTGAATCCTAACGAGAGCATTACCGTGCCTATGACCATTAACACCGAGTTCACCAAACAGGATGTAATGGTAGGTGATTACGGTAAAGTGTATATCCCGCTTACCAAAAAGCAATACAAGAAAGTAAGCAAGATTTACGGAAGATGTTGTGCTGACGGAAGCACCAAGTGTTTCTGATTTGCGGAAGATAATAGAGAAGGCCCTCGGTTGAGGGCCTTTTTTTTGACCCTATAGGCATGGAGGCATTGAAGAAAAATGAAAAGAATCCATTGCTGCTACCAGTGGCTGACTGCGGCCAAACGGAATGCGTTTTACACGTGTTCCGGTCTTAACAACAATTCTTGAATGACTCTATGCCTTATAGGGTAGTATCAACCTTTCTGGTGAATACGCGCAAAGGTGCTCACCAGCCACTGGCTTTCCTCCCTGGAGATGAGCTCCAGGGTGCTGTCGGCCAGGGAGGCCACGGCATCAATATCGTTGACTATCTTAAGGAGATCTTTAGCCTCTTCGTTATCTTTTACCCCGTTCCGGATATCGTTCATGGCATCCAGCAGCGGCGTCAGCTCGCGCCTTCTTCTCTCCCGGCTGATCTGGCGGGTGATTTTCCAGATATCTTTTTCAGCAACAAAATATTCTTTCCGCTCTCCCGGGATCAATTGTTTGAATATGAGGCCCCAGCTGATCAGGTCGCGCAGGTTCATGTTCACATTGCCCCGTGAAATCTGCAGCTCCTCCATGATTTCGTCGGCATTGAGGGCTTTGTTGGAGAGCAGAAGCAGCGCATGAATCTGAGACATGGTCCTGTTGATACCCCATTGCGTGGAGAGGGTACCCCAGGTGTGGATAAACCTGTCTTTTGCTTCTTTCAATTCCATGTATTTACAGCACGTAATAATTATTCAAAGTAAATATAAATATTTTGAATTTTCAAAATATTCTGAAAATTATTAAACGTTTTGAAGCCAGTTTATTATGAAAAATCGCCTGCTCAGACAGGAAAAACGGAGCTCTTCAGCCGGGGACCGGGGGGTATTTCCTGTACCGTTTACACGGCAATAACCCGGATATTGGCACTGATCTGGTGACTAAAGCTTTGCGGGGTATTTTCGTTGATGATCACGTGTTGGGAGCGGTCAAAATCCATGGTTTCGAGGATCCGGATGGTGTCGCCCAGCCGGAAGCCCAGGCGGTCGATCTGCCGCAGGAAACGGTCATCAGAAGATCCCACGGCCATAAAACGGTAGAGTGTTCCGGGAGTGCACTCGGACAATGCCACAAAGTTCTGAACGGCAATGACGCCCTTTTCATCCGGGATGGGTGAACCGTGCGGATCTACCTTGGGGTGGTTCAGGATCTCATCGATCTTCTGAAAAAGCTTGGGCGACTGGATGTGTTCGAGTTGCTCGGCCACTTCGTGCACCTCATCCCAGCCAAACCCCATTTTTTCGACCAGGAACATCTCTACCAGCCGGTGCTTACGGATGATGAGCCCGGCAGACCGCCGGCCTTCTTCCGTGAGGCGGAGCGGCTTGTATTTCTCGTACAGCACCAGTCCCTTTGCCGCCAGCTTTTTCACCATGCTGTTCACGGTGGGCATTTTAATGTCGAGGCTTTTGCTGAGGTCCAGCACCGATACCGCCGGGTTTTCCGTACTGAGGTGGAACAGCGCTTTCAGGTAGTTTTCTTCGGTCAATGTCATCATCATATACAAATTTACTCGAATATTTTTAATGTACTTACCCGCAAAAGCCCTTAGTTTTGATCTGTTAATCCAATAGGCCTATGAAAGCTGTGGTCTGCGACCGCTTCGGAGATATGAGTCATACGGGTATCCGGGAGGTAAAAACCCCGGAACCGGGCGATCACGAAGTACTGATCGGGGTAGCCGCCTGTGGCCTGAATTTCCCGGATCTGCTGATCCTGGAAGGTAAATACCAGTTTAAACCGGAGCTGCCGTTCATTCCGGGCGGTGAGATTACGGGAGTAGTGTTGGAAACCGGGCGTAAAGTCAAAGATTTTTACCCCGGTCAGGAGGTTTTTGCCATAGAGCGGTGGGGTGGCCTGGCCGGGGAGATCGTGCTCCCTGAAACGCGGGTATTTCCTTTACCGGGCGGGATGCCCCTGAAAGAAGGAGCCTCGCTGATGTACAATTTCAGTACGGCCCTTTATGCCTTAAAGAACAGGGGAGAAGCCCGGCAGGGCCAGGTTCTGCTGGTATCGGGAGCTTCGGGCGGTGTGGGCCTCGCCGCCATTCAGCTCGGAAAGGTTTACGGGCTGGAGGTCATTGCCGCTGCCGGGAGCCCGGAGAACCTGGTCCTGTGTGCTGCTTACGGAGCCGATCACCTGCTGAATTACAACGAAGAGAATATCCGGGAAAGATTGAAGGAGATCACCGCCATGAAGGGTGCAGACCTGGTGCTGGATACCGTGGGGGGCCGGTTTGCCGGGCCGGCGGTGAGGAGCCTGGCCTGGGCAGGGAAATACCTGGTGACGGGCTTTGCTTCCGGGGAGATCCCGGCTGTCCCCCTGAACCTCCTCCTGCTGAAAGGGGCCGACATAAGGGGGGTATTCTGGGGGAAATTCTCCCGGGAAGAACCCCTGAAGCAGCAGCAGAACGTAGACGAAATAGGCCGGTATTATTCCGAAGGCCGGATCCGGGCCTGTATAGGCCGGGAGTATGCCCTGGATGAGGCCGTGCAGGCCCTGGAAGATTTTAAAGAAAGAAAAATAAAAGGTAAGGCGGTAGTGATCTGTAACCCGGCGCTTATAGCCGGTTAGAATCACCACCGTCCTGAACGGCTTATTTTAGCCGTAAGCCGATGATCAGCGGGTCATGATCCGAGGACCGGAACACGCTGGCATCGTAATAGCTCTGCACCTGTTCGGGTGTTTTAAACTCGGTATTGTAGTCCAGTATCGGGGCTTCTTCCGAATTAATATGCCATTTTACCGCCCTGGTTACCTGGGTGGTCATGCCGGGCGTGGCCAGGGCGTGGTCAAGTGAGCCCCAGAAGCCGTCGTATACATACGAATAAGACGTCATGGGGAACAGGCTCTTGTAACCGTATGAATTCAGGTACTGCAGGGGATCTTCCAGGGCATAGGAGTTGAAGTCGCCCATGAGCAGGTAATCGGGGTCTTCAGTGCCTGTAGGGCGCGTATCCAGCCAGTTTTTCAGGTCTTCGGCCTGCTGCACACGTAATTCGTTGTTGCGGCCCTGTCCGTCGTTTTTATCTTCATTGCCGGCGCCGGCACTCTGTATGCCCTTCGATTTGAAGTGTACGGCTACCAGTGTGAACTCCTGGTCGGAACGAAGCTCCCGGAACGTCTGTACAACGGGTTTTCGCCTCGCAGAGTCAAAGGAGGCCGTACCGTACCCGTCGGGCATGGAGACCGTACGACCTGCCGGCGCTACTTTTTTGGCATCGTAGAGGATAGCCGAGGCGATCACGTCAGTGCCCCGGTTGTCCACTTCACAGGCTACGAAGTTCCGCTTATTTCCCGAAGCCCGGTTCAGGGCCCGGACGAGCGTCTGGATAGCGCTGTACTCCCCGAAACCGTCGTTCTCAATCTCCATCAGGGAAACCACGTCGGCCCCGGAGGTCAGGATCACATTAACGGTCTTGTCCTGCTGCCGCCTGAGCTCTTCGGGGGTATTGGCCCCCCGCTCTGTCGGGAAGCCTCCGCCCTGTCCGTCGCCGTTAAAGTAATTAAGCACATTGAAAGCCGCTACCTTTAGGGTGCTTTTCCGCGGAATTTTCGGGGGAGTATAAAGCCGTTTGGCAGAAGGTTTGAACCATACGGTTTCCGTAGGCTGGATCCGTATGGCATCGAAGCGGTCGTCTACAATGCCAATGATCTCTTTTACCTCGTCGCCACCCCTTATGGCATGGTACATATCAAAGGGCTTCCCCTCTCTTCCGAAGGGCAGGTAGGTCGGGTTACGCATCCCGCTGCCGTCGTCCAGCACGATTTTCCGTTTTTCCGTTACTGCCAGGTAGGCCTTGTAACTATCCGTATCGGGCGCATTGAACTGGGTAAACTGGTCGAGGCGTCCGTCGGTTCCCGGCTGGTTCTCCGGCCCGGTAGCGCATAATGTAATCTGGCCGAAACGTCCCAGCTGGTAAAGTTCGGTTACAAAAAAATTTCCTTTTTCTGCTTTTATACGCACGCGCATGCCCTCATACTGTTCCCATTTATCGTTGGGCAGAGTGACCGTCACCGGGGCAGGAAGCCTGTTGTTTTCCGACAGGGTAAAAATGTTGCTCACATTTTTTATATGGGTCAGCGAGCTGCGGGTGCTTTTCAGCTCGCCCACTTCTCCGATCACCTGGATGAGGTCACCGGTTTTGCCTTTAAACAGCTGGGCAGGGTCATGAATGAAAATCCCTTCCGAGGTGCTCACATCGTCATCCGGTTCGGGCTGCTGCAGGAAGAAGCCGTTCAGCTTGTCTTTCCCGGCAAATACGGCCGTAACCACCCCGTTTACCGCCACTTTCTTTCCGGCCAGGGGAGAGGTCTTCCCGTGCCCCTGGATAACGGAGACCGGGGTGATATCGGTTTGCTGGGCAACGGCGTACCCGGAAATAAGACACAGGAACAGGAAACGGGCGATTTGCTTTTTCATCAGATCAGGAATTTGAGCCCAAAAATAGCTTATTTTCTTGGGGATTTATAAAGGGAAGAAAGGAATATTGACCCCAGTACGGCGGCCAGCACAGAGGCCACAAGTATGCTGAATTTGGCCTGTAGCAAAGGAAGCGCTCTGCCCGTAAAGGAAAGGATAGAAATAAATACCGACATGGTAAAGCCGATACCCGCCAGAATACCGGCGCCGAAGATGTGTTTCCAGCCCGCTCCCTGGGGCAGCGAGGAAATACCGAGCTTTACGGAAAGCCGGGAAACCAGAAAAATACCCAGGGGTTTGCCCAACACGAGCCCGAGAATTATACCTGCTCCCAGCGGAGTAAAAACACCGCTCAGCATTTCATTATCAAACCGGATATTGGTATTGACCAGGGCAAACAGCGGCATGATAATGAAATTTACCGGCCTGAGAAGCAGGTGCTCCAGCTTTTCAAGGGGAGACTCGGTGGCATCAGGGGTAGTGGGCAGGGTCAGGGCCACCAGCACACCGGCAATGGTGGCATGGATGCCCGAATGATGGATAAAATACCAGATAAACAGCCCCGGTATAAGGTAAAAGTAAAGCTTCTTAACGCCCGCCAGGTTAAACAATACCAGGAGAGCTGTCAGCGCGCCGGCGTAGAGGAGATACAGGTAATGCAGTTCTGACGTGTAAAAAACGGCAATCACCAGTATGGCCAGCAAATCATCTGCGATGGCCAGGGCGGCGAGAAATATTTTCAGGGAGGCCGGTACCTTTTTCCCCAGCAGGGTAATGATGGCAATGGCAAAGGCAATGTCAGTAGCCATGGGTATGCCCCAGCCGCCTGAGGTGTCGGTTCCCCGGTTCAGGACGGCAAAGATCAGGGCAGGAGTGAGGGCCCCTCCTATGGCCGCCAGGATGGGTAAGGCCGCTTTTTTGGGTGATGACAGCTCGCCTTCAACCAGCTCACGCTTGATCTCCAGGCCTACCAGCAGGAAGAATATCGCCATGAGGCCGTCGTTGATCCAGGAGAGCACGCTGTAGCGAAGGTGCTCAGACGGTCCCCATTCGGTAGCCAGGAAATTTTCAAAAGCAGTACCCGCCGCAGAATTGGCAACAATAAGGGAAATAACCACACAGCCAAGAAGAATAACGCCGCCGGCCATACCCGATTTCAGGAAATCACGGAAAGGCCGGAGATTAATGCTGAATTTGCTCATAGCTTCAAAAATACGCAATTATTCTTTTGCAGCCGGAGAAGTATGCCGGGCAAATATTTTTACATTTGTAATACATAAAAAATAACAGAATAGTGAGACACATCTCTGTTCTCCGGCAGATTCTCATAGGCGCAGGCTTCGTGATCCTGCTTTCCGTAGTGTGTTATTTGTTCCGGCCCTATATGGATTACCGTATCGTGGCCCTCATTCTTTTACTGGCCGTATCGCTGCTGGCCGTTTTGTTTGATATTCTCCCTGTGCTGGTTTCGGCGGTATTGAGCGCCCTGATCCTGAATTTGTTTTTTATTGAGCCGGTACTGCATTACAAGATCAACAGTGCCGAAAGCGCCCTGCTGTTTTTTATCTATATGCTGGTGGCCCTGGTCAATGCCGTGCTGACCAACCGCCTCCGCAAGCTGGAGGCCCGTACCCGGGATAAGGAGGAGAAAGAAAAGACTATCCAGCTGTACAATACGCTGCTCAGCTCGTTATCCCATGAGCTGAAAACACCCATTGCCACCATTATCGGGGCGGTAGATACGCTTAAAGAAACCGGAGATAAGATAACGGCGGAACAGAAAGCCGACCTGCTCGCTGCCATTGACATTGCCGGCAGCCGCCTGAATAACCAGGTGGAAAACCTGCTGAACATGAGCCGGCTGGAAACGGGCATGCTGACCCTCAAACGCGACTGGTGCGATATCAACGAGCTGATATTTATGGTCATCGGTGCGGTGCCCGGCCAGGGCGGTCATACGATTCTTTTCGAACCCGATGACCGCGCCCCGCTGTTTAAAATTGATGAAGGCCTGATGGAAATTGTCTTGTACAGCATTATCAGCAATGCGGTCAGGTATACACCGCCCGGTACCGAGGTGCGGGTGAGTGTGGGCTTTGACGATGACCAGCTGCACATGGTTATCAGCGACAACGGCAAGGGCATACCCGAAGAAAAAAGACAGCAGGTATTTGAAAAATTCTACCGGATGCCGCGCTCAGGTACAGGCGGAACGGGCCTGGGGCTTTCTATTGCCAAAGGAATTGTTGATGCCCACAAAGGAGAAATCCGGCTGGCCGACAGCCCTTCGGGCGGTGCGGAGTTCAGCATCACCCTGCCGGCAGAGGTTTCGTATTTAAAAAATCTGAAGAATGAATAAACCTGAGGTACTGATCATTGACGACGAACCCCAGATCAGGAAGCTGCTGGAGATCAACCTGAGCAGCCACGGCTACCAGACCCGCCTGGCCTGCACCGGTAAGGAAGGCCTCATGCTGGCCGCTAACCATATTCCGGAGGTGATCCTGCTTGACCTGGGCCTGCCCGATATGAGCGGGCACGAGGTGCTTCTGCAGCTGCGGGAGTGGTACCGGAAAGCCATTGTGGTGCTGTCGGTAGAAAAAGGCGAAGAAGACATCATTGCAGCGCTGGATAACGGTGCCAACGACTACCTTTCCAAGCCTTTCCGGGTGGGTGAGCTCATGGCGCGGCTGCGTTCAGCGATCCGGAACAACGATTCAGGAGAAACCCGGCAGGTCATTACGGCAGGAGAGCTGGAGATTGACCTGGCCGGCCGCGTGGTGAAGGTCGATGACCAGGTTTTAAAGCTGACCACTACCGAATATAACCTGCTGGCCCTGCTGGCCCGGAATGCCGGCCGGGTACTTACCCACCAGTTTTTATTAAAGGAAGTATGGGGGGTAGGTTACCAGACAGAAACCCAGTACCTCCGGGTTTTTGTGGCCCAGCTGCGAAAGAAGATCGAAGCAGATCCGAACCATCCCCGGCACCTGATTACGGTAAGCGGTGTGGGGTACCGGTTCGAGTGATCGTCTTTATAAAATCTTTATACCTGCAGGGATTTATTTATATTCTTCTAACAGAATCGGGGCGAACTTTGCACCGGATATGAGAGATGCGCACGAAATAAATAAAAAGGTCACCGCTGCCTCCCTGGTTATAGCATTGGGAATCATCTACGGTGACATCGGTACCAGCCCGCTTTATACCTTTAAAGCAATCATCGGTAATAAACCTATTTCTGAAATGCTGGTGCTGGGCGGGGTCTCCTGTGTTTTCTGGACCCTCATGCTGCAGACTACCGTAAAATATGTCTGGCTTACCCTCCAGGCCGATAACGAGGGAGAAGGCGGGATATTCTCGTTGTACTCCCTGGTCAGGAAATACGGTAAGAAGCTGATTGTTCCCACCATGATCGGAGCATCAGCCCTGCTGGCCGACGGCATCATCACCCCGGCGGTGACCGTTACTTCTGCCATCGAAGGCCTGACCATGATTGAGCGCCTGCAGCATATTTCGCCCGTACCTGTTGTGGTGCTGATCGTTACGATGGTATTCTTTTTCCAGCGGTTCGGATCAGAAAACGTGGGCAAAGCCTTCGGCCCGGTGATGGCCCTGTGGTTCAGTATCCTCCTGGTGCTGGGCATCAGCCAGATCAGGCATTACCCGGAGGTGCTGCGGGCCTTAAACCCCTATTACGCCTACCAGCTGCTGACGCATTACCCGCACGGCTTCTGGATATTGGGAGCGGTGTTCCTGTGTACTACAGGGGCAGAAGCGCTCTATTCTGACCTGGGGCATTGCGGCCGGGAGAACATTCATATTACCTGGGTATTTGTGAAGATCTGCCTGGTGACCAATTACCTGGGTCAGGCCGCCTGGCTGCTGCATCAGGGAGGGCGCTACCTGAGCGACAGGAACCCTTTCTTCGAGGTCATGCCCGGCTGGTTCCTGGTACCCGGCATTATCATTGCCACCCTGGCAGCTATCATTGCGTCACAGGCCCTGATCAGCGGCTCATTTACCCTTATAAACGAGGCGATCAACCTGAATTTCTGGCAAAGGGTGATGGTGAAGCAGCCTACCGAGGCCAAGGGACAGATCTATGTTCCTAGCGTGAATACCCTGCTGTGGGCCGGGTGTATCCTCATTGTTTTCTACTTTAAAGACTCGGCCAGCATGGAAGCGGCCTACGGGCTGGCCATCACGGTGACCATGATGATGACCACTTTCCTGCTGGCGTATTTCCTGCGGTATAAATTACGGTGGAATAAAATGGTGGTGATCGGGTTACTGATGGTTTTCGGTGCTATCGAAGTTTCGTTTTTTATTGCCAATCTCAGTAAATTTAAAGACGGGGGTTACATTACGGTACTCGTGGGCAGCTTGTTTTTCCTGGTCATGTACACTTCCTTTTACGGCCGGAAGATCAACAACCGGTATACCAAATTTTCGCACCTGGGTAAGTTTACCGACCGGATCGTGCAGCTGTCGGAAGATAAAAGCATTCCCAAATTTGCTACTCACCTGATCTACCTGACCAAAGCCGATCACCGTGACCAGGTAGAGCAGATCATTCTCAATTCTATTTTTGCCAAGCGTCCGAAACGGGCCGATGTATACTGGTTTTTCCATATTAACCGTACCAACAAGCCTTATACGTTAAACTACGAAGTCTCTGAGCTGGTCGATGACAAGGTGATCAAAATTATATTGAATATCGGTTTCCGGGTTCAACCCCGCTCAGAGCTTTACTTCAGGCAGATTATTAATGAGCTGATCGGGAAAAAAGAGCTGAACCTGCATCTCCGCTACAACGGCTCAAGTAAATACAACGACAGCATTGATTACAAATTTGTGGTCATTGAAAAGTACATGTCTATTGAAAACGAATTCAGCTTCCACGAACGGTTTGTACTGAATACCTACTTCTCGCTTAAAAAGTATGTACAACACGATGAGCAGGCCTTCGGTCTCGACAAAACCAGCGTACTGGTAGAAGAAGTGCCGCTCGTCTACCATCCGCCGAAAAAGGTAGAACTGGAGCGGGTGGGGTAGTAGAGCTTTCCGGATAAAAACCGGGCAGGAGGGAGAAATAGAGGCCTTAGTTTCCGGTTAAGATCTGAATATAGCCGGCAATATATATTTCCTTTTCCTTCGATTTATATTGTTGGATAAACCGGGGGTGATCGAGAGCAGTGAGTTTTCCGAACAGCTTTTCTTCTTTATTGATCCGGTCCAGGAAATCCGCGTTTTTTTTCCCGAGCACAAATACTTCGTCTGTATCCAGGCCCAGGCTGATGTGCTTTTTCAGCGATTCCACCATAAAAGGCTTTACATCTCTGAAGAGGGTGGGGTCATCGTAGTAGTTGGCATTCAGGAAATTTCCGTTGGTGGTTTGCCTTACAATGGCCAGGGGGAAGGGCGAGTTGATATAAAAATCGCGGTAGAAGGCGCCGGGACCGCCGTAGGCCCGGATCATGTCGTACATGAAAACAGAAGAAACCTCGTGGGTGCGGGCAGAGGTCATCCGGATGCCGCATTCGCTTTCCAGGCGCTTGGTGTCGGTAAAAGGCACACCGGTTACGCCGGCGCCGTGGCGGCTGGGATTAATGCCGATCAGAAATTTCCGAGGGCGGTTATCGGCATAGTACTGACCATAGAATGCTTTCATCACCGCCATGGTTTCCGGGTTTCCCAGGTAAGGGTTAAGTACCGCAAAATTTTCAGGGAGCCGGCCGTGATAAACCAGGTTCTGATTGAACTCGACCACTTTATCAGCAAATGTTTTCATAGGGCAAATGTACGTTTTTTTAAGCCTCTTTCCGCAAAACATCTGCGTAAGCGGAACATGCCGGCAGGATAAAAGACCGCGTGCATCAAGCGCATGTGAAGCAGCAAACCGACGGGTTTTTACGTATCAGTTTAAAAGAAAGAAGCAATGAAAAAAAGCAAATGGTTTGCGCCCGCCCTGGCGGCGCTCTTATTCGTATCATTAACCTCGTATGCCCAGTTCGGATCGCCGGGCGGCGGACCGCCATCGGGAGAGCAGAGGAGGCCGGAACCCCGTGACCCTGAAAAAGTAATGGAAGAGGAGGTGCACTGGATGAAGAAAAAACTGAAGCTGAACAACGATCAGACAGCCACTGTGACCCGTATCTCGGCGAAGTATGCCTACGCCCAGGATGACCTCATGCGCAATGCTATGGGGGCCGGGCGCCCTTCAAGAGAAGAGATGGAAAGAACAAGAGACCGGATGAAGCAGCTGGGACTGGAAAAAGATGTGGAGATGCGAAAAGTGCTGAACGACAGCCAGTATAAGAAATACCTGAAGAGGAGAGTAGATTTATCGAAAGAAATGGAAAACAACCGCTCCGGCGGCCGGCCCGGCGGCGCTATGGGCGGGCGACCCGGAGGTGGCGGCCCGGGAAATTTCTAAACATTTTTTTGCTATACACTCAGAATTTGATCACAAAAATGTTTTAAACCCAATCCTGCTTTCAGGGTTGGGTTTTTCTGAATTGTATCAGAGGGAGTCGATCCACCGGGCAATCAGCTCTACCCCTTCCTGGTGGATGGTCACCCGGCCCATTTCAGGCATCATTACGCCGGGATGGGTGGAGTTCATCCGGTAGGTTACAATAGACGCCTTGCTTTGACCCGGAAGAATATCAAATTTCAGTCCGCCGCCACCCATACCGGCTGCTACCGGCGACTTCCATACGCCCAGGTGAAAAGGACGATCTTCTTCGGCGTTGTAGTACAGGCCGGAGGTAGAGGCAGGTCCCGACTGGCTGTGGCAATGCCCGCAATTGACGTCGAGGTAGGCCCGGGCCCGTTCAGGCAGAGGCCGGGATGCATCAAAAGGATTGACCAGCGGGTGTATAGCAGACAGGTCTTTACCGGTCTCCAGGATACCGGTCTGCTGCCATTTTTCCAGCGGACCGGCCAGTTGTTTCGCCTTGGGGCCGATAGGCAGCATCACCCCGTTTTTGTTATGGCAGCTCCGGCACTGGGTTTTCTGGGGTACCACGTAGTTGAACGCTGCTTTTGCTCCTTGCTTATCGGTATAGCTGACGGGTATGGAGGCACCTGTATTCTTCAGGGTAGCTTCTGTTTGCTCATCGTTCCAGAGGTAAGGATAAGCCTCCCACGTTCCCTGGTTTTTGACGAGCAGCCGGGTTTCGATCACCCGTTTTTCACCCTCGGGCTTCCTGAAATCAAGCGGGTAGTAAAAATGCTTTACCAGGATGGTTTTATCCGGAAAATCCAGCGGCGCATCCGGGTCATCGGGGAGGGTGGCATGTGTATTTCCGGGCATCCATACGTAACGCTTCTTAAAGGCGTAGTCGGTAAAGAGTGAAGAAACCGGCTCATAAGGGGTTACTCCTTCTGCCTGTGAAAAGTTTTTCAGGTCACCGGTAAACAGGCCGTATTCCGACAGGGTCTTGTACGGAAGTTTCGAGAAGTCAATATCTGAAGGGGTTCCGGAGTGCGAGCAGCTCCAGAGTATACCTGATAGCAATATCAGCCAGCCATTTTTCATGAGAGGTAAGTTAAAAACTAAAAGCTAGGGAACATAAATATTTATGTAAGAATGTTCCGCAACTTTTCACTTATTTATTTGACGGAATCATCGACACATCTGTAGAAACCGGGTATGACCCGGCAAAGCTTTTGGCATCTTTTTCCATCCGGATTCCCATCACGTTCCCGTCATCCGGGATCACCATCCGGTAAAACCGGAGGTCGTCTGTTTTTTCGTCTACAAAAACCTGCATCGGATTGGTGGCGGCATCTTTGCCTTTGGCAGGATCCAGGATGCCGTCGTAAAGAATATCCGGCGCCCTCAGGCATTTGGCGGCAATCAGCTTACCCCAGTCTTTGCTCAGGTCGGGCAGGGCCATTGCACGCTCATACGTATTGTCATGAATATAAATGCGGGTAGTATAGGGGCTCCATCCCGGGTGGGTAGGAACGGGCAGGTCGGTAATCTGGTAGCTGGCAATGGCCACGCCCAGGGTACGGTTATCAATGATTTTGTTATGGAACACTTCCACCTGGTCACCGGCCAGGATCACCACGCCACTGCCGGGCGGAATCATGGATACCGGGTTACCGTCCTGGAAAATCGCGAAATTTTCGTGGTTATTGGCTTTGATCAGGTTATTAAATACCCGGGTACCTGACCCAAAGGGCTTGGGCAGGCCCGGCAGGTTAAAAATGAGTATTCCGCCCGTATTGTTTTCTGCATGATTGTCGTACACTTCGGCATTATCTG
This sequence comes from Leadbetterella sp. DM7, assembly GCF_040829825.2. Taxonomy (NCBI): domain Bacteria; kingdom Pseudomonadati; phylum Bacteroidota; class Cytophagia; order Cytophagales; family Leadbetterellaceae; genus Leadbetterella; species Leadbetterella sp. DM7. Next base: position 6,924 of record NZ_JBFOLH020000022.1, on the reverse strand, counting down.
AGTTTTCGATCTCTATGCCGGCCACATTCTGGTGAACGTAGTTATTTCGCACAATAATGTTTTCCGACTGCCCCACGTAGATGCCCGCATCGCGCGAGTGGCTCACTTCGCAGTGCTCTACCAGCACATTCCTGCATTGCACCGGGTAGATTCCATAGGTACCGTTCTCTGACTTTTTGCCGTGGGTCCAGGTGGTATTTACCTGGCGGAACGTGATGCCCTCGCAGTGCTGGGTTTTGATATTATCTCCGGGGGCGTCGGCTACGGTAAAGCCTTCCAGCAGGATATTATTTCCCGCAATCTTCATTCCTTCACCACCGGTGGTCATGGTTTTGAACGATAGCACGGTATTGAACATGCCGGCCCCTTTTACTTTTACACCGTTGACATTGTCGAGAATGAGCTGGGTAGGCAGCTCGTAATATCCTTCGGGAATTTCAATGACGGATCCTTCTTTTGCGTCAACAAACTGCTCAATCAGCTTTTCAACCTGCTCCGGGCCCGCTTTAGGCAGCTTTTCAATGTTGAGGGAAGTGGCCTGTTCTTTCTTTCCACAGGAGACCGCCAGCAACAGCAGGAACACGGCCGGGGTCAGTACGCTTAATCTCATAGAAAATGTAATAATCTACGAAATAAAGAAATAATTAGAATATAGTAATAAAAAATTGACTTATTTTAGTGCTGTTGGCCTTATTCAGCACCTATGAAGCATTGGATATTCTTTTTTGTTTGCCTGGTTTCTGTGGCCAGGGCCCAGGACCGGACCCGGGATGTAAGGGGGATCGTTACCGACAAGAAAACCGGGCAGCCGCTGGAAGGAGCCACCGTAATACTGGAAGGAAGTACACAAGGCGTTTTAACGGCTGAAGACGGCGAATTTACCCTGAAGAATGTACCGTTAGGCAGAAGAACGGTAAAGGTGAATTTTGTGGGGTATGAGCCGTTTACCATGGCTGATTTCATTGTACAGAGCATCCCGGAACCCTACCTCACCATAGCGCTTACCGAAGTCAGCCGGGAGATACGCGAGGTAGTGGTAACGGCGGCCAAAAATGCGTATGAGCCGCTGAACGATCTCTCGGTGGTGAGCACACGTTCTTTTACCGCAGAAGAAGCCGAGCGTATGCCCGCCGGCGTCAATGATCCCGGCCGGATGGCCTTGTCTTACCCCGGTGTGCAGGTGGGGCAGGACGACACCGAAAACCAGATCGTGGTACGCGGGAACTCCCCTGCAGGCATCCTGTGGCGGCTGGAGGGCATTGATATTCCCAATCCCAACCATTTTGCGCTGATCGGGTCTTCAGGCGGCGGAATAACGGTTTTTTCCTCGCAGCTGGTAGCCCGCTCCGACTTTTCAACGGGCGGCTTTGCGGCAGAATACGGCAATGCCCTCTCCGGGGTATTTGATGTCAGGTTCAGGGCGGGAAATAACCAGAAAAGAGAAAACCGCTTCAAGGCAGGGGTGCTGGGAATAGACTTTGCCACCGAAGGACCGATCAGCAAGGGAAGCTCATCGTACCTGGTCAATTACCGGTATTCTACCCTGGGCCTCCTGAGCAGCATGGGCTTTTACCTGGTGGGTGAGCGGGTGACCAACAACTTCCAGGACCTGTCTTTTAACCTGGTGTTCAGAAGCAGGAACAACAAGAGCGTGCAAACGGTATTCGGCATGGGCGGGCTCAGTGAAGAGCATTACATCCCGGTAGAAGATCCCGCCCGGCGCGAAGCAGGCGTGGCCAATAACTGGGAAGACCGGGTAAAGCCGGCCAATATGGGTGCCCTGGGCTATACCTGGACCCGCCACCTGAATGCCGGATCGGTACTGAAAACGGTAGTGGCGCTGGTGGGGAGCGATATCCGCCGGTCTGGCGATACCCTGGACCGGGACAACCGGCGATTCCGCTATGAAACGCAGCAGTACACCGATAAGCGGGTGGTGGCCACCACGGTATACCAGACCCGCCTGGGCGCAAAATCGGCTTTGAAAACCGGGATAATCGGGAATTTCATCCGGTTTGATTTTTACAGGGATGTAAAAGAACGGAGCTCACTTTCAGACGTCAGCCAGCTGCGCGGAAACGTGTCGGTAGAAGGAAACGGAAACACCGCTCAGCTTCAGCAGTATGCCCAGGTACAAACCCGTCTGCTGCCCGGCCTGAATTTAAATTACGGTTATCACTACCTGAAATTATTCGCAAACGGCACGTGGTCGCTTGATCCGCGGGTGTCTTTGCAATACCTGGCCGGCGAGAACCACCGCCTGAGCCTGGCCTATGGATTGTACAGCCGCACATTGCCGCTGATGGCCTATTATGTCAAAGATTCGCTGGGCGTATTTCTGAACAAAGACCTCGGGTTGCTCAAAGCCCGGCACCTGGTGTTCTCGTACCAGGTATATACCCCTTCCAAGATCCGGTGGGTGCTGGAAGCTTATTACCAGAAGCTGGCGAATGTGCCGGTGGATCCTGATAAAACGTCAAATTACTGGATGCTGAACAACAGCTCGGAGTTCCCGGTGACGAAGATGGTCAGCCGGGGAACCGGTACCAATTACGGAATAGACGCAGCGATAGAGAAGATGTTTTCTGATTCGTATTATTTCCTGGTAACGGGCTCATGGGTGAATTCAACCTATAAAACACTGAACAACATAAAGCTCAATACCCGTTTTAATACGGGGTATACCACGGCCGTGACGGCCGGTAAGGAATTTCCCCTGAAAAACGGCAAGACGTTCCAGGCCGGTGCCCGGTACCTGCTGAGCGGAGGTTTCCGGTATACACCGTATGACCCGGTGCTCTCGGCTAACGAAGGGCACTACGTGGAGCTGAAAAATGCTGATTTTGCCGGACAGGTACCGGCTTACCGTCGTCTGGATGTGCGTTTTGCCTACCGGTATAACGCCAGGAAGCTTTCAGGAAATATCAGCCTGGATATCCAGAATGTATTTAACCGCATCAATGCGACGTCTGTGTATTACAATGCCGGGAATAACACCACCAGCATTTTTTATGACGGCAGCGGACTGGTGCCGGTGATCACTTTCCAGTTTGACTTCTAGGCACTACCGGATCACCTTCAGGCGGGTCACCATAACGCTGATCATGACCCCGAATACGGCTATGAGCGCATAGGAGATCCGGAGGTTCAGGATCTCGGAAATATACCCGATAAGCGGTGGCCCCAGCAGGAAGCCCAGGTAGCTGATGCTGGCAATAGCTGCCAGGGCAGCGCTGGCCGACATTTTCTTCTGCTGGCCCACCATGCTGTATACATTCGGGATATTGGTAGATACCCCGAAGCCAACCAGCAGGAAGCCAAAAGCTGCCGTAGAGATGTACGGAAACAAAACGGCGATCAGCAACCCGGCCGCAATCAGCAGCCCGTTCAGCTGCATAATCCTCTTTTTGCCGGTTTTTGCCACAATTTTATCGCCCACAAAGCGGCCGGTGGCCATCATGACCATAAAGCAGGCATAACCCAGGCTGGTCCAGGCACCCTGCGCCCCTACAATGTCTTTGAAATAAACACCGCTCCAGTCAAACATGGCACCCTCGCACGACATGGCAAAGAAGCCGATGATGCCCAGCTGCAGGATAAGCGGATCGGGTTTTGAAAAGAATTTTTTCTTTTCAGGTGTAGCTGTTTTGGGGGCGCTGTCGCCCACCAGGTATTTTACATTGGCATACGTGGCAATGAAGCTGATGACCGAGATCAGCGCAAAGTGATACATGGGCGTAAGCTTCATCGCTCCGGCCAGCAGCCCGATCAGGGCACCGGTAAAGCCGGCCAGGCTCCAGGCTCCGTGAAATGAAGCCATAATGGGGCGGTTATACATTCTTTCGGCATTAACGCCCTGGGTATTCACCGAGATGTTGCACAGGTTACCCGTTACCCCGAACAGGAACAAAGCGGCGGCCAGCTGCCACGCACCCGTACACAAAGAAAGCAATACCATGGCCAGGGAATAAAGCGGCAGCGAAAAATGCATGATATTCCGGCTTCCGTATTTTCCTACAAGGTAGCCCGATACGGGCATGGTGCACATCTGTCCGGCCGGTAAGGCAAACAGGATAGACCCCATGGCCCCGTCAGAAAGCTGCAGGGCGGTTTTGATGTCGGGGATCCGGCTGGCCCAGGAGGCAAAGCACAGGCCCTGGAAAAAGTAAAAAGACGATACGGCAATACGAACACGAACTTTCGTGGAATGAATTCTGAGATCGGATGTATTCAGGTTTGCATTGAATGAAATTGCCATAGCTACCGGATTGAAACTGCAAAATTAAAGCAGTTCTGTTCATTTGCTGAAACCGGTACACCGGAGTTTTCAAAAGATATGGAAAAGGTGAAAAGGAATAATTGAAATGTTATATATTGCTCATGTCCAGCACCGTAGAGGTGAATAATAAGGAAGCGTTCAGGCTTCTACCTGATCACATGAATGACGCCGGTCAAAAACCTGTACCCGGATCATCAGTGGAACGGAAAACTTAAACTAAATTAGGGCCTGAAATCATAACCGAAGAATTTCTTATGAGTACAAAAATAACCTTTGTGTTAACCGCATTTGCGTTGATCCTATGTGGTTTTGATACACCTTGCTTTCCCGGAGAAAGCAGCCCGGAGACAGGGGGCAAGCTGGTTTACAACAAGAAGAAGCACAGCATGACCTTGTCGTGGCCTGCATTCGGTTCTTCAGGAAACTATGTGATCACAAGAGGGGGCAGCCGCCTGGCATCAGATTTTGTGCCGGTAGGGTCGACTTCCGGGCTGACATTCACAGATCACAGGCCCAACGCCGATAAGTATGAAAATTACTATAAGATTACCCGAGACTCATTAACCCTGATACTTTCGCTGGAGAACCAGATTTTTGGTGATCGTATGTATTTCTATGACAGGAAATACGAAACGGCCGAAACGGCACGGAACGAAATCAATTCGCACTTCAGCACTGTGGGGCTGGGCGGGTCCAACGGTGAGTGGACCACTAAACGTCAGGCCTATTATTTCAAAGCAAATGTGAATGGTCAGACGTACGATCCGGGCGGCTCAGGTTCAGCCTCATCGGCAGCGTCTAACGCCATAGAGCTGGGATTCTACTCTCATATCGGGGGCCTGGGAAAGGTACCGGCAGCGGTTAAGCTGGGATCGGTATTCACCAGGCCCCACCTTTCAGGCGGAGCAAACGCCACCTGCACCTTCTGGCGTTCCATGGAAAATGTGACCGTGATGCGCGATTTTGCCTGGACGGTTTCGCAGTCAACCAGTGCGCGAAGAATGCAGGTTGAAAGCACCTCGAAGTATATTTCAGACGTAGGCGATACCAATTTCTGGGGCAGTGGCGGTTATATTGCCGATACGTATTATACATCATCCCGGCCCGACTGGAAGGGACAACAGCAATGGTACACCCGGAATACGGTCTTCCCTGCCGGGCGGGGAGCTATGGGCGGTTCGTATAACATGGTCTGGCAGGGCTGTGTCAATGCCCCGGAAGCAGACGAGATCAACTCACCCGTTCCGGTTACACCCGTTATCCGCGAAAAACCTTTCCTGTTTATGGATGACGACGGCGAATACAAAGTGTTTGTTCCGGCATGGCAGAAGAACAGAACAGGGCTATCCTGGTCGTCGGCAGGTATGGGAAAAGGGGAGGTCCAGGATCTGCTTACCGACTGGTATGTGGCTAAAGAAGGCGATACCGATGCTGAGATCAATGAGGCTTTAAAAGCAGGCAAAAATATATTTTTTACACCGGGCCATTATGCATTGAATGCGCCTATCCAGGTAAACCGGGAAGACGCTATCCTGCTGGGGGCCGGTATAGCTTCGGTAACGCTGGAGCCTACGGAAAAAAACACCTGGGGATGCATCTATGCCGATGACAAAGATGGAATTATTATTGCCGGACTTCTCATGGATTCCTTCAACAGTACAACGTACCAGGTCAGGGTGGGGAATGAAGGAGCTCATGCCGATCACTCTGGCAATCCCATCCTGCTTACCGACCTCACGTGCAGGGTAGGCGGGGTTCAATCCAAAAATATCCAGGTACATGCCTCTATGCAGATCAACAGCAATCATGTGGTGGGTGATCACTTCTGGTTGTGGCGTGCCGATCATGGTTCGCAACGCGGCGGAGATGCCCGCTGGGTAAGAGACAGGTGTAAAAACGGGCTCATTGTTACCGGTGATGATGTTACGCTGTATGCCCTGTTTGCCGAACACTACCAGGAATATGAGGTGCTGTGGCTGGGAGAACGCGGCAGGACCTTTTTCTTACAAAACGAGCCTCCGTACGATGCCCCGAACCAGGCAGCCTGGAGCAGCCAGGGAGGCAGGGTAGAGGGTTATGCGGCATTTAAGGTAGCGAATACGGTGAGCGAACATCATAGTATAGGAATGGGCTCGTATGCGGTTTTCACCGGAACAGACGGCCATGTGAATAAGAAAAACGGCTTTGAGGTACCCAACAACCCGGGTGTGAAGCTGGAAAAGATGTGCATCACCCGTTTTGCGGGCCCGGGCAATATCCTGAACGTCATTAATGGTGTGGGCGGCAGCACAGCTACGGGCGTGAAACGGGTGGCCTTGTACAACAATACCGGAGGTACCCAACCTTATGACGAAGAATTTACGCTGCCGGATCGGGAATCCTGGCCTGCCTATATTGTTATGGATAAGAAGCAGAATTAAAGTATCAGCGGTTGACCATATGAGTCACGAAGACACATGAGTAAGTTAAAAACGGTCCGCCGCTGCGGTTAAAAACTAAGCTACATTTCTATTATTATATAGGGATATTCAGTAAATAGAATTGAAATCGGTTGTTGAATAATTTTTTGACAGCCGATTTTGTTTTTTTAAAGAAATGCTAGCCAGAGATTTTGCTGATGGGATACTATGTTGTTGTCAAGGGCC